>NZ_JBBKZS010000009.1:0-304375 GCF_037889955.1 Variovorax robiniae
GGCCGACCTGGGCAAGCGCTATGTCGCGGCCATGGGCGGCGAGGACAAGGCGCTGGAAGTGGCGCGCAAGGCCTTCGACGACGGCGACTATCGCTGGAGCGCCGAGGTCACCAGCCGCGTCGTTTTCGCCAACCCGAACAACACGGCAGCCCGCTTGCTCGAGGCCGATGCCTTCGAGCAGATGGGCTACCAGGCCGAAGCGGCCACCTGGCGCAACGCCTACCTGGTCGGTGCGCGCGAGTTGCGCCAGGGCGTGATCAAGCCGCCGGTCAATACGCAGGGCCCGGACGTGGTGCGGGGCATGGACAATGAACTGCTGTTCGACTTCATCGCACTGCGGCTCAACCACGAGAAGACCGACGGCATGAAGGCCAGCATCCAGATGGAGTTCACCGACCTCAAGGAAACCTGGGCGCTGGAGCTGTCGAACTCGGTGCTCAACAACACCAAGGGCCGTGTGCTGAAGAACCCGGACGTCAAGCTCACGCTGACGCGCCCGGCCTTCCTGGCGATGCTGTTGCAGGGCAAGAAGCTGCCGGAGTTGGTGGATGCGAAGATGGTGACGGTCGAAGGTGACCCGAAGGTGCTGGCCAGCGTGTTCGCCAACGTGGAGACCTTCGACCCCTACTTCAACATCGTCACGCCTTGACGGGTGACTGGACCATCACGGCCTGCGCGGCATCACCAGCTGTCAGGCCGTCTGTTGCGAGGAGTTGAAATCATGCTTGCGTACACCACCGGTCGGACCTTGAAAAAAACGCGGCATGCCAGCTGGCGGCCGTTCGCCCTGGCGGCGACCCTGGCATTGACGGGCTGCATGAGTTCCGTGCCCGCTGTGCCCGACCAGCCTCCCCCAAGTTTGGGCGGGCAGCGTGACGCACAAGGCTGCCTGCCATCGGCAGGCTTTCGCTGGTGCGCGCGCGAGGGCACTTGTCAGCGGCCTTGGGAATTGGCTCAACGGAAAGGCTTCTCCGTCGAAGGCTTCGATGCCTTCTGTAGCGGGGCAACGACAGGCGTCCCCTTGCCGAAATGATATTCAGCGGGCAGTGCCTGCCTGCGACTGGACTGCCCCCGTAGAGAGGCCCTGTCCTTGCGCCGCAGGGAGCTCATTGGGCTGCGCACGACAGCCGGGTCCCCTGGCCTGGGAGCAGGGCCACGAATTGCCCCAAGGTGCAATTACTTTACAAACCTTCGAAACCTACGATGGGTTGACCGCGCGCGCTTCAGCGCTCCCGCGCCACTCCCGCGAGCCATGGCCGTCGCTGACGCGCGCGCAGATCAAGCTTGCAGGCGCATGTCGATCCTTCGATCGTGCTCACGCGCACCGCAATGGACTTTGCTGGTTCTTCTCATCAAGGAGTCTTGTTCACATGACGACACGAACGTTGTATCGCACACCCGGAGCCTGTTGCCGATTGCCGTTTTTTCAGCACTGTTCGCCGTGAGCGCCGGTGCCCAGGAGCAGCCCAAGCCGGCCACCGATGCGACCAAGGCAGCCAACGCGAAGCTGATGCAGGAGCTTCCGTTCAACGACAAGACGTCTTTCGAGCTGGCCCACAAGGGCTTCGTCGCGCCGCTGCCGCAGAACGTGCTCACCGGCCCCCAGGGCAACGCCATCTGGGACCCGGCCAAGTACGGCTTCATCAAGGAAGACATGGCGGCGCCGGACACCGTCAACCCCAGCCTCTGGCGGCAGTCTCAGCTCATCAACATCTCCGGGCTGTTCAAGGTGACGGACGGCATCTATCAGATCCGCAACTACGACCTGTCGAACATGACGATCGTGGAAGGCAAGACGGGCATCACCGTGATGGATCCGCTGGTGTCTTCCGAGACCGCCAAGGCCGCGCTGGACCTGTACTTCCAGAACCGGCCGAAGAAGCCCGTGGTGGCCGTCATCTACACCCACAGCCATGTGGACCACTACGGCGGCGTGCGCGGCGTGGTCAACGAGGCCGACGTGAAGTCGGGCAAGGTCAAGATCTACGCGCCCACCGGTTTCATGGAAGCGGCCGTCGCCGAGAACATCATGGCGGGCACGGCCATGAGCCGCCGCGCGAGCTACATGTACGGCAACCTGCTGCCGCCCAGCCCGACCGGACAGATCGGCGCGGGCCTTGGCACCACCACTTCTGCGGGCACGGTGACGCTGATCCCGCCCACCGACCTGATCGGCAAGACCGGCGAAACGCGCACCATCGACGGGCTCACCTACGTGTTCCTGTACGCCCCGGGCAGCGAGGCGCCGGCCGAGTTCCTCTTCTACATCAAGGAGAAGAAGGCGCTCAACGCAGCCGAGGACTCGGCCCACACGTTGCACAACACCTACTCGCTGCGCGGCGCCAAGATCCGCGAGCCGCTGCCGTGGTCCAAGTACCTCAACCAGGCCATGAGCCTGTGGGGCAATGACGTGCAGGTGATGTACGGCATGCACCACTGGCCGGTGTTCGGCAACAAGGAGGTCAACCAGCACCTGGCACAACAGCGCGACATGTACCGCTACATCAACGACGAGACGCTGCGCCTGGCCAACAAGGGCCTGACCATGACGGAGATCGCCGAGCAGTTCAAGATGCCCAAGGCGATCGCCACCAACTTCTCCAACCGCGGCTACTACGGCTCGGTCAACCACAACGTGAAGGCCACGTATGTGCTGTACCTGGGCTGGTTCATCGGCAACCCCGCCACCCTGAACGAACTGCCGCCTGAGGAAACCGGCAAGCGCTACGTCGACATGATGGGCGGCGCGGACAACCTCATGAAGAAGGCGAAGGAGTACTACGACAAGGGCGACTACCGCTTCGTGGCACAGGTGGTGAACAACCTGGTCTTCGCCGATCCCAACAACCAGGCGGCCAAGAACCTGCAGGCCGATGCGCTGGAGCAGATGGGCTACCAGGCTGAAAGCGGGCCGTGGCGCAACTTCTACCTGACCGGCGCCAAGGAACTGCGCGAGGGCATCAAGAAGGGGCCGACGCCTGACACCGCCAGCGCGGACACGGTGCGCGCCATGGACCTGGACCTGTTCTTCGACTACCTGGGCATGCGCCTCGACACCGAGAAGGCCGAGGGCAAGAAGATCGGCATCAACCTCGACTTCACGGACCTGAAGAAGAAGTACGCGCTGGAAATGGAGAACGGCGTGCTCAACCACACCGAGGGCCGCGTGCTGAAGAATGCGGACACGACCTTGACCCTCTCGCGCGACACGATCAACAAGATCATGCTCAAGCAGACGACGCTCAAGGACGCCGTGAGCTCGGGTGCGATCAAGGTGCAGGGCAACGAAGGCAAGCTCGAGGAACTCATGTCGTACCTGGACACCTTCGACTTCTGGTTCCCCATCGTGACGCCCTGAGCGCGGCCGGCGAATGGCTGCGCGGGAAAGACCGGCCTTTCGTGTCGCCGTCATCGGCGTCGGCATGATGGGCGCGGCCATCGCGCAGCGCTTCATCGATTGCGGCCACCAGCTGAGCCTGCACACGCGCAGCCCCGACAAGCTGCGCCCGCTGGTCGACCAGGGCGCCCGCGCCGCTGCCTCGGCGGCCGATGCGGCGCGTGACTGCGACTACGTCATCACCTGTGTGAACTCGGCCGACATCGTTCGCAGCGTGGTGTTCGGCGAGGGCGGCGTGGCCGAGGCCATCGCGCCGCCTGCCGTGCTGATCGACATGTCATCGATCGACCCGGCTTCCACGCGCCAGCTTGCAAAGGAACTGCGCGAGCGCTGCCAGGTGGCGTGGGTCGATGCGCCGCTCTCGGGCGGCGCGGCCAAGGCATCGAAGGGCCAGCTGACCGTCATGGCGGGCGGTGATGCAGACGCGGTGACCCGCGCCCATGCGCTGATGCAGGACCTCTGCGCCAACTACACCCACATGGGGCCGAGCGGCGCCGGCCAGACCACCAAGCTCGTCAACCAGGTGCTGTGCGCGCTGGGCTTCCAGGCCATGGCCGAAGCCGTGCGCCTGGCCGAGATGGGCGGAGTCGATGCCGGTGCGCTGGCCGCGGCCCTGCGCGGCGGCCGGGCCGACAGCAACATCCTCCAGGAGTTCGCCCCGCAGATGGCCGCGCGCACCCATCCGCCGACCGGCGCCCTCAGCCTCGTGCTGAAGGACCTGGACGGCGTGCAAGGGCTTGCACGCTCGGTCGGCCTGGCATTGCCGCTGACCACGACGGCCCGGCAGGTCTACGCTTCGCTGGTCGACGCGGGATTGGGTACGGCGCAGGTGGCGGAACTGATGCGGCAGTTCGACGACGGCGCACACGCTCCGAACTGACGGCGCCGTCCGCGTCTGTTCGTGGGCACCCGCGGAACCGGCTTTGCCGGGCCGCTGGGTGCGCCCCCTCGAAGGGGGTAGCGCCGCAGGCGCTTCGGGGGTGGGCTCTATTTCAGGCAATCAGAGCGACGATCACCGTTCCCCATAGCGCCAGCAGCACATTGCCGACCGCGTAGGCCACGCCATAGCCCAGGGTGGGCACCGCGCTCTTCGCCGCTTCCTGCACCGCCGCCAGCGCCGGCGTTGCGGTCGAAGCACCTGCGCACACCCCCAGCATCACGCCCGGATGCATCCGCATGAACTTGTGTCCGATGAACACGCCCACCAGCATGGGAATGCCCACGGTCAGCGCACCGGCCAGCAGGAGCGAGAGTCCGCTCGTCTGCAGCCCCTTGACGAAATCGGGTCCGGCGTTCAGCCCGACGATGGCCACGAATCCGGTGAGCCCGATGGACTCGAACACCCACAGCGTCGGTCCCGGGATGCGCCCGAAAACCCCCGGCTGGACCGATCGCAACCACCCGCACACCAGGCCGCCCAGCAACACTCCCACGCTGAGCGACAAGCCGATTTCGACGCCGCCCACGATGAGCGCCGGCACGCCCACCAGCGCACCGGCCACGATGCCCAGCGACACCAGCACCATGTCGGTCGCATTGGTCGCGCGATCGGCCGCACCGAGCGTGGCGACGGCGGCTTCCACGTTGCGCGACGCACCGACCAGCGTCACCACGTCGCCGCGGTTGAGGACGGTGTCGGGCGTGTTCAGCAGCGGCGTGCCGGAGCGCGTGATGCGCCGCACGAAGACGCCACGCGCCGCTTCTTCATGGGCCAGGTCGCCCAGCCGGCGGCCGTCGATGGCCTTGGAGGTGATCACCACATCGAGCGATTCGGTCACCACGTCCAGCAGTTCGCGATCGTCGACTTCGCGCACGCCCGAGCCCGGACCTTCCATCCGTTCGACCAGCAAGGTGCGCCGGCCGCTCGCGCTGACGGCATCCCCGGCACGCAGCACCGTCCGGGGCTCGGCGTCCATCACCCTGCCGTCGCGCCGGATGCGCTCGAAGAACAGGCGCTGGCCTTCCATGGCGTTTTCCAGTTCGTGGAGCGTCGCGCCCACCAGCGGCGAGCCCTCCTCGATCAGGTAGGCGCGCAACTCGAACTCCCGCCGCCCGGACTGGCCGTCGGATTCCCCGCCGCGCATCTTGTCTTCGAGTTCCCGGCAGGCCGCAGGCAAGTCCACGCCGATGAGCTTGGGCGCCAGCTGGCTCAGGATCCACGCCGCACCCACGACGCCGACCAGGTAGGTGACCGCGAAGGCCACCGGAATCTGGTTGGTCAGCGCCTGCCGCTCGGCCTCCGACAAGGCCAGCCGCGAGATGGCGTCGCTCGCCGTGCCGATGGTGGCCGACTCCGTCAGCGACCCGGCCACCACGCCGGCCGCCGTGCCGGCCTGATAGCCGAAGAGCTTGCTCACGATGAAGGCCACCACCAGGCCGGTGGTCGCGACGATGCCGGCCAGCAGGGCCTGCTGGAGGCCGTCACTGCGCAGGCCCCGGAAGAATTGCGGTCCGGTCCGAAAGCCGATGGAGAACAGGAAGAGCAGGAAGAAGCACTGCTTGACCTCGCCGGAGATCTTCAGCCCCAGTTGCCCCACCAGCACGCCTGCCAGCAGGGTCCCGGTGACCGCTCCCAGCGTGAAGCTGCCGACCTTGAGCTTGCCCAGCAGATAGCCCAAACCCAGGACCAGGAAGAAGGTGACTTCCGGATGGTGTTGAAGAACGTGCAGGAACCACTCATACGCTGCGCTCATTCAGAACTCCAGGCTGGCAGAGATCGGAGCGCCGAGTGGACCACAGTTTCAGGATTCACGGCTGTCCAGGCCGGCAAGCGCAGGGGGTTCGTTGCCTCGTTGCCCCAAGGTGCAATTTCCGCACAAGCGTCCCAAACCTAATATGGGTCCGCAACATGGCGCGCTGCGTTTCATCAGGCCTTGGCGCGCATTGCAGTGGCCTGCCTTTGCTTCGGATCTGGCCCCCACGAATGCATGGATTTCGCTGCCTCGTTCCATTCCGAGATTCCCTTTGATGACGACAACGAGAGTCGCCTTGCGGGATTCGCCACGGCACCAGTGGCGGAACTGATGCGGCCCTTCGACAACGCTCCGCGCGTTGCGCATTGACGGCCCGCCTGCGTTGGGACGACCACATGATCCTTTCGCAGCATTCGAACCGGCGCTGGCAGTTGTCGCATCCCATGTGGACGCGCTATCGCCCGCTGGCGATGGTCGTCGGATGCGCCGCCCTGTCCTGGTCGCCGGCGAGCCTGGCGCAGACCGCCACCTGGATCAGCCCGACCGCGTACGGCAGCTGGTTCGATCCAACCAACTGGAGCACCGGCGTGGTCCCGGTGGCGCCGACACAGGCCCGCGTGACCAGCTTCTACAGCGTCGTCGTCGACCAGCCCGGCGCCGCCGCGGCGGCGGTGAACCTTGAAGACTTCAGCGCCCTGTTCTTCCAGGGCACCGGCAGCGCGGGCTCGATGACGATCAACCTGCTCGACCGCGTGGCCGGCAACGGGACCAGCCTGTACTTCCGTGACACCGCAACGGCGGCGCAATCGACCATTCACCTGAGCGGCACGGGTGGCACCCAGTTCAACGACGTCAGCTCCAATTTCGAAGGCAACTCGACGGCAGGCAGCGCCACGATCACGACAGCCAACAGCGCACAGGTCGGCTTCTACGATGCCAGCACTGCCGGCGCCGCGACGATCACCAACAACAGCGGCGGCATGACGGGATTCGTGGGGGCCTCATCGGCCGGCTCAGCCACGATCACCAACAACGCGGGCGGCGTCACGGCCTTCTGGCAGGACGCCACGGGTGACGGCGCGACCCTCGTCAACAACGCGGGCGGTGTCCTGGACATTGCATTGAAGGATGCCGCCTATGGTGGCAATGGCGTTGTCGGCGTGGGATCGGTTTCGGGGGCGGGGAACATCTTTCTGGGGTCCTCATCGCTCACGCTGGGCGCGTTGGGCAAGGCCGACACCATCAGCGGCGTCATCGCCGACGGGTTCTCGCCGCAGTTGCAGGCCTATCTCGCGGAAAACGGCCTGGATCCACCGCCGCTGTCGGGCGGCTCCCTCATCAAGACCGGGACCGGAACGCTCACGCTGACAGGCGCGAACACCTACACGGGCGGCACCACGATCGCCGCGGGCACCCTGCAAGTGGGAAGCGGCGGCACCACCGGAAGCCTGGTCGGCAACATCGTCGACAACGCCGCCCTGGTCTTCAATCGCAGCGACGCGCTGAGCTTCGGCGGTGTCATCAGCGGCACCGGCTCGGTGACGAAGAACGGCGCGGGAACGCTGACCCTCACGGCCACCAACACCTACACCGGCGCAACGATCATCAACCAGGGCGTGCTGGCCTTCAGCAATCCCGGCAACCTGGGGACGCTCGGCAACCCGATCGTGTTCAATGGCGGGACGTTGCGTTACCTGGCGGCGTCCAGTTTCATCGGGCGGTCGGTGAGCCTGCTGGCCGGTAGCGGCACCGTCGACACCAACGGCTTCTCCGTCGAGTACCGGGGCGTGGCCAGCGGTGCCGGCAGCATGACCAAGATCGGGGCCGGCACGCTTTCGCTGACGGGCACCAACACCTACACCGGTGGCACGATCATCAATGGCGGCACGCTGCAGGTGGGCCTGGGTGGCACCAGCGGGAGCCTCGCGGGCAACATCGCGAACAACGCGGCGCTGGTCTTCAACCGCAGCAACGCCCTCACGTACTCAGGCGTCATCAGTGGCACCGGCACGCTGACCCAGTCGGGCACCGGCACGACGACGCTCACAGGCGCCAACACCTTGACGGGCCCGACGACCGTCAGCGCCGGTACGCTGCGGGTGAACGGTTCGCTCGCCAGTGCAACGACCACCGTGCAGAACGCCGCAACGCTCGGCGGCAGCGGCAGCATCGCGGGCTCTGTGACGGTGCAGAACGGCGGCCACCTCGCTCCCGGCAACAGCCTCGGCACGCTGAGCATCGGCGGCGACCTGTCGCTGTCGGCCGGGTCGGTGCTCGACTACGAACTGGGCCAGGCCAATGTGCCGGGCGGGCCGCTCAACGACTTGACGGTGGTGGGCGGCAACCTGCTGCTCGATGGCACGTTGAACGTCACGCCCTCGGCCGGCGGCAGCTTCGGAGCGGGCGTGTATCGATTGATCAACTACGGCGGTGCGCTGAACAACCAGGGGCTGGTGCTGGGCGCGATGCCGGCCGGCGGTCCCTTCCTGGTCCAGACCTCGGTGGCGAACCAGGTGAACCTGGTCAACACGCAAGGCCTGGCGTTGAACTACTGGGACGGCAACAACAGCGCCCTCTACAACAACGCGGCCGTCAATGGGGGAACGGGCGCGTGGCTCGCGACACCCGCGAACGATGCATGGACCGACAGCAGCGGCACGACGAACGCGCCATGGCAGCCGAACGGCTTCGCGGTCTTCCAGGGCACGCCGGGCACTGTCACGGTGGACGACAGTGCGGGCGCGGTGACCTTCAGCGG
The DNA here is from genome assembly GCF_037889955.1 of Variovorax robiniae. Taxonomy (NCBI): domain Bacteria; kingdom Pseudomonadati; phylum Pseudomonadota; class Betaproteobacteria; order Burkholderiales; family Comamonadaceae; genus Variovorax; species Variovorax robiniae. The sequence continues at coordinate 8,849 of NZ_JBBKZS010000009.1, forward strand.
CGCGCAGTTCGCAGTGGACGGGTACACGGTCACCGGCCAGCCACTGACGACGACCACGACCGACACGGTCATCCGCGTGGGTGACGGCACGGCCGCGGGCGCCGCGATGACGGCCACGATCGGCGCCGTGATCCAGGGCAGCGGCGGCCTCGACAAGACCGATCTCGGCACGCTCGTTCTCACCGCCAGCAACACGTACACGGGGAACACGATCATCGACGGCGGGACCTTGAGCGTGCGCGGCGGCGCCATTGGTTCGCCGGCTGCAAACGTCACCGTCGGCAACTCGGGCAATGGCACATTGCGCATCGAGAACGGCGGACAGGTCAGCGGTGTGACGAGCGTGATCGGGGCCAATGCCGGTTCGCAAGGTGCGGTGACAGTAACGGGCAACGACTCCGCGTGGACCACCAGCAGCGGCCTCACCATCGGCGCCTTCGGTGCGGGCTCGCTCAGGGTCGAGAACGGCGGTGTCGTGCAAAGCGGGTTTGCGCTCGGCGCATCGGAGGGCAGCGGCAGCGCCAACATCCAGGTGAGCGGCACCGGCTCGCGCTGGACGACCAGCGGGTTCCTGAGCCTGCTGTCCGGCACCAGCACGATGGCCATCGACCAGGCGGGCCAGCTTCGCGGCGGCAGCGTCGTGATCGGGGAGAACGCGGGCGCGCAAGCCACGGCCACGGTCAGCGGCGCAGGCTCGACCCTGGTGAGCGACTCGACCTTCGAGGTTGCGCGTGCCGGCACCGGTTCGCTGACGGTCTCGGGCGGCGCCAGCGTGACCAGCGCGCAGGGCTTTGTCGGGCGCGTGGCGGGCGGCGTGGGCAATGCCGTTGTCACGGGCGCAGGGTCAAGCTGGATCAACACGGGGCCGGACCTGACCGTCGGCAACGGCGGGACCGGCACCTTGACGATCAGCGACGGGGCCACGGTCAGCGCGCCTGCGACCTATGTGGGTTTCTTTGCGGGCTCGGTGGGCACGTTGAACATCGGCGGCGCGACCGGCAGTGCGCCTGCGGATCCGGGCCGGCTCGACACGTCCACCGTGGCGCTGGGCGACGGCGCGGCCACGGTCAACTTCAACCACACGTCGTCCGCGTACGAGTTCACACCGCAGATCACGGGCACCGGCACCGTCAACGCGCTGGCCGGCACGTCGATCCTGCTGGCCGACAACAGCTACGCCGGTGCGACGACCATTGCAGCACCCGCCACGCTGCAACTGGGCAACGGCGGCACCACGGGCAGCGTCACCAGCGATGTGGCGGACGACGGCACGCTGGTGTTCAACCGCTCCGACGCGATCACCTACAGCGGCCTGATCTCCGGCAGCGGCAGGGTTGTGCAGCAAGGCGCGGGCACGCTGACGCTCGCCCCTTCTGCGGTGGGCGGCAACACCTATGCGGGTGGCACGCTGATTCAACAAGGCGTGCTGGCCATGCCGGCGGACAACGTCCTCGGCGCGCCGACGGGCGGCGTGACCTTCAACGGCGGCACGCTGCAATGGCTCGGCAGTTTCGAGTTGTCTGCAACGCGGCCGGTGTCGATCGAGGCCGGCGGGGCCACCCTGGACACGAAAGGCTTCGAAGCCATCATCGAGCAAGGCATCACGGGTGCCGGCGCCATGACCAAGGCAGGTACGGGTACCTTGATCCTCCAGGGCGCGAGCACCTACGCCGGCGGCACGACGGTGAGCGCGGGCACGCTGGTGGTCGGCGACTCGACCAGCCCCGGCGCCGCACTGGGCGGGGGCAGGACGGTCCTGGTCAACACTGGCGCCACGCTGGGCGGCTATGGCACCGTGACCGGCGACGTGACGAACAACGGCACGCTGAAGGTGGCCGACGCGATCGCGGGTGCGACCGTAGCACCACTTGCCATCAACGCGTCCGCCAAGCCCGGCGCGCCCACGCTCGCCAAGCCGGCGGTGCTGGCCGGAGGCAACGGCACCTTCACGATCAACGGCACGTTGCAGAACGCGGGACTGGCGCAGATCGGCGCGGTCAACGGAGCACCCGGCAATGCGCTCATCGTCAACAGCTACGTCGGCGCGCCTGGCAGCCGTGTGGCACTCAACACCTTCCTGGGCGCCGACAACTCGCCGTCCGACCGGCTGGTCATCAACGGCGGCAGTGCAAGCGGCGCATCGACATTGCAGATCACCAACGCGGGCGGGGGCGGCGCGCTCACGACGGGTGATGGCATCGCGGTCGTGGTGGCGGCCAATGGGGCGACGACAACGAGTTCGGCGTTTGCATTGGGCGGGCGGCTGGCGGCAGGGGCCTACGAGTACCTGCTGTTCAGGGGCGGGGCGGCCAATGGCGAGAGCTGGTACTTGCGAAACACATTGCCGCCGACGTTCGACCCACCGCCACCACCGCCTCCTCCCCCGCCACCCGTACCGCCTGCACCACCTGCGCCACCCTCACCCTCGCCGGCCCCAACGCCCGCGGAACCGCCTACCCCGACCTCACCCGCTACGCCTGCGCCGCCTTCTCCCGCCGGCGAGGCGCCGGCCCCGGCACCCGCTCCATCCACCGGCCCGGCGCCCTCCGTCGCGCCCACCGTTCTCTTGCCCAACTACCGTGTCGAAGTCCCGCTCGACATGAGCGCCCCGCTGCTGGCGAATCGCCTCGGCATCGCCATGCTCGGCACCTACCACGACCGGGCCGGCGAAGACAGCGTCATCGCGTCGGGCGAAGGCCCCCGCCGCATGGGCACCTGGGGCCGCGTGTTCGGCGCCAGCGGCGATGTCCGTAATGGCAGCGGCAGCAGCAATTCCGCTCGGTACAACGACTTCTCGCGCAACGGCCCGACCCATGAGGACAACGAGGCGGGCATGCAGGCCGGCATCGACCTGCTGCGCCGCGCCGATGCAGAAGGCCAGGGCGATGTCGCAGGCGTCTTCATCGCGATGGGCCACATCGACAGCAACGTCGATGCGATCTACGGCGGCAAGGCCGGCAGCGCATCGATGTACGGCTACTCGCTCGGCGGCTACTGGACGCGCAAGGGCGCATCGGGCTGGTACGTCGATGGCGTGCTGCAAGGCACCCGCTACGACAGCGTCAGGACGCAGTCGATCTACGGGCAGACGTTGAACACCGACGGCTGGGGCGTGGCGGCCTCGCTCGAGGCGGGCTACCCCTTCGCGCTGGCGCCGGGCTGGGCGCTCGAGCCGCAGGGCCAGCTCATCTACCAGTGGACCCGGCTCGACGACGGCGCCGACGGCGTGGCCCGCATTTCCTTCCACGACACCAGCACCTTCTACGGCCGCATCGGCGCGCGGCTGATGCGCAGCATCGCGCAGGGCGGCGACGGGCACGCGCTCACGGCCTGGGCACGCCTGAACATCTGGCATGCCTTCGATTCCAACGCCACCACCACCTTCAGCAACATGCAGGGCTTCAACCCGGTTGCGCTCAGTGCGCCGATCGGCGCATCGACATGGGCGCAGGTCGGTGTCGGCCTGTCGGGGTACATTGCGCGCGACCTGAGCGCCTTCGGTTCGGTGGACTACAACCGCTCGCTCGGAAACGGCGACAGCCACGGATGGAGCGGGCGCGTAGGCGTCCGGCTGCGGTGGTAGTGAGCACGCCGTTCCGCCCTGTGGCGTTGACTCGCGCGGGGCTTGCCAGGAGGATGACCGCATGACGACCACCTGCCGCCACGTCCTCTGCATCGGCGCCCTGGCAGCTTTCGCCTTCATCCACTTCCCCGCCAATGCACAGAGCGACAGCAGCGCGCCGCCGTCCTCTTCCGAACCGGACGATGGCCTCATGGCCCGGCAGGCGCGCTCGCCGTGGCTGCTGGTGCCACTGGTCAGCAGCGGGCCCAAGCTGGGCACTTCGCTGGGCTTGATGGGCGGCTACATCCACCGCTTTGATGACCAGTCGCCGGCCTCGCTGGTGGCGGTGCAGGGCAAGTGGTCGAACACCGATTCGAGCACCGTGGGCCTCGGCGGCAAGCTGTACTTCAACCAGGACCGCGACCGCGCGGTCTTCGGCATCGTCGGCGGCAAGGTGACCAACGACTACCTCGACTTCCTGGGCACGGGCCAGCAGGTGCGAACCAACGAGACGCTGCGCGGCTACTTCCTGCGCTACCAGCATGCGATGTATCCGCACCTCTATGTCGGGGTGCAGGCCGTCCGCAACAACTACGGCGTGGATGGCATCGACCCCACTTCCGACCAGATCCTCGACCAGGCCGGGCTCACCGGCGTGGACGCCGGCGGCGTGGGCATCGCGATCACCTGGGACTCTCGCGACAACCAGAACAATCCCACCGCCGGCACGCTGGCGCAACTCAACAACATCGCGTATCGGGATCGATTCGGCGGCGACGTGAGCTACGACGTCTACAACCTCGACTGGCGCTACTACCTCAGCACCAGCGAGAACAACGTGCTGGCCTTTCACGGCGGCGGCCGCTGGACGCACGATGCACCCGCATCGCGCGAGAGCACCGTGGAATTGCGCGGCTACACGCGCGGCCAGTACCTGGGCAAGAACCAGCTCTTCTTCGAAGCCGAGAACCGCTACACCTTCCTGCCGCGCGTGGGCGCCAAGGTCTTTGCGGGCGTGACCTGTCTTTATGGCAATGGCAAGTCCTGCGGCGGCGACCAGGTCTATCCCATGGCGGGCGCGGGCTTGTTCTACGTCCTCAAGCCGAAGGAGAACATGCTGGTGAGCGTGGAGTACGCGCAGGGCAAGGGCGACAACCACGGCTTCTACATCCGCTTTGGGAACAGCTTCTGAGCACCGAACGGATCGCCCGATGGTCGGGCGATCCGCGCGTCGTCACATCACGACGGTGACGACCTTCTCTTCCAGGAAGCCATCGAGCGCGCTCTGCGACAGGTCCCGGCCGATGCCGCTATCGCCACGACCACCCCAAGGCAGACGCGCATCGAGCGGGCTCCAGCCGTTGACTGCCACCGCCCCCACACGCAGGCGCCCGGCGATCTGGTGGGCCTTCGCGATGTTCTGCGTCCACAGCGAAGCCGACAGCCCATAGACCGTGTCGTTGGCCATCGCGATGGCTTGCTCTTCGGTGTCGAAGGGCATGATGGTGCCGACCGGGCCGAACACCTCGTCGCGTGCGATACACATCGATGGGTCCACATCCGCGAAGATGGTCGGACGCACGAAGAAGCCGTTCTCCGGCAGCGCCTCGTCACCGGCCACCATGCGCGCGCCCTGGCGCACCGCGTTGTCGATGTGGGCCTTCACGCGGGCCTGGTGCTTCGCGCTGATCAGCGCGCCCATCTGCGTCGTCGCTTCGAAGGGGCAGCCGAGCTGGATCGAACGCGCCGCGCCGCCGATGGCGCCAACGAACTCTTCATAGCGCGAGCGATGCACCAGCACGCGCGTGCCGGCCGCGCAAGTCTGGCCCTGGTCGACGAACAGGCCCATCGCCACGCCGCCGATGGCCTGCCCGATGTCCGCGTCTTCCAGCACGATCTGCGGCGCCTTACCGCCGAGTTCCAGCGTGAGGCGCTTGAACTTCGGACCGGCTTCGCGCGCGATGCTGCGGCCGACCTCGGTGCTGCCGGTGAAGCTGACCTTGTCCACGCCGGGATGATTGACCAGCTCGCTGCCGACGCTCGCGCCGATGCCGTGCACCAGGTTGACCACGCCATCCGGAAAGCCCGCCTCATGCGCCAGTTCGACCAGCGCGGCGACCGCCAACGGTGCATCTTCGGAAGGCTTGAGCACCACGGTACAGCCTGCCGCCAAGGCGGGCGCGAGCTTCCAGCAGGCGATCATCAGCGGCGCGTTCCACGGCACGATCAATGCCGCCACGCCGACGGCTTCGCGCACGGTGTAGTTGAGCGTCGGGCGGCCCATGAAGCCGCCGGTCGGGATCTGGCGGCCTTCGAGCTTGTCGGCCCAGCCGGCGAAGTAGCGCAGCGTGTCGATCGACACCGGCAGGTCGAGCATGCGCATTTCCATGAGCGGCCGGCCCTGCTCGCGGGCCAGCACTTCGACCATCTTTTCCGCATCGCGTTCGAGCAGGTCAGCCAACTTGTTCAGCAATCTGCCGCGTTGCGCGCCGGGCATCTTGCTCCACGCGCCGCCATCGAACTGTGCGCGTGCGGCGGCGACCGCGGCATCGACGTCTTGCGTGGTGCCGGCCGCGACGCGGGCGAGCACCTGGCCGCTGGCGGGCTCGAACTTGTCGAAGCGGGCACCGTCGGAGGCGTCACGCTTCTGGCCGGCGATGAAGTGCCGGGTGGAATAGGGAGTGGGGGCAATTGCGGACACGAAATCTCCTGGCTTGGATTGAGCATTGAACGGGGCCGATGGATGCCCGGCCCCTGTGTGCCCAAAGCTTAGGAAGATCGATGCGCGGCCACTTGCACTGGCGTGCAAGCGCTATGGGACTTGCGTGCAGACTGCGCGGCGCGTCAGTGCGCCAGGGCTTGCGCCCGGTACTTCGACGGCGTGCTGCCAAAGCGCTGCCTGAACACCCGCGTGAAGTAAGCCGGGTCCGAGAAGCCGAACTCCAGCGCCAGTTGCGTGATGCTCGGCCCCTGCCCGCCCGCATGCGAGAGCACATCGCGGCAGCGCTCCAGGCGCAAGCGCTGCACCATGGCCTGCGGCGTCTCTCCCGCGATCTCGAACGCGTGATACAGCGTGCGGCGCGACACATGGATGGCCGCGGCGATCTGGTCGGGCGAGAGGTCGTGGCGATCGAGGTTCTTGCGCACATAGTCCTGCGCCTCGCGCAGCAGCGCATCCTGCGCGCGTTTGCGGGCCGCGCCGTTGCCGCCATCGACGTGCTGGACTTCGTAGTTCAGCAGCGAGCTGACGAAATCGGTCACGCCCGCCTGGCTCTGCGGCGCGACGCGCTCGCCCTCGGCCCGCATCGCGACCAGCGCGGCCAGCGCCACCGCGGCACCGCCCTCGGTGGGCATGACGCGACCGGCGACGCGCTGCGCCAGCGCAGACAGGCCGTCGTGGCCGCCGGTGTCGCAGACCATCGCGGTGAAGGTCGTGTCGCCTTCCATGCGCATCGCGTAGCTGCGGCTGGCCTCGTAGACCGTCCAGTGGCCGGCTGGCAGGTCGACCGCGCGCGGCCCCGTGTCCAGTTGCCCGCGGCCGCGCTCCTGCCACAGCACCTTGATGTAGCGCTTGCCATCGAGGCGCCGGCAATCCTCGCCGCTCATCGAGGCCGAGTGCGCGCTGGCGCGCACCTGCGCGACCTTGCAGCGCGAGAAGTTGCCGAGCTGTACGTCGGCTGCAAATGGCTGGCTGCGATCCACCGAAATCTCCAGTGGAAAGAAATTGCGCCGGACATCGAAGGCCCATTGGCCCGGGTCGACTTGGGTAGGCGCCGTGACGAAAGCTGCGTGCGTCATCGTGTTTTTCTTGGCCGGTGGCGAGTGATGTGGAATGATATTTAGGTATGAATCAATTCAAATTCATGGTTTCCCCGTGGTTCATGCAAATTCCGGACCACAGCAACAAATGACTGACATTTCCTTCGCCACCCGCACGTCGCGCGATGTCGACGAGCACGCCACGAGCGTGAGCGCCTGGGACCAGCAGTACGAGCAACTGTCGCCCGGCGCCTTCGAAGGCCGCACCGCGGAACTGCGCGTGGGCCCGGTGCAGGTCTTCCATGAATCGGCCAATCGCACGGTGCTCCAGAGCGGAAGCGCGCGCCCCGGCACGCACACGCTCGGCCTGGTGCAACCGGCCGGGGACGCCGGCTGGTTCTGCGGGCATGCCATCGAGGCGGAGCGTTTGCTCACGGTCTCGTCGGACCACGCGTTCGAGCTGATCGCCGGCGCGGGCATGTGCATCTCGGGCGTGTCGATCGACACCGCGCACCTGAGTCGCGTGGCCGCGCAACTGCATGGCAACGATGAAGGGCTGCCATCGCACCCGGGCCCGCGTGCCATCGAGATGCCGGCGCCAGTGCGCGACGGGTTGAAAGCCTTGATCGCGTCAGCCCTGTCGATGGCGCGGCAACAGCCCGCACTGATGCAGCAGCCGGCCGTGCAGCATTCGCTCGCGCAGACGCTGACCGAAGCCGCCCTCGACTGCATTGCACCCGGCCTGCGCTCGGCATCGGTGCGGCCCAGCGCGGCATCGCGCCGGCGGATCCTGCACAGCGCGCGCGAGTACATGCGCGCGCACGTCGACGAGCCGATCACCGTGCCCGAGCTTTGTTCGGCCACGGGCGCGTCGCGCCGCGCGTTGCAATACGCGTTCGAGGAGACGCTGCGGTTGAGCCCCGTGGCCTATTTGCGCGTGATGCGGCTCAACCGCGTGCGCAGCGAGCTGATCGTGCAAACGCATGCGACCGTGGGCGACATCGCGGCGCGCTGGGGGTTCTGGCATCCGTCGCGGTTTGCGTCGGAGTATCGGCGGCACTTTGGGGAGCTGCCTTCGGTGACGCGGGCGAGGCGTGGGCGTGGTCTGCCCAGCTCGCCTGCGCTCGCGCTAAACAGGAGGAATCTGGTCGCAACCTCGCATCACGAAAACGTAGGAAGTCGCCCCCACGTTTCGTGAGAGCGCCGGTCTACAGCAACCCGCGCTTCGCCAGGTTGCGCATCAGCGCCCCGATCCCGAAGGTCCAACGCTCAGCCTGCTGCGAATGCACCACGCGGTTAGTCAGCGCGCCCAGTTCGGGCGCTGACACGGTCACCCAGTCGCCCACCATGTGCGTGAAGCCCTGGCCAGGGCCGTGCCTGTCCTGCGTGGGGGCGAACATGGTGCCGAGGAACAGCATCAGGCCATCGGGATAGTCGTGGTGCCGGCCGATCGCCTGGCTCACGAGGTTGAGCGGATCGCGGCTGATCTTCGCGAGCGAACTCGAACCCTCCATCTCGAAGCCGTCCGGCCCGGTGACCTGCAGGCCGACCGTGGTTTGGCGCACGTCCGCGATGTGGAAGTGCTCGTCGAACAGGCGGATGAAGGGGCCGATGGCGCAGGACGCGTTGTTGTCCTTGGCCTTGCCGAGCAGCAAGGCGCTGCGGCCTTCGAAGTCGCGCAGGTTGACGTCGTTGCCCAGCGCCGCCCCGCGCACGTGGCCTTGGCTGTTGACGGCCAGCACGACCTCGGGCTCGGGGTTGTTCCAGACCGAGCCTTCGTGGATGCCCACGTCCGCGCCGGTGCCAACCGCTGAAAGCACGGGCGCCTTGGTGAAGATCTCGGCGTCGGGGCCGATGCCGACTTCCAGGTACTGCGACCACACGCCTTGTGCGATCAGCACTTCCTTGACCTTCGCGGCCTCCGGCGAGCCCGGCACGATGCCGGCCAGGTTGTCGCCCAGCACGCTGCTCAGGCCGGCGCGGATGGCCTCGGCCTTGGCCGCATCGCCGCGCGCCTGTTCCTCGATGACACGCTCCAGCAGGCTGGCCACGAAGGTCACGCCGCTGGCCTTGATGGCTTGCAGGTCGCAGGCGGCGAGGAGCCACGGCGTCTCTGTGTCGCGCAGGGTTTCGTCGCTGTTGGCGAGCACGGCATCGAGGCTGGCGATGGCGGGCGCCGAACCATCCTTCAGCGCATGGCGGATCTTGCCGACCGGCACGTCGAGTTCGAGCAACTGGCTGACGGTGGGCGCGATGCGCGACAGGTCGTGCAGTTGCCCCTGGTGCACCGCCACCACCACCGGCCCGACGTCCGGCTGCCACAGTCGCCCGATCAGGGTCGCGCGCTCGGCGTCGCTCGGCAGGGCTTGCTGGGAGGTGAAGGTGGCAGTGGGCATGGGTTGTCTCCGGAGGGCGGGTTGGCGAAGCGCGGCGGTGGCCATTCGCTTTGCAATTTGTCGCAAGTCCCGGATTCAACCACGCTCGAAGGCTGCGCGCACGCACGCCGTGCACCGTGGAGCTGAGAACGCACCGTCGACAGCGGCAGGATTGCCAGGACGGTCGTCTCAGCGTGCCGCAGCTTGCCCCGACGGGTGCAAGGCGCGGACGCGGGCGACCTGCGAAGGAAGGTCGGCCCATGCCGGTTGCTGCGGTGCGAAGCGGGCGCGCATGTAGGCGGCCAGTTCGGCGATCTGCCGGTCATCGAGCACGTCGCGGAAGGCCGGCATGAAGCCGATGTCACGCGTGGCAGGCTCGCGCACGCCGTCGAGGATGGTGCGAAGCAGGTTGTCCGGTGTGGCGCTGCTCAGGTTGCTGTTGAGCGCGAGCGGCGTGTTGACGCCGAGCAGGGTCGGGCCATTGCCGTCGTGATGGCAACTGGCGCAGGCGCTGTCGAACATGCGTTGCGCGGGGCCGAGGAGTTGGCCTTGTCGGCTGGCGGCGTTGTCGATGGCCTGCCGGGCCTTGGCCTCGGCTTCAGGTTCGGTCAGCACGGGGTTGAAAGAGGCGAGGTAGGTGGCCATGGCGCGGATGTCCGCATCCGGCACGGCGGCGAGTTCGCGCACCACCTCGGCCATCGGGCCGCCGGCGATGCCGTGCCGCGGACTGTGGCCGTTGCGCAGGTAGCTGTAGAGGGCGTCGGCATTCCATGGCACCGCCGACGCGGAACGCGCGGTGAGCGCGGGCGCCTCCCAGCCGTCGATCATGGCGCCGGACAAGTACGCGGCGCCGCCCTGCTCCGCGCCAAGCGCATTGCGCGGCGTGTGGCAGGCGCCGCAGTGGCCAAGCCCCTCGACGAGGTAGGCGCCGCGGTTCCATTCGGCGCTCTGCGTGGCCACCGGCTGGTAGGGCGCGGGGTCGTGGAACATGGCGTTCCAGAAGCCCATGAGTGGGCGCACGCTGTACGGGAACTTGAGTTCGGACGCCGGGGTTTCGCTGCGCACCGCGGGCTGCGACATGAAGTACGCGTAGAGCGCGGTGAGGTCGTCGTCACTGGTCTTCGCGAAGGCGGTGTAGGGGAAGGCAGGATACAGGCGATGCCCGTCGCGCGAGATGCCTTCGCGCATGGCGCGCTGGAAGGCGCTGAAGGACCATTGGCCGATGCCGGTGTCGCGGTCGGGCGTGAGGTTGGTGGTGTAGAGCGTGCCGAAAGGGGTTTCCATCGCACGGCCACCGACATTGGGCTGGCCCCCAGGGGCAGTGTGGCAGACGGCGCAATCGCCGATGGCGGCGAGGATGCGGCCGCGTTCGATGGTGTCCTGGGTGTAGACCGAGGCGCTGACGGAGACCGGCGCGATGGGGAAGCGCCAGCCGAGCAGGCCGGCGATGGCGCCGAGGCTGCCCAGGACGAAAGCTGTGGCCCAGGCTACTTTGCTCCTTCCCCCGCTGGGGCTGAGGACTGCGGCTCCCGTTCCACCTGCGTGGAACGGGACAGTCCGAAGAGCTGCAGCCTCCGGCTGCTCGCACGGAGGATGGGATGGGGGCACGGCTGCGTCACCCGTCGAGCGTTGCTTGCCCTCACCCCAACCCTCTCCCAGAGGGAGAGGGAGCAAATCCGGTGCACCTTCTGTTGGAGGGAGAGGCTGGAGCGCCGCCAGCACCACCTCCGGCGTGAACGGCGGGGAACGGAAGCGCACGCCCGTCGCATCGAAGATCGCATTCGCAATCGCCGCCGTCCCCGGCACCGACGAGGACTCGCCCGCACCCAACGACGGCTCGCCCGGACGCGGCATGTGGACCACGTCGATCACCGGCACTTCGCGGAAATTGATGATCGGGTAGCTGCCCCATTCGCGGCTCGCCACCACGCCCGCGTTCGGCGTGCCATGCGGCGCGAACCGCACCTTCTCCTTCAGCGCCCGGCTCGTGGTCTGGATCACGTTGCCGTGGACCTGGTGCTCGACGCCCGCGGGATTGATCACCAGCCCCGCGTCATGCCCGACGACCACGCGGCGCACATGCACCTCGCCGGTCTTCTTGTTGACCTCGACGTCAGCGACCCATGCGGCCCACGCCGCGCCGAAGCCGGGCCACTTGCTGTGGATGTAGCGGGCATAGGCCACGCCCTGGCCGAACAGGATGTCGCCGCCGGGGCCGAGCCCGCCATCGGCGTTCTCCTGCGGCCCGGTGCGCATGCGCCAACCGGCCTTTTGCGCGGTGGCGCGCAGCAGTTCGGCGGCACGCTCGTCGGGCAGGCGGCGCAGGCGGAACTCGACCGGGTCGATGCCCGATGCGGTCGCCAGCTCATCGACGTAGGACTCGTGTGCAAACGAACTCGGCAGCGCAGACACGCCGCGCAGCCAAGAGGCGCGCACGATCGGCGCCATGTCGTTGACCTTGACGCGCAGGTTCTCGTAGGCATAGGGCGGTCGCGCGGTGCGGTCGCCCATCTCGAAGGCTTGCGCCACCGGCTCGATGGTGCGTGTCAGCAGCAGCGCGAGCGTAGGTGCGCCGTTCGAAGGGTACGAGGTCTCGAAGTCGTAGGCGGCCACGCTGCCGTCCGCCGCGAGGCCGCCGTTGACCTGCATCAGTTGCGCGGCGCCCTTGGGCTCCCACAGGTGTTCCTGCTCGCGCGTGAGTTGCACGCGCACTGGGGCGTTGACCGCGCGAGAGAGCAACGCTGCGTCGGCCGCCACGTCGTCTGCACAGTTGCGGCCATAACAGCCGGCCGCTTCCATGCGCACCACGTCGATGGCGACATCAGGCAGGCCGGTGAGACGCGCCAGGTCGGCGCGCAGCACGTGCGGGTTCTGCGTGCCGGCCCAGACGGTCAGTGCCGTGCCGCGCGCGTCGCCCTGCCAGTCCGCCAACGCGCACGACGGCCCGATCGACGCATGCATCTGGTAGGGCCATACGTAGGTGCGCGGCATCGGTTGCGCCGGGTTGGCCAATGCCGCATCGACATCGCCTTCGTCGACGAGCAAACGCTGCGTCGAGGGGTTCGCGCGCAGGGCGCCTTCGAGGTCGTCGAGCGAGGGCAGGCCCGGCCAGGCTTTCCAGGTCACGCGCAGTTCACGCAAGGCCTGCTCCGCATGCTCTTCGCGCTCGGCCACGATGCCGACGAAATCGCGAATGACCACGACCGCGCGGATGCCGGGGATGTGCGCGATCGACGCTTCGTCGACCGCCTCCAGCGTGTTGCCGATGAAGTCGCCATGATCCGCGCCCGCATAGGGAGGCCGCACGACACGGCCGTGCAGCATGCCGGGCACGCGCATGTCGTGGACGAACACCAGCTCACCCGCCAGCTTGGCCGGGATGTCGACGCGCGGCACGGACTGGCCGACCAGCTTGTACTCATCCGCATGCTTCAGCCCGACACCCCCCTCCAGCATCTGCACGCTGCGCTGGCCTTGCAGCAGTTCGGCGAATGAGCGGCCGACGCTCGCATTGACGCGCGCATGCACACGGCCATCGGTCACCGTGAGTTCAGCCTCCTGGATGCCAAGCCATTCCGAGGCCTGCGCGATGAGCCAAGCCCGCGCCTGCGCCGCCGCCAGACGCAATGGGGCCGCATGGATCTGGATGGAGGCGCTGGCGATGGTCGCGCCCTGGTTGGGCACGCGCGCCGTGTCGCCGAGGATCACGCGCAGTTGGGCGAGCGGCAGGTCGAGTTCCTCGCAAACGATCTGCGCGAGCGCGGTCTGCAGGCCGGTGCCGAGGTCGACGTGGCCGTTCAATGCAGTCGCGCTGCCGTCGTCCCACAGGGCGAGCAGGACCTCGGGGCCTTCCGCCGGGTTGCCAGGAACGCCGGGCGGCTGGCCGGGGGCGGGCGCGGGCGGAGGCGGTGTGTCGCGGACGATGACGAGGGCGCCATCGGCTTCCAGGAAGTCGCGGCGCGTGCGCGGCAGGTCGGCGCGCCGCGTCATGGTTTTGGCCCCCTCTCCCTCCGGGAGAGGGTTGGGGTGAGGGCACACGGCGATGGCGGAGGCAGTGCATGTGCGACCGCCGCTGCCCTCACCCTGGCCCTCTCCCAAAGGGCGAGGGAATGAATGCCGCCCCTCATGACTTTGCGCTCATCAGGACGGCCGCGCGTCGCACCGCATCCAGGATCTCGACATGCGTACCGCAACGGCACAGGTTGCCCGACAGCTCATCCCGGATGCGCTGCTCGCTCGGCCGCGGCTCGCGCGCGAGCAAGGCCGCGGCCTGCATCACCATCCCGTTGAGGCAGTAGCCGCATTGCGCGGCCTGCGCATCTTCGAAGGCCTGCTGCACCGGATGCCAATCCCCGCGCGAACCCAGTCCTTCCAGCGTCGTGATCGCGCGGCCCGCCACCCCATGTGCCGGAATCACGCAAGCCCGCGCCGCAATCCCATCCACCCACACGGTGCAGGCCCCGCACTGCCCCAGCCCGCACCCGTACTTCGGCCCATTGAGCCCGAGGTCATTGCGCAGCAGTTGCAGCAGCGTTGTCTCGCGCGAAATGCCCGGCGGCTCGACATCGCGTCCATTGACGTTCCATGCGAGCCTGCTCATACGTGACGTGTCTTCAGGCGATGTCCGTGGATTGAATGCGCTTCACCCCCTTGGCCGTCATGTCCTTCCAGGCCTTGGCCAGCGAGCCGTTCAGGTCGATGCCGCGCGTCGCATCCTCGATCACATAGACCTCGAAGCCCGCCTTGCGCGCATCCATCGCGGTCCAGGCCACGCAGAAGTCGGTGGCCAGGCCGGTGACGAACACCGTCTTGATGCCACGACCCTTGAGATAGCCTGCCAGGCCGGTGGCCGTCTTGTGGTCCGCTTCCTCGAAGGCCGAGTAGCTGTCCATGTCCTTGTGGAAGCCCTTGCGGATGATCAACTGCGCAGTCGGCAGCGCCAAGTCCTTGCCGAGGCCGGCGTCGTCGGTGCCCTGCACGCAATGGTCCGGCCACAGCACCTGCGTGCCGTACTTGAGCTTGGTCGTCTCGAAGGGCTTCTTGCCCGAGTGGGTGCTGGCGAAGGATGCATGTCCCGCCGTGTGCCAGTCCTGCGTGACCACGATGTTGTCGAACGCGGGCGCCAGCTTGTTGATGACCGGGATCACTTCGTTGCCGCCCTTGACCGCGAGCGTGCCGCCGTCGAGGAAGCAGTTCTGCACGTCGACCACGATCAGGGCCGAGTTGGCCGCGGGCTTGACCTTGCCGGCGGCGAAGAGTTGCGGCGCGAACGCGACGAGTCCGAGTGCGGCGCCGGCGTGGAGGAAGGTTCTGCGTTGCATGGTGTCGCTCCTGTGGGGTTGAGGAATGAGATATCAAACGCTGAGGTAGGCGCGGCGAACTTCGTCGTTCGCCGCGAGTTCTGTCATGGTCGCCTGGTAGCGGATCTGGCCCTTCTCGAGCACATAGGCCCGGTCCGACACCAGTTCCGCGAAGTGCATGTTCTGCTCCGACAGCAGGATGCTCACGCCCTGCGCCTTGAGCTCCAGGATCATGTGCGCCATCTGCTCGACGATCACCGGCGCCACGCCTTCGGAGGGCTCGTCGAGCAGCACGAGGTACGGATTGCCCATCAGCGTTCGCGCCACCGTGAGCATCTGCTGCTCGCCGCCGCTCATGCGGCCGCCGGGCCGGTTCGGCATCTCGCCGAGGTTGGGAAACAGCTTGAACAGGCGCTCCGGTGTCCACACCGGCGCCGCGGTGCCATCGGTCCAGGTGCGCGCGGGCTGCCTGCCGACTTCCAGGTTCTCCATCACCGTGAGATCGGTGAACACGCGCCGGTCTTCCGGCACGAAGCCCAGGCCGAGCCTTGCAGCGACATGCGGCTCCCGCTTCGAGATGTCATGCCCCAGGAAGCTCACCGCCCCGCGCCGCTTCGGCAGCATGCCGATGAGGGCCTTGAGCGTGGTCGACTTGCCCGCCCCATTGCGGCCCATCAGTGCCACCACCTCGCCACGCCGCACCTCGAGGTCCACGTCGTAGAGGATCTGCGCGGCGCCATACCAGGCACACAAGGACTTGGCCGTGAGCAAGGTCTCGTGGGTGCTCATGCAGCCTCCGCCTTCTCAAAGGTCTTCCCGGTTCCGAAGTACACCTCCTGCACCTTCGGATCGTCGCGGATCTCCATCGGCTTGCCTTGCGCGATGAGTCTCCCGCGGGCCAGCACGATCATGCGGTCGGCATACGCGAACACCACGTCCATGCTGTGCTCGGTGAACAGCACGGCCAGGCCGCGCTGGATCACGAGGTCCTTGGTCAGGGCCATCAAGGAATTGCGCTCCTTGGGCGCCATGCCGGCAGTGGGCTCGTCCATCAGCAGCAGCTTTGGATCGTTGGCCATTGCGATCGCGAGTTCGACGCGCTTCACGTCGCCATACGCCAGCTCGCTGCACGGCCGGTCAGCCTGCGCCTTCATGCCGACCTGGTCGAGCAGCGCCAGTGCCTCGTCGCGCTTGTGGTCCGCCGCGCGGCGCCACATCGAATACAGCTTGCCGTCGTGCGACAGCAGCGCCATCTGCACGTTCTCGGCCACGGTGAGCGAGGCGAAGGTCTCTGCGATCTGGAAGGTGCGCCCCACGCCCCGGCGCCAGATCGCGCGCGGCTTCTGCCCGACGAGTTCATGGCCGTCGAACAGGATCGAGCCCTGGTCCGCCTTGAGCTGCCCGTTGACCATGTTGAAGGTGGTCGACTTGCCCGCGCCGTTCGGCCCGATCAGCGCCAGCAGTTCCCCGGCCGGCAACTCAAAGCTGATGCCGTCCACGGCCTTGACGCCGCCGAAGGACTTGCCGAGGTTCCGCACCTTGAGCAATGGCCCGCTCATGCCTTCACCTCCACCGTTGCAGGCACGTCAGGCTTGCGCCGAACCTTGTCCGCCAGTTGCTTCGCGTAGCCCGCGATGCCCTGCGGGAACAGCAGCACCAGCAGCAGGATGATGCCGCCCAGCATGGCGCGCCAGTAGTCGGTGTTGCGCGCGACCGAATCGTGCAGCCAGCTGAAAGTGAAGGCGCCCACCACCGGGCCGGCCAGCGTCTGGATGCCGCCCAGCAGCACCATCACCAGGCCGTCGACCGACTTGCCCACGCTGAGGCTTTCCGGCGAGATGCTGCCCTTGGAGAACGCGAAGAGCGAACCGGCCAGCCCGGCCACCGCGCCCGCGATGATGAAGGCCGTCCACTGCATGCGCTTGACGTCAATGCCGATGGCGTCGGCCCGCAGCACCGAGTCGCGGCCGGCACGCATCGCATAGCCGAAGGGCGAGAACAGCACGCGGCGCAGCAGGTACAAGCCCGCGCCGACCAGCACGAGCGTGAGCCAGTAGTAGGTGCGCTTGTCAGAGAGCCATTCCGCCGGCCAGACGCCGGTGAGCCCGTTGCTGCCGCCGGTGAACGAATCCCACTGGTACGTGATCGCCCAGGTGATCTGCGCGAAGGCCAGCGTGAGCATCGCGAGGTACACGCCTGACAGCCTCACCGCGAACCAGCCGAAGACGAAAGCCCCGACCGCCGCGACCAGCGGCGCCACGACCAGCGCCAGTTCCATCGGCATCCCACTCGCCTTCACCAGCAGCGCTGCCCCATACGCGCCCAGTCCAAAGTACGCCGCATGCCCGAACGAATGCATGCCCGCCGGCCCCATGATGAAGTGCAGGCTGGCCGCGAACAGCGCGGCGATCAGCAAGTCGATCAGCAGCACCGTCGTGTAGGGCGAATCGGCCGTCAGCAGCGGCATCGCCATCAGCACCAGGCCGATCGCGGCCACCATCCACACATAGCCCTTGCCCGCGCGGCGCAGCGGCTCTTCCGGCATGCCGACATAGCGGCTCGGCGCCTGCGGCCGGCCGAACAGCCCCCAGGGACGCCACACCAGCACGACCGCCATCACCAGGAACTCGACCACCAGGGTGAGCTTGGAGAACGACACGGTGAACCCAAGGATCTCGACCACGCCCAGCCAGATGCAGACCGCCTTGATCTCCGAGATCAGCAGCGCCGCGACGTATGCGCCGGGAATCGACCCCATGCCACCCACGACCACCACCACAAAGGCCGCGCCGATGGTGTTCAGGTCCATTTCCAGCGTGGCCGGTTCGCCCGGCAACTGCAGCGCGCCACCCAAGCCGGCAAGCAACGCGCCCAATGCGAACACTGCCGTGAACAGCCAGGCCTGGTTCACGCCCAGCGCACTGACCATCTCGCGGTCCTGCGTCGCCGCGCGCACCAGCGTGCCCCAGCGCGTGCGCGTGAGCAGCAGCCACAGCAGGCCCAGCACCACGGGGCCGACCACGATCAGGAACAGGTCATAACTCGGGAACTGCCGCCCGAGGATCTCGACCGAGCCCTTGAGCCCCGGCGCACGCGGCCCGAGCAGTTCATCCGGCCCCCAGAGGTACAGCACCGCATCCTTGATGACCAGCACCAGCGCAAAGGTCGCCAATAGTTGGAACAGCTCCGGCGACTTGTAGATGCGCCGCAGCAGCACCATCTCGATCAGCGCCCCCAGCACGCCGACCGCAATCGCCGCAATCACCAGCGCCGGCCAGAACCCCATCCCGCCGCCCAGCCGCTCGACCAGCGTATAGGCCACGTAGATGCCGACCATGAAGAAGGAGCCATGCGCGAAGTTGACGATGCGCGTGACCCCGAAGATCAGCGACAGCCCTGCACCCACCAGGAACAGCGATGAAGCCGAGGACAGCCCCGTCAGGAACTGCAGCAGCAACGACGACAAGTCCATCCGACTCCCTCCCTGTGTATTCGTGCGGCGTCTGTCGGTATGTCGTCGTCAGTCCGCGGCGCGGGACTTCTTGATGTCCGCAGCGCTAGGCTGGAACTTGGCGCCGTCAAGGTAGGTGTAGTCCACCATCACGCCCTTGCCGTTGTCATTCTTCGTCTTGCCGACGAAGGCGCCCATGGTCGACTGGTGGTCTTCGGCGCGGTAGCTGATCTTGCCGAAGGGCGTGTCCACTTGCAGGCCCTTGAAGGCTTCGACCAGCTTCGGCGTCTCCGTGCTCTTGGCCTTGGCAATGCCGGCCGCGACCGACTTGATCATGCTGTAGCCGACCACCGAGCCGAGGCGCGGATAGTCCTTGAACTTCTCGTGATAGGCCAGGAAGAAGGCCTTGTGCTCGGGCGTCTGGATGCCGTACCAGGGGTAGCCGGTGACGATCCAGCCGTTGGGTGTTTCATCCTTCAGCGGATCGAGGTACTCCGGCTCGCCGGTCAGCACGCTGACCACCGCACGGTCCTTGAACAGGCCGCGCGTGTTGCCCTCGCGCACGAACTTCGACAGGTCGGCGCCGAAGAGTACGTTGAAGATCGCATCCGGCTTGGCATCGGCCAGCGCCTGCGCCACCGCGCCCGCATCGACCTTGCCCAGCGGCGGCGCCTGTTCGGCGACGAACTCGACGTCCGGTTGCGCGGCCTTCAGCAGCGTCTTGAACGCTGCCACGGCGGACTGGCCGTATTCGTAGTTGGGGTACACGATGGCCCAGCGCTTCTTCTTCAGCTTCACGGCTTCGGGCACCAGCATCGCGGCCTGCATGTAGGTGCCGGGGCGCAGGCGATAGGTGTACTCGTTGCCACCTTGCCAGGTCATCTTGTCGGTGAGCGGCTCGCCGGCCAGGAAGAAGAACTTCTTCTGCTTGGCGAAGTCGGCCACGGCCAAGCCGGTGTTCGACAGGAAGGTGCCGGTCAGCACATCGATCTTCTCGCGTGCTACCAACTCTTCCGCAACACGCACCGCGTCACCGGGGTTGGCGTTGTCGTCGCGCGTGATCAACTCGATCTTCTTGCCGTTGACGCCGCCCTTGGCATTGATCTCCTCGACGGCCAGTTCCATGCCCTTCTTGTAGGGCTCGAGGAAGGCCGGCTGCGCCTTGTAGCTGTTGACCTCGCCGATCTTGATGACGCCCTGCGCATGAGCGGGCACGAATGCAGCGGTGGTCAGCGCCGCGAGGGCCGCTGCGGTGAAGGTGTGGCGCATGGGGTTCATGAGGAAGCTCCTTGGGAAATGGAAAGACTTTGAATTCGGACTTGACCGTATCGGCACCTGGCGCGCCTCAGCGCAAGCCATCCTGGCCCTTGATCTCGGACACCTGCAGGCCGCCGATGCGCGGCAGCGGTCGGCCGCTGTCGGTGACGGCCACGGCGACGACGATCTCGTTGGCGCGCGGCGCATCGGACACGCGGGCCTCGACCGCATCGAAGTGGCTGCGCACGAAGGCTGCATCCTTGTGGCCCAGCGGCACGTCGATGGCGGTGCCCAGCGTGCCGCGCTTCTTGGCCGAGGGCACCAGCGCGGCGCCCTTCTCCACCGCCACGCGCAAGGGCGCGCCCAGCTTCGGATGCAGGATCGCCGCGGCATGCTCCAGTTCGCCGGACTCGCCGACGATCGCCGCCTTGCCGTAGCTCTGCGCCTGCCCCGGCTCGATGCCCAGCGCCTTCACGCACTTCTGTCCGAGCAGCGCACCGAGTTCCTCGCCGATGGCGATCAGGTCGTCGAGGTTCTCCGAGTAGCGCCCGGCATAGGGGTTGTCGATCACGGCAATGGCCACGGCCCGACGCGTCGGTGGATCGATCGCCTTCCCCATCTCGATGCGGGTCTCGTCCACCTGAACGACGAGCTTGCGAATGTTGGCTGGCATGTCTGTCCTTACCTTTTCATGTCTTCTTTTGCGACTTCTGCGAAACCTCTGCGAAGTTCAGCGCAGCCCGTCCCACTTGCTGATGTTCTCGGCGAGCAGCCCGCCCACGCGCGCATGCACGCGGTACCCAGTCGTCATCGCCAGGATGAACACGATCTCGTCGGCGGCCGGCGCGCCCGGCACGCGCACCTCGAAGGCATCGAACTGGCCGCGCACATAGCTCGCGTTGATGTTGGTGAGCGGCACGTCGAGCGTCGTGCCCGGCGCGCCGACCTTCTTGGTCGAGGGCACGATGGAGAGGCCATTCCCCGGCTGGCCAGTGACCTTCTCTTCCACCTTGCCCGCGCGATAGGCCGCACGGTCGCCCTTCCAGCCCAGCAGTTCGCGCATCGCATAACCGCCCGGCACATGCCACAGCGCGCCATGCTCCAGCTCGCCGGCCGCACCGACGATCGCGCCCTTGCCGTAGGTCGCGATCTGCTCGACACCCACGTCCATCGCGGCCAGCAGCTTGTGCGCCATCTCGACGCCCACCGGGTCCAGCAGGGTCATCATCGGCAGGATGTCGGGCTCGTAGCGGCCCGCGAAGGGATTGGTCAGCACCGCGCCGATGGCGCCCCGCACCAGCGGCGTTTCGGCGCGCGGGCCGAACTCGTGGTGGATCTGCTCGACCTGGGTGAAGACGCGGCGGATTTCGATCATGTGATTGGGGTCAAGCAAATACGGAGCCAACGGCCATCGCCGGCGCCGCATAGGGCACCGCAGCGTTGGAGCATAAGGGTTCGACGAGCCGGTACTGGTTCTGGCAAACCAGCACGGCGGAATGGATGAGGCCGGCCTGCTGCAAGGCCTTCGCGCGCGCCACGCCCGCATCCAGTGCGCGGCGCACCTGCGCGGGCGCCAAGACGTCGACGCCGACCGTGACCGGGATGTCGCCCAGGTCGCTGTCGTCCTTGCATTCGCTGGCAGGGCGGCGATGAATGCCGGCATCCTGCACATCGACCGCGTTGGCGATGATGGTGGTGGCGGCATCGGCTTGCGAGCCGGTCGCGGCCAGCACGGTGACGCTATCGGCAATGCCCAGCGAAAAGCTGCGCCCGCGCCAGCCGCTGGTGGCGACGCCACGCACCGGCATGTCGGCGGTGATGTCGAAGCTGCCGTCGACGTTGATGCGCCCGGTGTCGCGCAAGTCGAAGCGGGAGATATCGGCAAACAGGCCCACGCGTGCGGACTGACCCGGCGCCAGGTGCAACGCGATATCGCCACCGTTGTTGAGCCAGGCGCGTTCGATGCCGGGGCGTAGGTAAAAGCCGATCAGCTCCTGCGCCACCGAGCCGGCCACCGCGGCCATCGGCGTGATGAAGGTTGGACGGAACGGCGCGCAGGCGTTCCACATGCGGCGCGCGACGGGGCCTTGCAAGGCGCAATCCCCGTCCACCGGGCGACGCAGCAACCAAAGTTCGCCGACCAGCTCGCTCAGCACCTCGCGAAAGCGCTCCCACGCGGCATCGTGCGCGGCGGCCACCGCAGCCGCGTCGCCGTATGCCTCGGCCACGATGTCGATCGGGCCGTGGTTCCAGTGCCAGCGGTGGGAGTCAAGCGCAGCGCGCTGTGCAGTCATGCGGCTACCCCAGCATCGGTGGCTGCCCCAGCGGCCACGGGTTGGCATCGTCGATGGCCAGCCATTGCCGCGACAGCGGCGCACCATCGTCCTGCCAGGCGCCTCGCGCCAGGGCCTGTTCCAGCGAAAACACATGTCCCGTGTGCCCACCCAGCGCCGCGTAGTCGTCCAGCCGCATGCTGAACTCGATCGGCGCGACGATGGCCGGCGTCGGCACCGTGCCAAAGCTGTTGTCCGGCATGCGCATCACATCGACCATCACCGTGATGCCGCCGCCCGGCCACACATAGGCCGGCGCGCCGCCACAGGTCACGTTGACCAGCGCCTTCTTGATGGCACGCGTCAGCAGCACCGGGTTCTCGCTGACGCCCGCACGCAGGCTGCCGCCGGCACCGCCAAGGAACAGCACGGTACACAGCGAGGGCTCGCAGTTCTCGCCGATGCGCTGCACGATGCGGCGCACTTCGTCGGGCATCGGTTGTTCGATCGGCTTGAGTTCATCGTCCAGCACATACCATTGCGCGTGCTCGCCGGTGGTCGACGTCATCAGCAGGCGCAGGCCGGGCTTCGCGACACCCGCCTCCCAGCCCTCGATGATCGACAACGGATCGGCAATGTCCGTGCCGCCCCAGCCATCGCCAGGATTCGCGACCTGGAAGTAGCGGCCCGGGGTGGACTTGCGCCCGCGCATCTCGATGCCCGACTTCGGCATGTCCAGGCAGCGGCCGGCCTGGTGCTCGGTGAGCACGCCGGTGATGTGGTCGTCGACCACCACCACCTCGTCCGCCACACCAGCGAACTGCCGCGCAAAGATGCCCACCGCCGCCGAGCCGCAACCCACGCGCATGCGCTGCTCTTCCACGCCGTTGACGATGGGCGCCTTGCCGGCCTGCACCACCAGGCTGGCGCCGCCGTCGATGGTGATGCTCACCGGCTGCTTGTTGCCCAACAGTTGCATCAGCTCGGCCGTCATGCGGCCTTCCTTCTTGCTGCCGCCGGTGAGATGGTGCACGCCGCCGAGCGACAGCATCTGCGAGCCGTATTCAGCGGTCGTGACGTGGCCAACCACTTCGCCCTTGTAGCGGACGTTGGCCTGCTCCGCGCCGAGGAAGCGGTCGGTGTCGATCTTGATCTTGAAGCTGCAGTAGCTGAAGATGCCCTCGGTCACCACCGTCACCATGTCGACGCCGTTGGCCTTGGAGCCGACGATGAAGGGCGCGGGCTTGTAGTCCGGGTAGGTGGTGGAGGAGCCGACGCCGGTCACGAACACCTCGTCGGCCAGCAGCAGGTCGCCGTTCCAGTCGGGGTCTTGCGCGTCCTGCGCCTCCGCGGCGGGGCGCGAGAACGGCACCAGCGCGGCCGAATCCTGGGCCACGGCGCGACGCAGCAGCACGACCGGATCGACCCGCACCAGCGTGCCGGCCCGGTTGGCGTAGCGGTCGCAGGCGCCGGTGCGGCCCTCGGAGATCTGGCACAGCACCGGGCAGGCGTTGCACTCGACCTTGGCGGCGCTCATCTTCTCGTTGCGCAGGGGAGCACGCTCGGGAATGCCGGCGCCGATCACCGGCATGTCCATGCCGGGAAGCCCGTCGGTCTTTGTGTGTTCGGTCATCGTGGAAAATCGCCTGGTTTCACCTGCATCTGGCCTTGACGGACGGTGCTTGTGATCGTCTTGCCCTTTGTGTAGCATTCACTCCAATTTGATGTTGTGAACGCTACATCAAAACCAATGTAGCAAACGCGACGCCATCGCGCAACGGCGTTTTTACCGAACCAACTTCAAGCCCAGCCATGAGTGCCTTCAGCGAAGAAACCGTCCTCTCCGTCCATCACTGGACCGACCGCCTGTTCACGTTCACCTGCACGCGCGACCCGGCCTTGCGCTTCTCGAACGGCCACTTCACGATGATCGGCCTGCGCGTCAACAACAAGCCGCTGCTGCGCGCCTACAGCATCGTCAGCGCCAACTACGAGGAGCACCTGGAGTTCCTCAGCATCAAGGTCGAGGAAGGTCCGCTGACCTCCAGGCTGCAGCACATCCAGGTTGGCGACAAGATCATCGTCGGCCGCAAGCCCACCGGCACGCTGCTGATCGACTACTGCCTGCCCGGCAAGCGCCTGTACCTGCTGGGCACCGGCACCGGCCTCGCACCGTTCATGAGCGTGATCCGCGATCCCGAAACGTACGAGAAGTACGAGCAGGTCATCCTGGTGCACGGCGTGCGCGAGGTCGACGAACTGGCGTACCACGACCTGGTGGTCGACCACTTGCCGAAGCATGAATTCCTCGGCGAGCTGGTGCAGAAACAGCTGCTCTACTACCCGACCGTGACGCGCGAGGATTTCCGCAACATGGGTCGGATCACCGAGCTGATCGAGAGCAACAAGATGACCGACGACCTCGGCCTGCCACCGATCAACGTCGCCGAAGACCGCGTGATGCTCTGCGGCAGCCCCGGCATGCTGACCGACCTGAAGCACATGCTCGAAGGCCGCGGCTTCAAGGAAGGCAACACCTCGACGCCGGGCGACTTCGTGGTGGAGCGCGCGTTCGCTGAGAAGTAGCAAATACGGGAGCGGACAGCCGAACGCAGAAGGAAGACAAAAACACGCAAAGGTCGCAAAAGGACTTCCAACTTTTTTCTGGATTCTTTTGCGACTTCTGCGAAACCTTTGCGACTTCTGCGTTCTGAACCCGAACCCGCATTCCCGACCTGTCCATGACCAAGGCCTCCAGCACCGTCAACAGCGCCCCGCGCCGCGGCACCGGTGTGCGCGACGCTGCGGCCCAGGCCACGCGCAAGGCCATCCTCAAGGCTGCCACCAAGGTGTTCGCGAAGTACGGCTATGACGGCGGCAGCGTCGAGAAAATCTCGAAGGCGGCCAAGTCGTATGACCGGATGATCTACTACTACTTCGGCAGCAAGGAAGGCCTGTTCATCGCGGTGCTGGAAGGCATCTATCGCGAGATGGACGAGGCGGAAGGCGAGATCAAGCTGGATGCCGAGCGGCCCGTGGAGACGCTCACGGCGGTCATCCGTTTCGTGCACGGCTACTACCGCAAGAACCCCGAGTTCGTCACGCTGCTGAACACCGAGAACCTGCACAAGGGGCGGCACATCGCGAAGTCGCTGCGGGCCGGCGAATACTCCTCGCACGCCATCGCGGTGATCCGCGAGGTGCTGGCCAGCGGCATCGCCCAAGGCATCTTCCGTGGCGACGTGGCCGCACGCGAGGTGTACCTGCTGATCGCTTCGACCGGCTACTTCTACATGTCGAACCGGCACACGCTCACCGCCTTCCTCGGCGAACCACTGGAGACGGCCGAGGCCGTGAAGCGCTGGGAAGATTTTTCGGTCGAGACCGTGTTGCGCGCAGTGAGCGTCGGCAGCACGACTGCCCTCACCTCACCCGCCTCGTAGGCACGTTCATCGGAGACCCACACCATGCCCATCGAACTCTGGCTCGCTTTCGTCGCCGCTTCGGCGGTGTTGCTGGTGATTCCCGGCCCGACGATCCTCACGGTCATCAGCTATTCGATGGCGCACGGGCGACGCGCCAATGTCCCGCTGGTCGCGGCGGTCGCGCTCGGCGATTCGACGGCGCTGGTGCTGTCACTGCTCGGCCTGGGCGCGTTGCTGTCGGCCTCGGCCTTCTGGTTCACGATCATCAAGTGGGCCGGGGGGCTGTACCTGGTGTACCTCGGCATCAAGATGCTGCGCGCAGGTGTCACGTCCGCCGAGATGACCGCACCGGCCGCGCCGCAGTCGCGCTGGCGCCTGTTCGCGAACACCTGGCTGGTCACGGCCCTGAATCCCAAGGGCATCATCTTCTTCGTCGCCTTCCTGCCGCAGTTCATCAGCCCGACGCGGCCGGTGGGGCAGCAGATGTGGGTGCTGGCCATCACCTTCGTCGCGATGGCCACGCTGAATGCCACGTTGTATGCGGTGTTCGCGGCGACGGCGCGCAGGCTCCTGGCCTCGCCACGGGCGCAACGGCGCTTCAACCTGGCGGGCGGCTCGCTGCTGACCGGCGCGGGCATCTGGGCGCTGCTGGCAAAGCGGCCCGCATAGCAGGACAAGAACGAGATTCACAAACCCACGAGGACAGTCCCATGGCAGAAACAGTCGCAGGCGCGAAATCCGGCAAGGTCGTCATCCAGAACATCGGGCTGCTGCTCTCGGGGGACATCGACAAGCCGATCCTCGATGCCGACACCATCGTGGTGAACGACGGGGTCATCGTCGCCATCGGCAAGCTCAAGGACTGCGATGTCGAAGGCGCCAACACCATCATCGATTGCAGGAAGACCTGCGTCGCGCCGGGCCTCATCGACAGCCACGTGCACCCGGTGTTCGGCGACTGGACGCCGCGCCAGGGGCAGATCGGCTGGATCGATTCCACGATGAACGGCGGCGTGACGACGATGATCTCGGCCGGCGAAGTGCACCTGCCCGGCCGGCCCAAGGACATCGTCGGCCTGAAGGCGCTCGCCATCACCGCGCAGCGCGCCTTCGACAACTTCCGCCCCGGTGGCGTGAAGGTGCTGGCCGGCGCGCCGGTGATCGAGAAGGGCATGGTCGAGAGCGACTTCAAGGAACTGGCCGAGGCTGGCGTGGGGCTGCTCGGCGAAGTGGGCCTGGGTTCGGTCAAGGCCGGCTACGAGGCCAAGGAGATGGTGGCCTGGGCGCGCAAGTACGGCATCCAGAGCACCATCCACACGGGCGGCCCTTCCATCCCGGGCTCGGGCCTGATCGACAAGGACGTGGTGCTCGAAGCCGACGCGGACATCATCGGCCACATCAACGGCGGCCATACCTCGCTGCCCGAGGCGCATGTCTGCGAGCTCTGCGAGAAGAGCTCACGCGCCATCGAGATCGTGCACAACGGCAACGAGAAGGTCGCCATCGCGGCGGCCAAGGCTGCGCTGGAACTGAAGTGCCCGCACCGCGTGATCCTGGGCACGGACGGGCCGGCCGGCTCGGGCGTGCAGCCGCTGGGCATTCTGCGCATGGTGGCCATGCTGTCGTCGATCGCGAACATCCCGGCCGAGCTGGTCTTCTGCTTCGCGACCGGCAACACGGCGCGCATCCGCAAGCTCAACTGCGGCCTGATCGAAGTGGGCCGCGATGCCGATTTCGTCTTCATGGACCGCGCGCAGCATTCACCCGCGGCGGGCCTGCTGGAGAGCGTGCAGCTGGGCGACATCCCCGGCGTTGGCATGGTGATGATCGACGGCATCGTCCGCTGCGGCCGCAGCCGCAACACGCCGCCCGCCATCGAGATTCCTGTGGTGGTTTCAGGCGCTCACTGAGTTTGGACGTCCGGACGCGGAGGACGCGAACGTTCCGCGAAGGAAGTCAAACGCGTAGTCCGAGCGCCAAGCGCGGTGCGGTGTTGCAAATGCAAGATTAAATCTTCAATTTGCACAGCCTCGGTAAAATGACCGCAATGATCACCCGTGACCTCGCCCCCCTTGCCACCGAACTGGCGCGCCAGTACCCGGTCTTGACGCTGACGGGGCCGCGCCAGAGCGGCAAGACCACCCTCTGCCGCAGCCTCTTTCCCGACAAACCCTACGTCACGCTGGAAGACCCCGACACGCGGCGTTTCGCCGAAGAAGACCCGCGCGGCTTCCTCAAGGGCATCGAAGGCGGCGCCATCATCGACGAGATCCAGCGCGCGCCGCAGCTACCGTCCTACCTTCAGGCGTTGGTCGACGCCAACCCGATCCCGGGCCGTTTCATCCTGACGGGCAGCCAGCAGTTCGAACTCATGTCGCAGGTGAGCCAGTCACTGGCAGGCCGCACCGCCGTGCTGCGCCTGCTGCCGTTCTCCCTCGCCGAGGTGGCGCGCTTGCATCCAGTGCCCTCGCTGACGCAAACCATGCTCACGGGCTTCTATCCGCGCATTCACGACCGCGGCCTCGACCCTTCGCAAGCGCTCGGCGATTACTTCACGACCTATGTGGAGCGCGACCTTCGCCAGTTGACTGCCGTCCATGACCTGCAGCGTTTCGGCCGCTTCGTGCGACTGTGCGCCGGGCGCATCGGTCAGTTGGTGAACCTGACGAGTCTCGGCAACGACGCCGGTGTTTCGCACGCCACCGCCCGGGCCTGGCTTGATTTGCTCCAGACCAGCTACATCGTGCACGTGCTGCCGCCGTGGTTCACCAACACGTCGAAGCGACTGGTGAAGAGCCCCAAGCTGTACTTTCACGACGTGGGCCTGGCCTGCTGGCTGCTCGGCTTGCGCAATGCCGAGCAGGTGGGGCGCGACCCGCTGTTCGGAAGCTTGTTCGAAAACCTGGTGGTCATCGAAGCCCTCAAGACCCGATTCAATCAGGGCGAGTCGGCCGAGATGTACTTCTTCCGCGATGCCACCGGCAATGAAGTCGACCTGCTGATTCCCTCGGGACGGAAGTTTCGTGCCGTGGAGATCAAGGCGGGCGCGACAGTCAACGCCGATTACTTTCGCGGCCTTCGCGGCTTTGCGGCGGCCTTCCCCGATGCGCTGGAAGGCGGCAGCGTCGTCTATGGCGGCGACACCGACCAGGCCCGAAGCGACTGGCCGGTGATCGGTTGGCAACGACTGCAGCATCCGCCGGTGCGGTGACCTTCGGCGAAGGGGTGGCGCTGGCGGCCATGCCAGCGCATCAAGGGGTCCGAAGAGCCTTCCGCGTGGCTGAATTCAACGCTGCCGGCCTCGCTTGAACACCAGGTAGCGCGCCGACAGGAAGTTCACGGTCAAGCCGGACAGGCTGCCCAGCGCCACGCCCAGCGCCGCGACCCATCGGCCTTGGCCCTCCAGCCAGTGCAGCGTCAGCACATACGCCGCGTAGTTCACCGCCGCGCCGCCGAGCATCGCGGTCACGTAGCTCAGGTACTCGCGCAGCAGCGAGTCATGGCGCGCGCCGTCCGCGAAGGCGAAGCGCCGGTTCATCAGCCAGGTGGTGGTCACCGCGGCCATGAAGGACAACACGCGCGCCACATACCAGCCCAGCAGCGGCGCCAGCAGGTACAGCACGACCACGTCCACCACGAGCCCCAGCACGCCCGCGACCACGAACCACGCGAAGCTGCGTGCCCCGCCCTTCATGGGCGGCGGCCGTCCCGCGACGACGCGCCCAGATCCGTACCTTGCCGAAGCGCAAGCACCGTGGCCAGCACCCCCGGAATGACCAGGTACCGCAGCCGTTTGGCCTCCTGCCGGCCCACGGTCACGGTGTTCAGCACGACGCCGCAGACCAGCGACAGCATCGCGCTCAGCATGATGCCGGTCACCAGCACGGCGGTCGGCAGCCTCGGCACCAGGCCGGTCTCCAGGTAAGTCAGCACCAAGGGCTCGACCAGCACCAGCGACAGCAGGAACAGGGCCGTGGCCACCAGCGAGAAGAAGTCCAGCGGCCGCTCGCTGATGAACAGCCGCGTGATGGTCCGCATGATCCGCCAGCCGTCACGGTACGTGGAGAGCTTGCTTTCCGAACCCTCGGGCCGCGCCAGATAGCGGCAGGGCATCTCTGCATAGGGCATGCGCAGTTCCAGCGCGTGCACGGTGAGTTCGGTCTCGATCTCGAAGCCCTTGGCCAGCGCAGGGAAGGACTTGGCATAGCGGCGCGAGAACACGCGGTACCCCGAGAGCATGTCGGTGAACCCGCCGCCGAACAGCCAGGCCACCGAGCCGGTCAGCAGCCGATTGCCGAAGCGATGGCCGCGCCGGTAGGTCTCCCCTTCCTGCGGATCCTCGACGCGCGTGCCCACGACCATGTCGAGGTTGCCGGCGATCAGCATGTCGACCATCTGGCGCACGTTGCTGAGGTCGTAGGTGGCGTCGCCGTCGACCATCACGTAGATGTCGGCCTCGACGTCGGCGAACATGCGCCGCGCCACGTTGCCCTTGCCGCGCAGTGCCACGTGCGTGACGTGAGCGCCCGCTGCGGTGGCAACCCCCGCCGTGTCGTCGGTGGAGTTGTTGTCGAAGACGTGGATCTCGGCTTCCGGCAGCAGCGCGCGGAAGTCGGCGACGACCTTGCCGATCGCCAGCGCCTCGTTGTAGCAGGGGATGACGGCGGCCACACGGAGTCCTCCAGGCAATGCGGGCGTGTGGGCGGAAGGCTCGGTCATCATGGCGCGATGGGAAGGATGCGGTAGGCCCTGACGCCATCCTTTTCGAGGATCAGGCGGAAGTGGCGATCGAAATCGGGTTGGGTGTGAATGTAAGGGGCCAGCGCCGTCTTGATGACGATGGTGCCGAAATCTTGCGCACGCAGTTTGCGGGCCAACTCGGCCGGCGGCAACATGATGAAGTCGGCATAGCGCCACGGCCCGAACACGTCGCCGTACATCAGGTCGGGGCCGAAGTAGAGCGAATCGTTGAGCATCACCTGGTAGGTCTTGCCCTCGACGGGATTCGTGCGCAAGTGGTGCAGCACCTCGTAACCGGGGATGCGGCGCTGGAAGAAGGCCTCGCGGCTTTCCGGCGTGGGCGAGATCTCGCGGATATTGCGCGCGGAGTGGTAGGCGCAGGCGGCGCCCAGCAACAGGATCGCCGCGATGCCGACCACCTTGCCGAGCCCGACCTCCAGCCGCGTAGCCGGAAGGCTGGCAACGTCTGCGCCACCCGCGCCGCGCTTGCGCCAGGCGTTGCGAATCCACAGGCCGATCTGATGCCAGCCGACCGCCGCCATCAACGCGATCAGCGGCAGCGCGGGCGTGAGGTAGCGCGGATAGCGCGAGGTCACGGCCCAGACCAGCAGCGACCAGCCGCAGAACAACGCAGCGCCACGCGCGGCGCGCGAGCGACGCACGACCTCGCCGAAGGGCGCCAGCAACACCGCCCACAGCACGCCGTTGGGCGGGTTCGAATGGTTCTCCTGCACGTCGACGAGCTGGTGCTGGTAGTCGGCCTCGTTCCAGTTGGTGAAGCCGAACAGGTGCGCGCCCAGCGGATTGAACGGGTCGCCGGTCATCACCGCGTTGCGCGCGTACCAATAGATGCAGGTCAGCAGGAAGCAGCCGATGGCCAGCAGCCACACCTGCGGCCGGCGCTCGCGCACGATCACGACCAGGGCCACCAGCGGCAGGAAGGTGAGCGCCTGGTACTTGGAGCCCGCGGCCAGCCCGAGGAAGAAGGCCGCCATTGCGAGCCAGCGCACGCCACGGTCCGGCGCCTCGACATCGCGCCACCACCACAGCGCGACGAAGGCCACCAGCACGAACAGCGACACGGCCATGTCGATGTAAGCGTTGTCGTATTGGCCCATGAACAGCCAGATGGCCGCGCCCATGCAGGCCACGAGCCGGTTCGCGTACATGAGGCCCAGCCGGTAGATCACGAGCACCGAGAGCCATCCAGCCAGCGCATGCACGAGGTGCGGAAAAACGTCGTCGTAGACCTGCAATACGGCCGCGTACAGCAGGTCGTAGTTGTACGGGAACCAGGGATAGCGCAGCCATTCGTAGACGCCGAGGCGCCCGCTTTCCGCGACCTGCCGCGCATAGGGCAGGTGGTACATGATCTCGTCGTAGGTGACCGGTGGCGCGAGCGGCGCGGACAGCGTGGGCAGCAGCGCCAACACGAGTCCGATGAGCGCGTAACGGTCGACCAGCGTGACGGCGGGCGGCACCGCGAAGGCCTGCCGTCGCCAGCCGCGCACTTGCAGCGCCGCAGCGATCACGCCAGCCGCGACCAGCCCCAGCACCGGCACCGGCCTCAACGCGCCCACCAGTCCCAGCACCTGCATCGCCATGACGAACAGGCCCAGGCCCAGCGAGGTCGCCATGCCCCATTCGAGCCAGCGATCGCGCTGCGTCGGCGCGGCCAGGCGCGACAACACGGCCTGCCCCAGGCCCCAGCAGGACGCGACGATGACGGCGAACGCAGCGTAGTGCGTTGCCGCGAAGATCAGCTTCTGGATATCAGCTCCCGACTTGTTTTCTCGACGTCAGAGGTTGGGCGCCAGCAGGCGCTCCAGATCGGCTTCGCTGGCCTCGCGCCGACGCGCCTGGTCCACCAGCTGGTCATGGCCGATCTTGCCGACATTGAAGTACGTCGCATCGGGATGCGCAAGGTAGAAGCCGCTCACGCTGGCCGCCGGCAGCATGGCCAGGCTTTCGGTCACGCTCATGCCGATGTCGCTGCATTGCAACAGATCGAACATCGGGCGCTTGACGCTGTGGTCGGGGCAGGCCGGGTAACCGGGCGCGGGACGGATGCCGCGGTACTTCTCGCGGATCATGTCCTCGTTGCTCAGCGCCTCGCCGTTCGCGTAGCCCCAGAGGTCGGTGCGCACGCGGTGGTGCATGGCCTCAGCAAAGGCTTCGGCCAGGCGATCGGCCAAGGCCTTGAGCATGATGGCCGAGTAGTCGTCCAGGTCGTCGATGAAGTACTTCTCCTTCTTCTCCACGCCCAGGCCGGCGGTGACGGCGAACATGCCGACGTAATCCTTGATGCCGCTGTCCTTCGGCGCGACGAAGTCGGCCAGGCAGCGGCTGGGGCGCATCACGCCATCGATCATCTGCTTCTCGGTCTGCTGGCGCATGCCGTACCAGGTGAGCGCGACCTCGGTGCGCGACTCGTCCGTGTAGAGAACGATGTCGTCGTCGTTCACCGTGTTGGCGGGCCAGAAGCCGATCACGCCGCTTGCCGACAGCCAGCGGCCTTCGATGAGGCGTTGCAGCATGCGCTTGGCGTCGGCATAGACGCGCACGGCCTCTGTGCCGACCACTTCGTCTTTCAGGATCGCGGGGAACGGGCCGGCGAGATCCCAGGTCTGGAAGAAGGGGCCCCAGTCGATGTACTTCGCGAGTTCCGTCAGGTCGAAGTTCTTGAACACGCGGCGGCCGATGAACTTGGGCACGGTCGGCGTGAACGCGGACCAGTCGATGGGCGTCTTGTTGGCGCGCGCCTTGGGCAGCGGCCACAGCGGCACCTGCTTCTTGTTGGCATGCTGGTGGCGGACCTTGTCGTAGTCGGCGTTGAGTTCGCCGACGAACTTGTCGGCCTGCTCACTCAGGAGCGACTGCGCCACGCTCACGCTGCGCGATGCGTCGGGTACGTACACCACCGGGCCTTCGTAGTGCGGCGCGATCTTCACGGCCGTGTGCACGCGGCTCGTCGTGGCGCCGCCGATCATCAGCGGGATCTTCTTCACGCGGAAGTGGTCGTCCTTCTGCATCTCGCCGGCGACGTACTGCATCTCTTCCAGCGACGGCGTGATGAGGCCCGACAGCCCCACGATGTCCGCGCCCTCGACCTTGGCCCGCGCCAGGATCTCATGGCACGGGACCATCACGCCCATGTTCACCACCTCGAAGTTGTTGCACTGGAGCACGACGGTGACGATGTTCTTGCCGATGTCGTGCACATCGCCCTTCACCGTGGCGATGATGATCTTTCCCTTGGTGCGTACATCGCGGCCGGCCGCTTCGTCGCGCTTCTTCTCTTCCTCGATGTAGGGGATGAGGTGGGCCACGGCCTGCTTCATCACGCGGGCCGACTTCACCACCTGCGGCAGGAACATCTTGCCCTGGCCAAACAGGTCGCCCACGATGTTCATGCCGTCCATCAGCGGGCCTTCGATGACGTGCAGCGGGCGGCCGCCCTTGGCGACGATCGCCTGGTAGGCCTCTTCGGTGTCCTCGACGATGAAGTCGGTGATGCCGTGCACGAGCGCATGACTCAACCGCTGGCCGACGGTCTGCGGTGCCTCTGGAGTACCGCGCCATTCGAGCTTCTTGCTCTCGTCCTTGGCGCCGCTCTTGGCCGTCTCGGCGACTTCGACGAGGCGCTCGCCTGCATCGGGCCGCCGGTTCAGGATCACGTCTTCAACGCGCTCGCGCAGCGTCGGCTCCAGGTCGTCGTACACGCCGACCATGCCGGCGTTGACGATGCCCATGTCCATCCCCGCCTTGATCGCGTGGTACAGGAACACGGTGTGGATGGCTTCCCGCACCGGGTCGTTGCCACGGAAGCTGAAGCTCACGTTGCTCACGCCGCCCGACACCTTCGCACCCGGCAGGTTCTGCTTGATCCAGCGCGTCGCCTCGATGAAGTCGACCGCGTAGTTGTTGTGCTCCTCGATGCCCGTGGCCACCGCGAAGATGTTCGGGTCGAAGATGATGTCTTCCGCGGGGAAGTCGATCTCGTCCACGAGGATGCGGTAGGCCCGCTCGCAGATCTCGATCTTGCGCTCGTAGGTGTCGGCCTGTCCCTTCTCGTCGAAGGCCATCACGACGGCGGCAGCGCCATAGCGGCGCAAGAGCTTCGCGTGGTGCTTGAACTGCTCCACGCCCTCCTTCATCGAGATCGAGTTGACGATGCCCTTGCCCTGGATGCAGCGCAGGCCCGCCTCGATCACTTCCCACTTGGAACTGTCCACCATGATCGGCACGCGCGCGATGTCGGGCTCGCTGGCGATCAGGTTGAGGAAGCGCACCATCGCGGCCTTGCTGTCGAGCATGGCCTCGTCCATGTTGATGTCGATCACCTGCGCGCCGTTCTCGACCTGCTGGCGCGCGACGGCCAGCGCGTCTTCGTACTGGCCGTTCAGGATCATCCGCGCGAAGGCCTTGGAGCCGGTGACGTTGGTGCGCTCGCCGACGTTGACGAAGAGCGAGCCCTCGCCGATGGCCACCGGCTCGAGGCCGGACAGCAGCATGGGAGGAACGTGGACTGGATCTGTGGAGGACATGGCACTCACCTGTGTGAATCGGGTCAGCAGGTGAGCGTCGTTGCGGAAAGACCTGGAGGAATCCCAAGCCTGACAGTCCGGCGCGCGGGGTGCACGCGGTGCACTCGGCGCAAGGGTTGTTGCAACGCTCCTTGGGAGCGCGCGATTTTAAGCGGTTTGCGCTTGCCGACCCAGCGCCGAGGTCGGCAGGCCGAAGATGCGGTCGAAGCCCCAGTTGAACACGAAGGTGTAGACCAGGAAGTAGACCGACAGCACCAGGTCCATCACCAGCGCCTCCCACAGCGAGACGCCGAGCCACCATGCGACCAGCGGCGCCAGCAAGGCGATCAGCCCGCCTTCGAAGCCGATGGCATGCGCGATGCGCCGCTTGATGCTGCGGCCGGACGTGGCCTGGCGCGATTCCCAGCGCTCGACGCCCAGCGTGAAGAAGAAGTTCCAGACCAGCGCCACGGCCGACATGGACATCGCCAACGGCCCGGAACTGGCCAGGTGCTCGCCGGACATCCAGCTCAGCCCGATGCTGGAACTCACGATGGCCAGGCCCTCGTAGAGACTGAAATAGACGACTTTGCGCTGGATGCCTTGCATTGAGAGAAACCGCTGCTTTCTGTATGGGATGGGAGGACTTTATTCGAGTATTTCTGATATAAAAAGTCATCTTCTTTCAGTTTCATTGATAGATCGTGGCCTTTACCAGCGAAAGCGTCGAAGTCTTCTTGGCCGTGCTCGACACGGGCTCGTTCTCGGCGGCGGCGCGGGCGTTGGGACGGGTGCCGTCGGCGGTCAGCATGGCCATCGCCCAGTTGGAGGCGGAACTTGACCTGCCGCTGTTCGACCGCAGCGGCCGCGAGCCCAAGCCGACGGACGCGGCACGCTCGCTGGAGCCGCAGGCGCGGCTGCTCGCGGCGCAGCTCAAGGCCTTGCAGGTGCAGGCGCTGGGGCTCACACAGGGGCTTGAAAACCGGCTGACCCTGGCCATCGCGCCGGAACTGCTGTCCGCGCCCTGGAGCGCGGCACTGGCCACGCTGGCCCAGGAACATCCGCTGCTGGAAGTCGAAGTGCTGGCCGCGCCGCAGGCCGACGCGCTGGCGATGCTGCACACCGGCCGCGCCCAGCTCGCGCTGGTGTTCGAGCGGCCAAGCATCGACGGACGCGAAGGCTTCCAGGAGGTGGCGAGCGAACTGCTGGTCGCGGTGATCGCGCCGACGCATCCGGTCTATGTGGCGGCCGGCAGCCGGCTCGGCGAGCAGCACCTGGTCAACACGCGGCAGGTGGTGGTGGCAGGCCGCGATTTGGCCTCACGCGACCCGCGCTTCGTCTTCGCGCGCCACACCTGGCGCAGCGACAACGCGTTGGCCGCGCTGAGCCTGATCACGGCGGGCGTCGGCTGGGGCTGGTTGCCGCGCAGCTTCGTGCAGCCGCACGTGGCGACGGGCGCCTTGGTCGAGATCGTATTCGACAACCTGTCGAACGGACTGGACCTGTGGGTGGACGTGGTGTGGTCGCGCGAGCGGCCGCTGGGCCTGGGCGCGCAGCGCTTCATCTCGCTGATCCAGCGCGCCGACAAGCGTGCGCTGAAGACGAAGGGCTGATCCCGCTCAGAACTTGTTCGCCGGCACGCCTGGCGCAATGTCCTTCATCGGTTCCGTGTATTGCCCCGGCGTGCGCGGCGGGCCGACCGGCACCGGCGTCGACCGCCCCGGATTCGCGCCAGGGCCCGGCTGCGGTGCGAAACCCGGCTGGGGCGCGTAGCCCGGCCGGGGCGCATAGCCAGGCTGCTGCGCGTAGCCCGGATGAGGCCTCGGGTCGTAACCAGGTCGGGGGCCGTGGTTCGGTGGCGGTCCGTAGCCGGGGCCAGGGGGGCGCGGCGGCGGCACGTAGCCCGGCCCGGGCGGGCGAGGCTGCCAGCCTGCGTGCGGCGGGGGCGGAGGCCGCCAGCCAGGCACGGGCGGCGGTGGCGGGCGGCCGCCCCACCAGCGCGGCTCGTTGTACCAGGGCCGGTCGCGGTAATAGTTGCCCCAGTAGTTGCCGATGCTGAAGGCGACGATCGGCACGCCGATGCTCGCGCCGTAGCCTGACAGCGGCACATAGCCGCCGCCGTACGGGTAGTCGAGCCGCGTCGCGGCGGCCCAGCCGCGCAGGCCATCGGGCAGCACGACGTCGCACCAGCCGTAGCCGCCCGTGCAGCCCATGACCTGCACCGGCTGGCCCGGCGCCAGGCGCGCGATCGACGGGTATTGATTGGAGGGCCCGGCCCGCAGGTTGACAGATCCGCGGGTGAAGGCCTGCTGGGCGGAGGCCGCGATGGGCAGCGCCAGTGCGAGGGCGCCTATGCAGAGCCAGCGTGCGCTGAACGTGATGCTCATGGGTGCTGTTCCTTTTTGGTCAGGGTAGGCGTCGATCAACAAATGTCAATCGGCGCCCGCCTTGACCTGACAACGCCCCGGCCAGCCGCCGCGTGCACGGCGCTTGCGCGCTGCGACGCGGCTTTACGCCTGCTTCACAACATCGCGCGAGGGTCGAAGCTCAGGCCGAGGCGTCGGCCGGCTCGCGATAGAAGTGCAGCGCGCGGGCCTTCATCGGCGCCACCGCCTTGCCGATCGCAGCGATGTGGTCCGGCGTGGTGCCGCAGCAGCCGCCGACGATGTTGACCAGGCCTTCGGCCGCGAAGTCGTGCAGCAGCCGCGAGGTGTCGGCCGGCGTCTCGTCGAAGCCGGTGTCGCTCATCGGATTGGGCAGGCCGGCGTTGGGATAGCAGCTGATGAAGGTGTCGCCCGCGACTTTCGACAGTTCCTGGATGTAGGGCCGCATCAGCGCAGCGCCGAGCGCGCAGTTCAGGCCCACGGCCAGCGGATGCGCATGGCGCACGCTGTGCCAGAAAGCGGTGACGGTCTGGCCGCTCAAGATGCGGCCCGAGGCGTCGGTGACGGTGCCGCTGATGATGAGCGGCAGCCGGTGACCTGAGTTGTCGAAGTACTCGTCGACCGCGAACAGCGCGGCCTTGGCGTTCAGCGTGTCGAAGATGGTCTCGACCAGGATCACGTCGGCCCCGCCTTCGACCAGCGCCTCGGTCTGCTCGTAGTAGGCGGCGCGCAGCGTCTCGAAGTCGATGTTGCGTGCGCCGGGGTCGTTGACGTCGGGGCTGATGCTGGCGGTCTTGGGCGTCGGGCCGAGGGCGCCGGCGACGAAGCGGGGCTTGTCGGGCGTGCTGAACTTGTCGCAGGCGGCGCGGGCGAGCTTGGCGGATTCGAGGTTCATCTCGCGCGCCAGGTGGGCCATCCTGTAGTCCTCCTGCGCGATGGTGGTGGCGCCGAAGGTGTTGGTCTCGATGAGGTCGGCGCCGGCCGCGAGGTAGCCCTCGTGGATGTCGCGGATCACGTCGGGGCGGGTCAGCGAGAGCAGCTCGTTGTTGCCCTTCACGTCGCGCTCGAAGTCCTTGAAGCGCTCACCCCGGTACTGCGCCTCGGTGAGCTTGAAGCGCTGGATCATCGTGCCCATCGCGCCGTCGAGGATGGCAATGCGTTGGGCGAGGATGGCGGGCAGTTGCTGGGCGCGGGTGTAGGGGATGGGCTTCATGGGGGCGATTGTAGAAAGTGGGACTTGGCCGGAGTAAACAAGGTCCTTTTGTCGAAGAGTTCTCACACCGACGAGGACAGCGTCAGTCAAGCATTCAGACGCACCGACCAATACACCTCAGTTGCGCAACAATCGGTTCGGCAAGGCAGCCAGCACAGGCGCCGGCCTCACAACAAACCAACAGGGAGGAGATTGTGCGAAACATTGGATTCATTTCTACGCTTGCAAGCGTCGCGCTATTGAGCGGCTGTGCGCAGCAATTGCAGCAGGTAAATCAGGCGCCTGGTTCCGTCAGCAGCCCTCAGCAATCCGGCGGTCGTGTGATTGGCTCGCTACAGCCAAGTCAGGCGCAGCTTGCAGCCATCGAGGCAGCTTTGACTGCGCCCATGAGCGACAAAAGTATTGCGGAAGCGCGCAGAGAGGCGGCTCCCAACATTTCGAGGGTGCTCAAGATAATGTCTTGTACTCCACGGGGCGAATTGCCCAACCGGTACCTCAACTCCTTGGCGGACCCGGGGACCAATCTCATGAACCATGTGCCGCCAGCCACTGGTATGCAGTCCCACCCCAAGGGTCAGTGCCTGACAGTGACCAGGCTGGACGGATGGCGCATGAAAGCAAAAAATGCTTTCTACTTTCGCGCTGTTTACAGTTCGGATGCAAGCGGCGAAAGTTCCACTGGTGGATATTCGTTTGTCAAACAACCGGATGGCGTTTGGTTGCTTGGCCCCGAATACTGAATGCGGGCGGCGCTATGGTTTCAAAGGCTGCACCCGCCGCCAAATGAAAAAACCACCCGAGGGTGGTTTTTTCGCCCCAAGCAAGAGCCAACTCAATGACACCACGAAGGGATTGTGTGGTGATCTTAGCCCGGGCAATTGCTCCGGCCTCACCGCTCCTCCACAAACCCCAACACCGCCTCCACCATCCGCCGCACATGCGGCTGCACCTTCGCGGCCACGTCGGGCAGGTAGTCGAAGGGCAACTGCTCCTGCATGTAGCTCGACTGCGTCATCTCCAGTTGCACCGCGTGGATGCCGCGCGACGGGTCGCCGTACTGGCGCGTGATGTAGCCGCCCTTGAAGCGACCGTTGAGTACGCCGGTGAAACCTGGCGCTGACGTCGCGATGCCTCGCAGCGTCTGCGCCAAGGCCGGGTCGCAACTCGCGCCGTTCGCCGTGCCCAGGTTCAGGTCCGGCAGCTTGCCTTCGAAGAAGCGTGGCAGCAAAGAGCGGATCGAATGCGCGTCCCACAGTGCGATGGTGCCGTGCGCGGCCTTGAGGCGGGCGAGTTCGGTTTGCAACTGCGTGTGGTACGGGCGCCAGATCGCATCGCGCCGTGCGGCGATCTCCATCTTGCCGGGCAGGTCGCTGGCGGAATAGATCGGGGTCTTGTCGAAGGTGTCGACGGGGCACAGGCCGGTGGTGTCCTGGCCGGGATAGAGGTTCTGGTCGTCGGGCGGACGGTTCAGGTCGATGACGTAGCGCGAATGCGTGGCGACCAGCACCGAGGCGCCGAGTTCGTCGGCGAAGTCGTAGAGGCGCTCCAGGTGCCAGTCGGTGTCGGGCACGTGGCGGGCCTCGGCGGTGAAGCGGCTGGCCAGTGCGAGCGGGACATGGGTGCCGACGTGCGGCATCGAGATCAGCAAGGGGCGGGTGCCCTGGCGGAAGCGAAACGGCGGCTCGGTAGTGGTGAACAGGCTCATGGGTGGGTCGAAAGCAATTGGCTGCGTGCGGCGACGAAGCCGGCCGCGGCGCTGTCGTGGAGCATATGCCGTCCCGATTGCACGCGTTGCACACCGGCCACCCATGCGGCCTCGATGGCGCTGGTGCGGTGGCTGGCGAAGACGTGCGATGAGAGCATGTCGCCGGCGTTGAGTCCTGCGAGCGCGGGATGGTTGGCGTCGAGAGCGATGAAGTCCGCTTGCTGGCCGACGGCGAGGCCAGCGACGGCGCGGCCAGAAGCTTGCGCACCCCCTTGCACCGCCGCGAGCGTCATCGAGGTTGCGACCTGCGGATGGGCCACGCTGGCCGCGACGTTGCGTTGGCGTGTGCCCAGGCGCTGGCTGTATTCGAGCATCAGCAACTCCTCGGCGGCATTCACGCAGATGTGGCTGTCGGAGCCGAGGCCCCATGCGCCCTGCCATCGCGGCAGGTCGAAGATGCCATCGCCGAGATTGGCCTCGGTGGTGGGGCACAGGCCGGCAACGGCGCCGCTGGCCGCGGCGCGGCGGTATTCGTCGGCGTCCATGTGGGTGGCGTGGACGAGGCACCAGCGGGCGTCGACTTGCGCATGGTCGAGCAGCCAGGCGACGGGGCGCTGGCCGCTCCAGGCGAGGCAGTCGTCGACCTCCTTGGTCTGCTCGGCGATGTGGATGTGGATGGGGGCGGTGGGGTCGATGGCGTTCAAGCCTGCGAGTGCTTCTTGCAGGCCTTCGGGGGGCACGGCGCGCAGCGAATGCGGGGCGAGGCCGAGGCGCGTGCCTTGTTCATCGCATGCGGGCTTGAGGCGCTCGAGCAGGCGCAGCATCGAATCGGTGGAGCGGATGAAGCGCTTCTGTCCGTCGTTCGGTGGCAGGCCGCCGAAGCCACTGGTCTGGTAGAGCACCGGCAGCAGGGTCAGGCCGATGCCGGCGCGTTGGGCGGCGCGCATCAACGCCAGCGCGAGTGTCGCGTCGTCGGCATAGGCGCGGCCATCGACGTCGTGGTGGACGTAGTGGAACTCGCAGACCGAGGTGTAGCCTGCTTCGATCATCTCCACGTACAGACTCAACGCGATGGCTTCGAGTTGCGCGGGGTCGAGGCGTGAAGCAAAGCGGTACATCAATGTGCGCCAGCTCCAGAAGCTGTCTTGTGCCTCGCCGCGGAATTCAGTGAGGCCCGCAATGGCGCGCTGGAAGGCGTGCGAGTGCAGGTTGGGCATGCCGGGGATGACAGGACCTTCGGCGACGGGCGCGCCGGACGGCGCCTCTGCGTCGGACTGGACGTGCGTGAGCTGGCCCGATTCGTTCCATTGCAGGAATACGTTCTGGCGCCAGCCGGCGGGCAGCAATGCGTCCTTGGCGAAGAGTTGGCGAATGGTCACAGGCTGCCCTCGGCAATGCGGCCCTGACGGACGACGGCACGCACCGGTCGCTGTCCGAACCAGTAGGCCAGTTCGGCGGCATCGCGCAGGTTCCACAGCACGAAGTTGGCGGGCCGGCCGACGGCCAGTTCGCCATGGATGTCTTGCAGACCCAGGGCACGCGCCGCGTGGCGCGTGATGCCGTCGACGGCTTCGGGGACGGTGAGGCGGAACAAGGTGCAGGCCATGTTCGCCATCAGCAGCAGGCTGAGCGCCGGCGAAGTGCCGGGGTTGTGGTCGGTAGAGACGGCCATCGGCACTCCGGCGGCGCGCAGGGCTTCGATGGGTGGGAGCTTCGTGTCGCGCAGCGTGTAGTACGCGCCGGGGAGCAACACGGCGACCGTGCCGGCCTCGCGCATCGCGGCTATGCCTTCTTGCGAGAGGTGTTCGATGTGATCGCACGAAAGCGCTCCGTAGCGCGCCGCGAGTGCCGCGCCACCCATGTCGGAGAGTTGCTCGGCATGCAGCTTGACGGGGATGTTCAAGGCCTTCGCGGCCTTGAACACGCGCTCGGTTTCTTCCAGCGAAAAGGCGATGCGCTCGCAGAAGACGTCGACCGCATCGACCAGTCCTTCCCGCGCCAGTGCGGGCAGCATCTCGTTGCAGACCCGGTCGATGTAGTCGCTGCTGCGGCCGGCGTATTCCGGCGGCAAGGCATGGGCACCTAGGAAGGTGGTGCGCACTGTCACACCATGCGCCTCGCCGAGTCGACGCGCCACGCGCAACTGCTTGCGTTCGTGTTCGAGCGAGAGGCCGTAGCCGGACTTGATCTCAATGGCGCAGACGCCTTCGGCCAGCAGGCTTTGCAGACGCGCCGATGCGCTGTCAAACAGTTCGTCTTCGCTGGCCTCGCGTGTGGCGCGCACGCTGGAAACGATGCCGCCGCCGGCCTTGGCCACTTCTTCGTACGTCGCACCGGCAAGGCGCATCGCGAATTCGTTGGCGCGTTGGCCGCCGTAGACAAGGTGCGTGTGGCAGTCGACGAGGCCGGGCGTGACGAGCGCGCCGCAGCCGTCATGCGGCGGCAGGCTGGCGAACTCCGCGGGCAATGCGGCGCGTTCGCCGATCCAGCGGATGGCGCCCTGCGCCACGACGATGGCGGTGGCTATGCCGGCCGTGTCACGCAGGCCAGTCCAGAGGCCATCGGCAGTCGGAAGCGAGTCGAACGGTTTGTTCATCAGTTTCAGCTTTGGTTCGAATGGTGCGACCAGCGCACCGCCACGAGGCTGGCGCCGGACGTCAGGGGCTCCAGCGACCATGCGTGGGGGCTGTTCGCCCACCAGAGGCCTTCGTCCTTTTGCAGCGTTTGATCACCCGCGCGCCACTGGCCATCGAGGCACAGCAGCAGGCCATCGCGCGACGCTTCCAACGTTTGCGGATCACGGGTCACCGTCACCACGGCGGCGCACATGGCGCGCCGGCTCATCACGTTGAAGTCGCTCGACGCATCGCCGAGCAAGGTGCAATCGATCGCCACGTCGCCGCTGAACGAGAAGGGTGCGTGCGACGTGTCGAGGCGATGGTCAATGCCTTCTTTCGAATGCAGGCGCACGCCGTCACCGACGAGCAACATGATGGTCCGATCCACCCCCGCGAAGATCGAGAACGGTCCGCTCGCGGCGATGGTTGCGATGCTCACGCGCCAGTCGAAGTTCTCGATGCCGGCACCCGGCGGCCAGCAGGCGATCTCGCGCGTAGTGCCACCGCCGTTCTTCCACGGCGTTGCGGGCAGGCTGGCGATGGTGAATCGATGCAATGATGTCATGGGTATTCACTCCCTCTCCCTCCGGGAGAGGGTTGGGGTGAGGGCTCGCGGCCTTTGCAAGAGCCATAACCCATGCCACCGCCGCATGCCCTCACCCTGCCCTCTCCCAGGGGGAGAGGGGAAAGACGGGAAGTCACTTGATCATCGGCAACTTGAGGCCTTGCTTCTTTGCCGTCTCGATGGCCTTGTCATAGCCCGCATCGGCATGACGCATCACGCCCGAACCACAGTCATTGACCAGCACGCGCGCCAGGCGCTCCGCCGCCGCATCCGTGCCATCGGCCACGATCACCATGCCCGAGTGCTGCGAATAGCCCATGCCCACGCCACCGCCGTGGTGCAGGCTCACCCACGTCGCACCGCCGGATGTGTTGAGCAATGCGTTCAACAGCGGCCAGTCGCTCACCGCGTCGGTGCCGTCCTTCATGCTTTCCGTTTCGCGGTTCGGGCTCGCGACGGAACCGGTGTCGAGGTGGTCGCGGCCGATGACGATCGGGCCCTTCAGTTCGCCGTTCTTCACCATCTCGTTGAAGGCGAGGCCGGCCTTGTCGCGCTCGCCGAGGCCCAGCCAGCAGATGCGCGCTGGCAGCCCCTGGAAGCTGATGCGCTCGCGCGCCATGTCGAGCCAGCGGTGCGTGTGCTTGTTCTCGGGGAACAGCTCCTTGATCTTCTGGTCGGTCTTGTAGATGTCCTCCGGATCGCCCGACAGCGCCACCCAGCGGAACGGGCCCTTGCCTTCGCAGAACAGCGGGCGGATGTAGGCCGGCACGAAGCCGGGGAAGTCGAAGGCGTTCTTCACGCCTTCGTCGAAGGCCACTTGGCGGATGTTGTTGCCATAGTCCACGGTCGGGATGCCCATGGACTGGAAGTCGAGCATGGCTCGCACGTGCACGGCACAGGACTTTGCGGCCGCGGCTTTCAATGCGGCGTGTTGCGACGGGTCCTTCATTGCGGCTTGCCATTGCGGCACGGTCCAGCCGCTGGGCAAATAACCATTGATGAGGTCGTGCGCCGAGGTCTGGTCGGTGAC
The DNA here is from genome assembly GCF_037889955.1 of Variovorax robiniae. NCBI lineage: Bacteria > Pseudomonadati > Pseudomonadota > Betaproteobacteria > Burkholderiales > Comamonadaceae > Variovorax > Variovorax robiniae. The sequence goes on from NZ_JBBKZS010000009.1 coordinate 53,032, forward strand.
GAGGTCGGGCTTGATGCCACCGGCCTTCGCGCGCTTCACCAGCTCCGGCAGGATGTCGGCGGCGTTGCCCAGCAGCGCGATCGACACGGCTTCCTTCGCCGCCGTGTGCTGTGCGATGAGTTCCAGCGCGTGGTCGATGTCCCGCGCCTGCTTGTCGACGTAGCGCGTGCGCAGGCGGAAGTCGATGCTCGACTGCTGGCATTCGATGTTGAGCGACACGGCACCGGCCAACGTCGCGGCCAGGGGCTGCGCGCCACCCATGCCGCCGAGGCCGGCCGTCAGGATCCACTTGCCACCGAGGTCGTTGTTGTAGTGCTGGCGACCCGCTTCGACGAAGGTCTCGAAGGTGCCCTGCACGATGCCCTGGCTGCCGATGTAGATCCAGCTGCCAGCGGTCATCTGGCCGTACATGAACAGGCCCTTCTGGTCGAGCTCGTTGAAGTGCTCCCAGTTGGCCCACTTGGGCACGAGGTTGGAATTGGCCAGCAGCACGCGCGGTGCGTTGGCATGGGTCTTGAACACGCCGACCGGCTTGCCCGACTGGATCAGCAGCGTCTCGTCGTCATTGAGTTCCTTGAGCGACGCAAGGATCTGGTCGAAGCATTCCCAGTCGCGCGCCGCGCGGCCGATGCCGCCGTAGACCACCAGGTCCTGCGGACGCTCGGCCACTTCGGGGTCGAGGTTGTTTTGCAGCATGCGAAAGGCCGCTTCGGTGAGCCAGCTCTTGCAGGTCAGCTCGCTGCCGCGCGGTGCGCGGATCACGCGGGTGGGATCATGGCGCGGGTCGCTCAGCGCTGCGGTCTTGGCGAGGAACTTGTCGGGTGCGTTCATGGTGATGTCCTTGGAAGAAGTCGGGATGTCGGGTGTGGCAACTGTTGCGTGTATGGCGATGTCAGGCGGGTTGCCGGGCATCTGGTGCGACGGCGGGGGTCGCCGCGCGGGTGGCCGGGGCGCTTTGGGGCGCCGCGTCAGTGGGATAAATCATCGTGGCCGGCACCTTCATCGTCCGCTTGGCCAGCGGGTAGTACACGAGGCAGGTGACGACGAGGCTCACGATCCACGACAGGTCCGCGCCGCCCAGCATCGTGGCGATCGGGCCCTTGTACATGGCTTGATTGAGAAACGGAATCTGCACCACCACCCCCAGCACGTAGCAGCCCAGCGCGACCGGGTTGTACGCGCCGTAGCGGCCATTGCAGTCGTACAGGGCGGGAATGTCCACCTTTTCCTTGGAGACGAGGTAGTAGTCGACCAGGTTCAGCACGAAGACCGCCAGCAGCAGGAGCACGAAGTTCTTGAAGTTGTTGAGGAAGTCGGCGCTGGCCAGCAATGCGACGCCCATCGAGACCAGTACGAAACCCACGATGTACAGCATGCGGGCACGCGACGAGATCTGCGTCTTGTTGTTGAAGCCGCTGACCGTCGTGAGGATGGTCATGAAGCCGCCGTAGGCATTCAGGCAATTGACCGTGAGCTTGCCGGTGACGATGACCACGAAGATCAGCGCCGCGATGACGGGGCCGCCGGCCAGGTCGCCCATGAAGCCCACCTGGTTCTTCAGGAAGTTGCCGCCAAGTGCAGCGACCAGCACGCCGAAGGTCATGGCCAGCTGTGCGCCGATGACGCTGCCCGAGAAGGTCGTCCAGTAGGTCGAGGCGATGGTGGTGCGCGTCGGCAGGTAGCGCGAGTAGTCGGCGACGTAGGGCGCGAAGGTCATCTGCCAGCCGGCCGACAGGGCGATCGTCAGCAACAGGGTCGCCACCGAGAAGGGCTTCTGGCCGAAGGCGCTGGCAACGTCATGGTGCGCGAACAGCTGGAAGGCCAGGTAGCCGAAGCCCAGGATGCCGACCACGGTGGCGATGCGGCCGACCACGTGAATCAAGCGGTAGCCCACCACTGCGACAAACGCAGTCAGCGAGCCAAAAACGAGGATGCCGAACTCCGGCGAGCTGACGCCGAAGATGCGGTTGATGGCCTGCCCCGACAACACGGTGCCCGTCGCAGCGAAGCCCAGGTACATCAGGATGACCAGCACCAGCGGCAACGCCGCGCCGCGCACGCCGAACTGCACGCGGCTCGAAATCATCTGCGGCAGGCCGAGGCGCGGCCCCTGCGCCGAATGCAGCGCCATCACGATGCCGCCGATCACATTGCCGATCAGCAAGCCGATGATGGCCGTGAGCGCCTCGGCGCCGAACACGATGGCCAGCGCGCCGTCGACCACGGCGGTGATCTGCATGTTGGCGCCGAACCAGAGGGTGAACTGGCTGCGCGGCGAGCCATGGCGCTCGGCTTCGGGAACCATGTCGATGGTCCGTGTTTCGACGCTGCCGAGTGGGGAATCCGCTTCGATGTGCATGTGGTGCTTTCCTTGGCTCCCCCCAGTTAATAAACTGTACAACTTCGCGATTTCATCGTCTAAGTTGTATATACCAATTGTGTGGTTTACTCACGCAGACGTCAATACGTTTGCCTGCGCCAAACCCTCTGGTAAACCCTATGAACAACACGTTTCCGACGCCCTCCGCCCCAGACGCCGACACGGGCGTGCCCGCCTTCCAGCGCATCAAGGACCATGTGCTGCACCAGATCCACTCGGGGCAATGGGTCGAGGGACAGGCGATTCCCAGCGAGGCGATGCTCGCGAAGCAGTTCGCCGTGTCGCGCATGACGGTGAACCGGGCGCTGCGGGAGCTGAGCGACGACCAGACGCTGGTGCGCGTACAGGGCTCAGGTACCTTCGTGGCACAGCAGAAGTACCAGGCGACGCTGATCCAGTTGCGCAACATCGCGGAGGAGATCGCGGCGCGCGGGCATGTTCATCGGGGGGAGTTGCAGCGGCTGGAGCGCTGCAAGGCCGATCCGGTACTGGCGCGTCAGTTCGGGTTGCCGGGGCATCCGGCGCTGTTCCATTCGGTGGTGATCCATTTCGAGAACAACGTGCCGATCCAACTGGAAGACCGCTATGTCAACCCGGCCGTGGCGGCGGACTACATGGGGCAGGACTTCTCCAGCCAGACGCCCAACGCCTACCTGATGCGCGTGGCGCCCTTGCAGGGCGTTGAGTTCTCGATCGAGGCCTGCCTGCCGCCGGCGGACGTCGCCGAGCAACTGCACATGGCGGCGATGGAACCCTGCCTGGTGCTGCACCGCAAGACGTTGTCGCAGGGGCAGGTCGCGACGGTGTCGGCGCTGTGGCATCCGGCGTCGCGCTATCAATTCACAGGGAGTTTCTGAGCTCCCAAAGCCGAGTCCGAACCGCCCCTGCGGGGGATCAGGTCGAGAGGGCAACGCCCCATCGACTTGAGGATGCCGGGTGCAGGGTCAGCCCGCGTGGCTGGGCAGGATACCGAGCAGCGCGTCAGGCATCTCAGCGGCGAGAGCCCACTGGCGCATGGCTTCGATGTCGGGCGCGAGGTAGCGGTCGCGTTCGAGATAGTCGACCTTGGTGCGGATGGTGGCGAACTCGGCCTCGACGAGAGGTGAGCTCTTCAAGCCACGCTTGAGTTCGATACCCTGCGCGGCGGCCATCGCCTCGATGCCGACGACCACCGCCGTGTTGTTCACCATGTCGCCCAGGCGGCGCGCTGCATACGTCGCCATCGACACGTGGTCTTCCTGATTGGCCGAGGTCGGCAGGCTGTCGACGCTGCCTGGATGCGCCATCGACTTGTTCTCCGACGCCAGCGCCGCAGCCGTCACCTGCGCGATCATGAAGCCGGAGTTCAGGCCGCCGTCGTGCACGAGGAAGGGCGGCAGGCCCGAGAGGCCGGTGTCGAGCAGCAACGCAAGGCGGCGCTCCGAGATCGCCCCGATCTCCGAGATGGCCAGCGCAATGATGTCGGCCGCAAACGCCACCGGCTCCGCGTGGAAGTTGCCACCGGAGATGACTTCGCCCGTGTCGGTGAAGACCAGCGGGTTGTCCGACGCGGCGTTGGCTTCGATGACGAGCACGCGGGCGGCATGCGTGAGGTTGTCCAGACATGCGCCCATCACCTGCGGGATGCAGCGGATCGAATACGGGTCCTGCACACGACCGCAGTCGGGGTGCGACGGGACGATCTCGCTGCCGTCGAGCAGGGTGCGAACGGCGCCAGCGACCGCGATCTGACCAGGCTGACCGCGTGCGGCATGGATGCGCGCGTCAAAGGGCTTGATGGAACCTTGGGCAGCTTCGAGTGACAGCGCACCGGACATCAAGGCCGAGGCGAAGACGTTCTCCGCGCCGAACAGGCCGCTGAGCGCGAGTGCGGTCGAGACCTGCGTGCCATTGAGGAGTGCCAGCCCTTCCTTCGGTCCCAGCACGAAGGGCTCCAGGCCCACAAGGCGCATCGCCTCGGCACCGCTCACGGTCTTGCCTTCCGCCGTGATCGCCTCGCCTTCGCCGATCAGCACGCAAGCCATGTGCGCGAGCGGCGCGAGATCGCCCGATGCGCCGACGGAGCCCTTGCACGGAATGCTCGGCGTGATGCCCGCGTTGAACAGCGCCAGCAAGGCCTCGACGAGGGCAGGACGCACGCCCGAATGCCCCCGCGCCAGGCTTACGGCCTTGGTCGCCAGTACGAGTCGCACGACCGGCGCGGCCAAGGGTTCACCGGTGCCCACGCTGTGCGAGAGCACGAGGTTGCGTTGCAGTTCGGCCAGGTGGTCGTTGCCGATGCGCGTGCTCGCGAGCTTGCCGAAGCCGGTGTTGATGCCGTAGACCACCTCGTCGTTGTCGACGATGTGCTGCACCGCGTCCCGCGCGGCCAGCATGCCGGGTTGCACGGAGGGATGCAGCGAGAGCTTCAGTCCGCCCGCGTGGATGCGGCGCAGCAGCGCGAGATCGACCTGACCCGGCATCAGGGCGAGCGCATCTTGGGAAGTTGTGGAAGTCGCATTGTTCATGTTCATACCTGTCTATACAAGTGGTTCGGGCCGAAATCCATCACCGATGGCCGGCCTCAGTGGGAGGGATTGCCTTCCGCGCGAAAGCGGCTGCCAAGCCGGTAGCGCGAGGCGGGGTGAAGGCAGCGCACGACGGTCACCGGCACGGTGCGCGTCCATGTGCGGCGCGTGAGCAGGAGGCAAGGTTCGGCGGCCGGCATCGCCAGGCGCAGGGCCTGTTCGACGGTCGGCAGCACGGCATCGACCAGGTGCTCGATCTGGTCGAAAGGAACGTTGCGAAGCAGGTACTCGCCGGGCGGCAGCGTGGCCAGGTCCTGCTCCATGAAGTCGGGCACCACGCGCGGGTTGACGTAGCGGTCTTCGAGTTGCACCGGTACGCCATCCTCGAGGTGCATGCAGGTTGCATGGAATACCGACTCGCCGGCGCGCACGTCGAGCCACGCGGCCACGTCGGTGGAGGCTGCGATGCGCTCCGCTGCGATCAGTTGGTAGCCGTAGTCATGGCCCCTCGCGCGGATCTCGCTGGCGATGTTGGCGATTTGCAGCAGCGTGGACTGCGGTTTTTCCTCCGCCACGAAGCTGCCGACACCGGCGACGCGCGTGATGCGGCCCTGTTCCACGAGCTCGCGCAGCGCGCGGTTGACCGTCATGCGCGAGATGCCGAACTGCGCGACCAACTCGTGCTCGGACGGCAGCCGATGCCCGGCCGGCCAGGTGCCGTCCTGGATCTTGCGGGAGATGTGGTCCTTGACCTGTGCGTAGAGCGCGAGTTCCGGGGCCTTACGGGTGGTGTTGCTCAATGTGCCTCCGCCGCCATCGACTCCGCGCGGATCTCTTCCGTCAGCCGCGCCTTGATTTCCATGAACTCCGGCGAGGTCTTGATCGTGTAGTGGCGCGGATGCGGAAAGTCCACTGCGATCTCGGTCTTGATGAGTCCTGGCCGCGCGCTGAACACGGCCACGCGGTTGGCCATGAAGATGGCTTCGTCGATGTCATGCGTGACGAACAGCACCGTCTTCTGCGCCGACTCCCAGATGCCTAGCAGCAGCTCCTGCATCAGCACGCGCGTCTGGTTGTCCAGCGCGCCGAAGGGCTCGTCGAGCAGCAGCATCTTGGGGTCGTTGGCGAGCGCACGGGCGATGGCGGTGCGCTGCTGCATGCCGCCTGACAGCTGCTTGGGAAAGTGGTTCTCGAAGCCGCGCAGGCCCACCTTGGCGATGAAGAAATCGCTGCGTTCCTTCTGGTCCGCCTCGCTCATCCCGCGTTCGCGCAGGCCGAAGCGGATGTTCTGCACGACGGTCAGCCACGGGAACAGCGTGTAGCTCTGGAACACCACGCCGCGATCGGCGCCGGGGCCGTCGATGTGTTGCCCGTCGAGCAGCACTTGGCCGGTGGTCGGGAAGTCGAGGCCGGCGACGATGCGCAGCAATGTCGACTTGCCGCAGCCCGAGGGGCCGAGGATGGTGACGAAGTCGTTTTCCCGGACGTCGAAGTCGATGGGCAGCAAGGCTTGCGTGCGTTGGCCCTTCGTGCCCTCGAAGACGCGGGAGACGCCCTGGATGGAGAGCTGATTCGCGCTCATATCGTGCTCCACGCAAACAACCGCCGATTCAGCGCCTTGAACGCAAAGTCCGACACCAGCCCGATCACCCCGATCACGATGATCCCGAAGATGATCTGCCCCGTGTTCAACAACGCCTGGCTGTCCGTGATCATGTGCCCGATGCCCGAGGACGAGCCGATCAGCTCCGCCACGATCACATAGGTCCAGGCCCAGCCCAGCACCAGCCGCAGCGTCTCCGCGATGCCCGGCGCAGCGCCCGGAATCAAGACGCGCTTGACGATGCCACTGCTGTTCGCGCCCAGCGTGTATGCGGCCTCCACCAGGTCCTTGCGCGCGCCGCCGACGATCACCGCCACCATCAGGATGATCTGGAACACCGAGCCGATGAAGATGACCAGCAGCTTCTGCGCCTCGCCGATGCCGGCCCACAGGATCAGCAATGGAATGAAGGCCGACGCCGGCAGGTAGCGGCAGAACGAAACGAAGGGCTCGAAGAAGGCCTCCACCGGCTTCCACGCCCCCATCGCGATGCCCAGCGGCACCGCGACGACCGCGGCCAGCACAAAGCCCCCGAACACCCGCCACACCGTCATGCCGATGTCGTGGATGAAGTTGTATTCGGTGAAGAGCAGCCAGCCTTCCTTCACCATCGTCACCGGACTCGCGAGGAAGGTCGGCTTGACGAACCCGCCCAGCGTGGCCACGGCCCACAGGGCGATGAACAGCACGAAGAAGCCGATGCCCAGCACCCAGCGCGCACGGTTGCTCACCGGCTCCAGCGGCGCAATCGGCCGACGGCGCCGTGCGGCGATCGCCGGCGCGGACGCAGAGGCAGACGCCTCGACGTTTGACTTCATGGCTGTAGTGGTTTGCATAGGACGCGGAGGAAGTCGTGAGGATTTCGTAGCGAGGGCGCCGAGGTCGGGTCTGCCGCGCGGAACCGCACTCTCGTGCGGTGACAACGAAGTTGCGGCAGAGGCTAACAACTGCGCGAAGCGCTTGTTATGCCGGAGCCAACACGGCAGGCCCGAGATCGGTGGCCGCAGTAGAAAGACTCGCGGCTTCCTTTACTTGATGTAGGAGGCGTCAAAGGTCGCCGCCAGGTTCTCCGGCGCCTTGCGGATCCCCCCCGCCTCCAGCAGGATCTTCTCCGCGTCCTTCATGAAGGCCGTCAACTCACCCGCGAAGAATTTCTGGTTGGCCGCCTTGTCCTGCCAGCGCAGGTAGGCCGACGACTTGGCGAACTGCTCGCCGCTCTGCTTCACGGCCGAGCCCATGATCTCGTTGGCCTTGGCCGGGTCGGCCTTGATCATCTCCAGCGCCTCGAAGTACGAATTCGTCAGCGCCTGCGCCGCCTTGGCGTTGGCCTTGAGCCATGTCGGCGCGCAACCCACCGTGTCCATCACCATCGGATAGTCCAGCGTGGTTGCGAGGATCTTGCCGGCGTCGGGGTTGCTGCGGATCGTCGAGAGATACGGCTCGTAGGTCATCGCGGCGTCGTTCTGGCCGGCGACGAATGCTGTCGCGGCGGGCTGCGGCTCCAGCGACACGAGCTTCACGTCCTTCAAGGACATGCCGTTCTTGCTCAGCATCCAGGCCAGCCCGAAGTACGGCGCCGTGCCCGGGGCGCTGACACCGATGGCCTTGCCCTTGAGGTCGGCGAAAGTCTTCACGTCATTGCGCACGGCCAGGCCGTCGGCGCCGTAGGACTTGTCCATCTGGAAGATCTGCACGATCGGCACGCCGTTCGCGTTCCACGCGACGTGCGTTTCCACCGTCGTCGCGGCGCACTGGATGGCGTCGGAGGCCAGCGCCAGGTGGCGGTCCTTCTGCGGAATCATCTTCAGTTCCACGTCCAGGCCGTTCTTCTTGAAGATGCCGGCCTTGTCGGCCAGCGTGAGCGGCGCAAAGCCCGTCCAGCCCGACATGCCGAGCGCGATCTTGGTGGCGCCCTGCGCCTGCGCGGCGCCCGCGGCACAGAGGCCCGCAACAACAAGGGTGGCGACTTTGAAAACCGTGGTGACCATGAAAACTCCTGGGATCGGACTGGAAGATGAGCGGATTGTGGCCGGATGCACCAACTTGTCTATACAGGGCGAACCCTGTATTCAACTCTGGTGCGGTTCTCTGGGGAGGGAGCGCCATTATGCTGTCTATACAAGTTGTTGCCAAGCGGGTGGTGAAGCATGCGCAAAGGCCGTGCCAGAGACGCGCCTTGGCGCGTGCACGACGGCGGCGCAGCGGATCGCGCGCTGGCGCCCGCTGCCGCCAAGCCTGCGACAAAGGTCCCGAGCATCTTTGCAATACTCCCCTGCCCCCTCCGGGGTCGGTCGCCCCCACAACAAGACATCAAGGGACATGGACATGCAGGCAACTTTCAAGCTGGCCACTCTCGCCGTCGCGACGCTCGCGGCGCTCTGCGGTTGCGCAGGGGTTTCCCGCAACAACGGCGCGCAAACACCACCGGCGCTGGCATCCGAACCGGCCGCGCCAGAGGTGACGGATGCAGCCCCCAAGCCCACCCCCTGCCCGGCCTCGGTGCCTTCCACCGCGACCTGCCTCGCCGGCGTCGACTCGAAAGGCGCCTGGTACCTCATCGCCAAGCCTGCCAACTGGAACGGCAAGCTCGTGCTGCATGCCCACGGCGGCCCGAACCTCGAGGCCCCCAGGCTCGAACGCGCAGCCGAAGACCTGACGCGCTGGGCCGTGATGGTGGACGCGGGCTACGCCTGGGCCGGCTCCACCTTCCGCCAGGGCGGCGTTGCCGTCCGCGCCGCCGCCGAGGACACGGAGCGCCTGCGCGGCATCTTCCGCCAGTACGTCGGTAAGCCCACGCACACCATCCTGCACGGCCAGTCCTGGGGCGCCGGCGTCGCTGCCAAGGCCGCCGAGATGTTCACCGCGGCCACGGTCGGCGAGACGCCCTACGATGGCGTGCTCCTATCCAGCGGCGTGCTGGCAGGCGGCTCGCATTCCTATGACTTCCGCACCGACCTGCGCGTGGTCTACCAGAACCTCTGCCACAACCATCCTCGCCCGAGCGAGCCCCAGTACCCCATGAACCTGGGCTTGCCAGCCGGCGCCAGGATGACGAATGCCGACCTGAGCGCCCGCATCAACGAATGCCTGGGCCTGGACAAGCCCGCCGCGCAGCGCACGCCCGAGCAACAGTTGCGCGTGCAGACCATCGAGAAGCTCATCCGGATCCCCGCCAGCGCGATCCACTCGCACATGAACTGGGCCACCTTCCGCTACCAGGACATCAGCAGCAAGCGCACCGGCGGCGCCAGCCCCTTCGGCAACATGGGCGTGAAGTACGTGGGCTCCGCCGACGACGCAGCCCTCAATGCCGGCGTGGCCCGCTACAGCGCCGACCCCGACGCCTACCAGCGCTTCGCCGCCGACACCGACCCGACCGGCAGGATCCCCGTCCCGGTCCTGACCGTGAAGTGGATCAGCGACCCGACGGCCTTCGTCGAACTCGACGCCTATTTCAAGGCGACGATGGACCGCGGCGGCAGCGGCGACCGCCTGGTGCAGACCTTCACGACCCAAGGCACGCACAGCTACATCAGCAACCCGACCTACCCGACCTTGATGACGGCCCTCCTGGCCTGGGTGGAACAGGGCATCAAGCCGACGCCAGCCAACATCGCCGCGGCCTGCCCCGCCAACGAGGCAAAGTTTGGCAAGGGCTGCAGCTTCGATCCGGGCTACACGCCGGCAGCGCTGGAGACGCGTGTGCCGCCACGCGTCCGTCCGCAGTGAACGGTGACCCAGGCACCTCTGAACGAAACAAGGACAAGATTGAGGCCACCAGCATGAGCCATTGGCAAGACTTTCCCGTTCCGCCGATGCGGCACGAAGCGCTGAACGGCGACCGCGTCGTCCGTTGCTTTGCCGAACGCCCGACAAGCCTGTATGCCATGTTCGAGCACGCCCGCGCAACGCGTGCCTCGCACGACGCCATCGTCTGCGAAGGCCGCCGCTGGAGTTACGCGCAGACAGGCGATGCGGGCGACCGGCTTGCGAGCGCCTTCGCCGCCAGGGGCATCGCGAGAGGCGACCGCGTGCTGATACTCATCGGCAACCGGCCCGAGTTCCTGTTCGTGCTGCTCGCCCTGCAACGCATCGGCGCCATCGCGGTGCCGGTCGGCATCCGCGAACAGCGCCCGGGCCTGACGTACATCGCCAGCCAGTGCGGCGCCAAGGCCATCGTGCATGACGACGTGCTCGCCGACCGCGTGCCCGAAGCCGCCGATGCGCCCGATTTGGAGCAGCGCATCGCGGTGTCGCTGCTTGCCGCACTGGCCGCCGAACCGAACACGATGCCCGACGTCGCCAGCACCGTCGAGACCGACGTGGCCGCGATCCTCTACACCTCCGGCACCACCGGCTTCCCCAAGGGCGCGTTGCTCACGCACCTGTCCATCGTGCATTCGTCACTGCACTTCCAGGCCTGCATGCGCCTGCAACCCGATGACCGCTCGGCGCTGGCGGTGCCGGCCAGCCATGTCACGGGGCTCGTCGCCATCATCGCGGCCATGTGGCGCGTCGGCGGCGCCGTGGTCATCGTGCCGGAGTTCAAGGCCGAGGCCTTCGTGCAACTGTTGGCCCAGGAGCGCGTGACCCACACGCTGATGGTGCCGGCGATGTACCAGCTGTGCCTGCTTTCCGACGCCTTCGCGCGCGAGGACCTGTCGCGCTGGCGCATCGGTGGCTACGGCGGCGCGCCGATGCCCGTCACGACCATCGACACGCTCACCCAGCGCCTGCCCGGCCTCACGCTCGTCAACACCTACGGCGCCACCGAAACCACCTCCCCCACCACGATGATCCCGGCCGGCCTCACGCGCGCCCATGCCGATTCGGTCGGCGTCCCCCTGCCCGCTGCCGAGGTTCGCGTCATGGACGACGAGGGCCGCGAAGTGCCGCCCGGCGAAACCGGCGAGATCTGGATCGGCGGCCCGATGGTCGTGCCCGGCTACTGGAACAACCCCGAGGCCACGGCCGCCTCCTTCACCGCCGGCTTCTGGCATTCGGGCGACCTGGGCTCCATCGACGCGCAAGGCTTCGTGCGCGTGTTCGACCGCAAGAAAGACATGCTCAACCGCGGTGGCTACAAGATCTACTCGGTCGAGGTCGAGAACGTGCTGATGGGCTTCGGCGGCATGGTCGAGGCAGCCGTGGTGGGCAAGCCCTGCCCGGTGCTCGGCGAGCGGGTGCACGCCTTTGTTTACCCCAGCGTGCAGCCCGATGACCTGCCCGCCGCCGAAGCCGCACTGCGCCGCCATTGCGAAGAACGCCTGGCCGACTACAAGGTGCCCGAAAGCTTCACCTGGAGCACCGAGCCCCTGCCGCGCAATGCCAACGGCAAGCTGATGAAACGGCTGATGCGCACCCGGATCTGAACGCCCCCATCCGTTGAATTCCGCACACGAGAAGCTCCGGGTCGGGCTGAGACAATAGCGCTACACGCGCCGCGAGCGCGTGCCGCCACCAAACCTGCCGCACCGTGTCCGCCTTGCCATCCACCCCCGCCTCCACCGACCCGCTGGAGATCCTCCTCGAGGTCTTCGGCTACACCGCCTTCCGCGGCCCGCAGGAGGCCATCGTCGACCATGTGGTCGGCGGCGGCGATGCGCTGGTGTTGATGCCCACCGGCGGCGGCAAGTCGCTGTGCTACCAGGTGCCGGCCATCGCGCGGCAACGTGCCGGGCAGGGCGTGGCCATCGTGGTGTCGCCGCTGATCGCGCTGATGCACGACCAGGTCGGCGCGCTGCACGAGGCCGGTGTCAACGCGGCCTTCCTCAACTCCACGCTCGACTGGTCCGAGACGCAGGACGTCGAGCGCCGCCTCGCCCGCGCCGAGATCACCCTCCTCTACGCCGCGCCCGAGCGCGTCACCACGCCGCGCTTCCTCGAACTGCTCGATAGCCTGGCCGCGCGCAACAAGCTGAGCCTGTTCGCCATCGACGAGGCGCACTGCGTGAGCCAATGGGGCCACGACTTCCGCCCCGAATACCGCGCCCTGACCGTGCTGCACGAGCGCTATGCCGGCGTGCCACGCATCGCGCTCACCGCCACCGCCGATGCACTGACGCGCGCCGACATCGTCGAGCGCCTGCAGCTGGAAGAAGCGCGTCAGTTCGTCTCCAGCTTCGACCGCCCCAACATCCGCTACACCATCGTCGAGAAGAAGGACGCCACCACGCAACTGCTGCGCTTCATCGAGCGCGAGCACGAGGGCGATGCCGGCGTGGTCTATTGCCAGTCGCGCAAGCGCGTCGAAGACGTGGCGCTGGCGCTGCAGGACGCCGGCATCAACGCCCTGCCCTACCACGCCGGCCTGGACGCTTCTGTCCGGCAGAAGCACCAGAACCGCTTCCTGCGCGAGGACGGCATCGTGGTGGTCGCGACCATCGCCTTCGGCATGGGCATCGACAAGCCCGACGTGCGCTTCGTCGCCCACCTCGACATGCCGAAGAACATCGAGGGCTACTACCAGGAGACCGGCCGCGGCGGCCGCGATGGCGAGCCGGCCGACGCCTGGATGGTCTACGGCCTGCAGGACGTGGTGAACCAGCGCCGCATGATCGACGAGAGCCCCGCCGCCGAGGACTTCAAGCAGGTGATGCGGGGCAAGCTCGATGCGCTGCTGTCACTGGCCGAGGCCAGCGATTGCCGGCGCGTGCGGCTGCTCGCCTATTTCGGCGAGCACAGCACGCCCTGTGGGAACTGCGACAACTGCATCACGCCGCCGCAGGTCTGGGATGGCACGGATGCCGCGCGCAAGCTGCTGTCCACCGTCTACCGCGTGCAGCAGCAGAGCGGCATCAGCTTCGGCGCGGGCCACGTCATGGACATCCTGCGCGGCAAGGAGACGGAGAAGGTCAAGCAATTCGGCCATGAGCGCGTCAGCACCTTCGGCATCGGCAGCGAGTTCAGCGAGGCGCAGTTGCGCGGGGTGCTGCGGCAACTGATCGCGATCGGCGCGCTGGCGGTGGATGCGGAGGCCTTCAACACCCTGAGGCTCACCGACGGCTCGCGTGCCGTGCTCAAGGGCGAGGCCAGCGTGTCACTGCGCGAATCGGTGTCCTCGGCCGCGCCGCGCAAGGCCAAGCGCGAGAAGAGCGCACGCGGGGCACCCTCCGCCGCAGCCGCTTCGCTCGACGCTACCGGCCAGGCGCGCTTCGCCGCGCTCAAGGCCTGGCGCGCCGAAGTCGCCCGCGAGCACAACCTGCCCGCCTACGTGATCTTCCACGACGCCACGCTCGCCGCCATCGCCCAGCGCGCGCCCGGCACGCTGGAAGACCTGCAGGGCATCAGCGGCATCGGCGCCAAGAAGCTGGAAGCCTATGGCGCGGACGTGCTACGGGTCAGCAGCGCTTTCTAGACGCCGCCACCCAGGTTCGTGATGATCCGGTTGCCGCGCGAGGGCGACCGGTTCAGCAGGGGCTCCCAGGCCTTCGCATTGGCCTTCTGCCGCGCGGCCTCGGACTTGGGCGTGCCGGAGTTGATGCACTGGCCAGTGAGCGCTATCGCCAGCAATGCCTCGTCGGGGTCGCCCAGCGCATGGCTGAAGTCGTCGGCCACGAAGCAGTCTGGCTGCATGCCGTCGCCGTAGTCGCCGAAGTCCTGCGCGTTCACGCCCTGGAACTGGATCGCGAAGTAGGTCGTCCCGCAGTTGTCCTGCGGCACGAACGCATACGGCTTGCCGCAGGTGGTGCCGCCGATGAGATTGACCTTGACCCCGATGCCGCGCAATCCGTTCACCACCGACTCGCTGGCCGAGCAGGTGTCCGGCCCCGCGAGCACCGTGATCTCCTTCAGGCCCAGTTGCGGCAGCCTCTGCCACACCGGCGCCGAATAGCCTTGCGCATAGATGTAGAACGGGACGGTGGCCTGCGCCGGCGTGAGGTTGAACGGATTCTTGCTGTTGAACTCCAGGCGTTCGAAGGTCTTGCCGGCGGTGGCTTCGCTCGAAGACACCATCGAGGCCAGTTCGCTCGCGATGCCCAGCATGCCGCCGCCGTTGTAGCGCATGTCCAGCACCAGGTCCTGCACGCCACCATCGCTCTGGAGTTGCTGGATCGCAGCGATCAACTGGGCCTCCGAGGGCTCGTTGTGGTCGTTGAACTGGAAGTAGCCGACGCGGCCCTTCGCGGTGTCGAAGGTCTTCACGTTCTGCACCGGCGACATCGTGACGTTGGCCGAGGTCAGCGCAAAGGTGCGCGTGCTGCCGTCGAGCAGGCCCAGCTTGTACGTGTGTGCCTCGCCGGCATTCGCAGGCGCAAGGCCGGCGTTGAGCTTGGCCGTGTCGGCGCCGTTGGCCACGTCGACGCCGTCGATCTCCAGCACCTTCATGCCCCGGGTGATGCCGGCCAGCGCTGCCGGCGAGCCCGATTCCAGATAGGCCACGCGCACGTCACGCGGGGGAGAACGCTGCAGGAAGGCCAGTTCCATGCCGTAGCCCACCGACAGGCCGACCGACAGGTTGCGGTATTCGGCCGTGTCCTCGGTGAAGTGGAAGCGGTCCTTGTCGCGCCCGCTGGCGGTCTTCAGCGGCGTCTTCAGCACGTTGAAGTAGTCGACCGGCGTGGGGTAGGCACTGGCCAGCAGCCCGCCCGGCACTTCGTCGAACCAGAGGTAGGTCTCGTCGATCCAGCCGCGCACCCAGCGCTTCTCGTCATCAAGCGTGCCGGTGCGGTCGCGGAATGCAGTGCCTGTTTCGGGATCGGTCCCGGTTCGAGGCGTCGCGCACCGGCCCGCCACCGTGGACGAAGCAACGATCGGCTCCGGCTGCGATGCCGCTCCGAGCGCCAAGGCCGTCTGCGTCAACCCCAGATCGGCGATATTGCCGTTTCCTCCACCGCCACCGCCGCACGCGGTCAACACCAGGCCGGCGACGATCCCGGCACCCCAACGCATGTTCAGGCTCATGGCCTTGCCCTCCCACAAAATTTGCGGGAGAGCGTAACAGTGTCGATGCCGTCTTGACTATCTCTTCAACGTGTCAATCACACGGTTTTCGCGAATTGGCTCGCGCCAGAGGATGGGGGTTGCACCGGTCGCGCCCTTTTCAAGCTGGATGCCCGCCTTCGCCATGGTCGGGCAGGCGCCGCCGCGCAGCATCGTGAGCGCGGCGGCAAGCCGGCCCTCGGCGGGATCGCCCAGGTCATGGGTGAAGTCGTCCGCCACTGCGCAATTGGGCGCGAAGCCATCGCTGTAATCGCCGAACCCGAGCTGGTTCACGCCCTTGAACTGGACCGTGAAGTAGGTGGTGCCGCAGTTGTCCTGGGGGAAGTAGCCGTAGGGCTTGCCGCAGGTCGTGCCGCCGACCAGGTTGACGTTGACGCCCACGCCACGCAGCGCGTTGATGATCGATTCACTGGCCGAGCAGGTGTCCGGCCCGGTCAGCATCGTCACGCGCGAGAGGCCCAGTTGCGGCAGCGGCTGCCCCGGCGTCGTCGAGTAGCCGCGCGTGGTGCCGTAGAAGGGCAGGCGGGTCTGTTCCTCGGACAACTGGAACGGGTTCTTGCCGTTGAACTGCAGTTGCTCGAAGGTCGTGTCATGCGTGGCGGCGGGCGTGGCCACCATGTAGGCCAGCTGGCTGGCAATGGAGAGCAGGCCGCCGCCGTTGTAGCGCAGGTCGATCACCAGGTCGCTGATGCCATCGTGCTTGAACTGGTCGACCGCGGCGATCAGTTGCGCCTCGGCCATCTCGTTGTGGTCGTTGAACAGCAGGTAGCCCACGGACTTGCCGCCCAGGTCGATCGTCTTGCCGCTGACCGTGGGCATGCTGCGCGTGCCGGCCGCGACGAAGAAGGCGGTGACCGTGCTGCCGTCCGGCCGTGCGAGCTTGAACAGGTGCCGCTCGCCCGCCGCGACCGGCTGCAGGCCCGCGTTGAGCGTGGCGATATCGCTGCCGTTGACGACATCCACGCCATCGATTTCGAGCACTCGCGCACCGCGGCCGATGCCGGCGGCGGCAACCGCCGAGGCGGGCTCGGTCAAGGCCACCCGCACGTCGCGCGGCGGCGCGGCGCTCAGGAAGGCCATCTCCATGCCGTAGCTCGCGGTTTTTTCCGCGCCCGCGGTCGCCACGCCGGTGCTGGCCAACTCGCGGTAGGCGGCCGTGTCATAGGTGAAGTGGAAGCGGTCCTTGGGCCGGCCCGATGGCGTGATCGCGAATGTCTTCAGCATGGCGAAGTAGTCGACCGGCGTGGTGTAGTTGGCCGCCACCAAGCCGCGGGGCACCTCGTCGTACCAGAGGTAGGTCTCGTCGGTCCAGCCGCGCAGCCAGCGCTTTTCATCGTCGGTCGTGCCCTGGACGTCGGGCCAGGTGGCGCCGGTGTCGGGATCGATGCCTTTGCGCGGTGCGGCGCATCGCCCGGCCATGGACGACGATGCCACGATCTGGTCCGTTTCAGCGGCGACCGGCGGTGCCGTCGCCAGCCCCGCGATCGGCAGGATGCCGCCGCCGCCTCCGCCACCACCGCCACCGCCACATCCACACAGGATGAGTGCACCCAAGAATCCCGCACCCCACCGACATTGCCGCTTCATTTGCCAGGTCCTTCCCAGAACAGGAGGGACGCAGCCTAGCAATTAACGAAAGTTTGCAATGACCCTAAAGAATTAGCTTTTGGGCTTCAGCGCCGTGAAAAACACTGCAATTTGAAAATATTTTTTGGAGCGGCTATTGGACGAAGCCCATGCCGCGAGATTCGCGCACTTCCGGTTTAATCCGATGTTCTGCTTCGAGCTGGTCGAGGAATTCGGACGCGGAAAATTCGGTCGCGAGAATATCGGTCTGGCGCTTGACCGCCGCGAAATCACCTGGGCAGAGTTGGGAGAGTTTGGCCAGCCGCGCGCGCAATTCTTCGGACAGCAAAGCCTTGTCGCCGGCCAGCGCCTCCACGACAAACATGCGCTCGCGCTGCGCGGCCGTCAGCGGCATGAACTTGATCTTGAAGGTGAAGCGCCGCAGCGCCGCCTGGTCGAGCCGGTCCAGCAGGTTGGTGGTGCACACGAACACGCCGTTGAAGCGCTCCATGCCCTGCAGCATCTCGTTGACTTCCGTCACCTCGTAGGTGCGCTGCGCACCGCGGCGGTCCTGCAGGAAGGAGTCGGCCTCGTCCAGCAGCAGCACGGCCTTCTCGGCCTCGGCTTCCTTGAACATGGCCGCCATGTTCTGCTCGGTCTCGCCGACGTATTTGCTCATCAGGTCGCTGGCCTGCTTGATGATCAGCGGCCGGCCGATGGACCGGGCCATGTGCTCGGCCAGCGCGGTCTTGCCGGTGCCGGGCGCGCCGTAGAAGCACAGCGTGCCGTGGCCGCGCGCCTTCACGGCCTCGACGATGCGCGGGATCTCGAAGCGCGTCTCGACGTTGAGCATGTCGAGGTCGTAGGTGGTGACGCTGCGGCGTTCGCCATGCCCGGACTCGGTCGTGCCCAGGGCCAGGTCGGCGTTCTTCAACTGGCGCTCGATGAGTGCCTCGACGCTCGTCTCATCGGTTTTCGCCAGTTCGGCGAAGCGTGCCGCCGTGCGGATCTGCGCGGGCGTCAGGCCCTTGCGCTCGGCCAGCTTGGCGGTGAAGGCCTCGGACACGGCAATGCCTTCGAGCGTCTTGCGCACCAACTGCTCGCGCGCGCCGGGCGGCGGCGATTTCAGTTCGAGGTGATAGGCAAAGCGGCGCCGGAAGGCCGGGTCGATCTGCTCGATGCGGTTGGTCACCCACAGCGTGGGCACTGCATTCGATTCGAGGATCTGGTTGACCCAGGCCTTGCCGCTGACGCTGCCGCTGGTCGGCGCGGAAATCTGCTCGGCGCGCGCCATGTATTGCGCGGCCTCGGTGCTGATCGGCGGGAACACGTCCTCGACTTCATCGAACAGCAATGCGGCCTGCGCGCTGCCTTTCAGGAATACCTGCGCGATCTGCAGCGAACGATAACGGTCGCGCCCGCTCAGGGAATTGCCGTCGCGGTCGGCATATTCGACTTCGAACAATTCAAGCCCGGCCGCCTGCGCGACGACCTTGGCCAATTCGGTCTTGCCGGTCCCGGGCGGGCCATAGAGCAGCACATTGACGCCCGGCTCCTTGCGCGTCACGGCGGCCCGCAGCAGCGTGACCAGCATCTGCGCCTCGTCGGCGACGAAGGAGAAATCATCGACGCGCAGCGCGCTCTTGGCCGAGGGCCGCGTGAACACCGCCATCAATTCGTTCTGGTCGCGGTATTCGCGCATCAGCACTGGCGGCAGCTTTTCGCTGACCTTCATGAGATCGGCCAGGTCGGTGATGTTGTGTTCGGAGATGAGGTTCTCGACCAGGCCGATGCGCTCCAGCCGCGATCCGGCACGCAGTGCCTCGCCCACGTCGCTGGCATTGACGCCCGCCACTTCCGCGATGGCGGCGTATGCCTCGGGCGCATTGTTGACCTTGAACTCCACCAGCAGCGAACGCAGGTCGCGCTGGTAGCGCGCCAGCGTGCCGTAGAGCAGCAGCGCGCGCTCGGCCTTGTTCAGCAGCAACAGGCCCGCCAACGCATCGATGTTCTTCTCGACCAGCGTGGATTGCTTGCGCAGCGCATGCGTGAGCCAGTCGCGCGTGGCCGACAGCACGGAGAGCAAATCCTTGGGCTGGTCCTTCGCGTATTCGTCGAGGTAGAAGAACAGCGTGCCTTCTTCATACGGCCCGCGCCAGACGCCGTGGCGCTCCAGCAGCGTGCGGCTGTCGAGCAGCTCGACGCCCTTCCAGATCTCGTTGCCCGCGCAGCGCCGCCCGAGGAATTCACGCAGGCGCAGCAGCACGGCCGTCGGCCAGACCAGGTGCCGCCCCGTCAGCGACAGCAGCCCGTTCAGGTCGCGCCGCACATTGAAGCGCGGCCCCTGCTTGGCCGCCAGCGTCAGCACGAAGTGCGAGCACATGAGCTCCAGCACCGGCGCGCCCTTGAGTCCGGGCGAAGGCACGGCCTGGCTGCGCGATGCAGCCGCCACGTCATCCACACCGGAACGCTTGACCATTCGGGACTACCCTTCTCCAAGAGCCGTACTCAGCGCGACCATAACGCAGAGTTTTAGGTTCGGGAAGAAATGCAAACAGTAAAAACCCTGATGTTACGAATCCGTCCACAATTCCCGACATGGTTGAAATTGATCTGATCGCCAAGGCGGCCGCCCGACTGCGCGGGCAATTGCTCGACACCCCCTGCGTGGAATCGCGCACCCTCTCTGAAATCGTGGGCGCGCAGGTGTTCCTCAAGTTCGAGAATTTGCAGTTCACAGCGTCCTTCAAGGAGCGCGGGGCCTGTAACAAACTGGTGGACCTGTCGGAAAGCGGCGTGCGCGGCGTCATCGCGATGTCGGCCGGCAATCACGCGCAGGGCGTGGCGTACCACGCACAGCGCCTCGGCCTGCGCGCGCTCATCGTCATGCCGCGCTTCACGCCCGGCGTGAAGATCGAGCGCACGCGCGGCTTCGGCGCCGAGGTGGTGCTGCATGGCGACACGCTGGAAGGCGCCCGTGCCCATGCCTTCGAACTCGCCGAGCGCGAGGGCCTGACCTTCGTGCATCCCTATGACGACGAGGCCATCATCGCCGGCCAGGGCACGGTGGCGATCGAGATGCTCGGCGCGGTGCCGGAGTTGGACACGCTGGTGGTGTCGGTCGGCGGCGGCGGGCTGATCGCGGGCATGGCGGTGGCGGCGCGGGCGATCAAGCCGGGCATCGAGATCGTCGGCGTGCAGACGACCCGCTTCCCGGCGATGGTCAATGCCGTCAAGGGCACGCAGCATCCACAGGGCAACAGCACCATCGCCGAGGGCATCGCGGTGGGCACGCCGGGCGTGCTGACGCGCGAAATCATCAAGACGCAGGTCGACGACCTGCTGCTGGTCGACGAGGGCGACATCGAGCAGGCCGTGCTGATGCTGCTTGAAATCGAGAAGACGCTGGTCGAGGGCGCCGGCGCGGCAGGCCTCGCCGCGCTGCTGCGCCACCCGGAGCGCTTCCGCGGCAAGAGGGTGGGCTTGGTGCTGTCGGGCGGCAACATCGACCCCTTGCTGCTGGCCGCCATCATCGAGCGCGGCATGGTGCGGGCCGGCCGACTGGCCCGGGTGCGGGTCAGCGCGCGCGACGTGCCCGGCTCATTGGCCCACATCACGGCCACCGTGGCCGAAGCGGGCGCCAACATCGACGAGGTCCACCACCAGCGGGCCTTCACCATGCTGGCGGCGCAGAACGTCGATGTGGAATTGGTGTTGCAAACCCGGGGACGGACGCACCTGGCGTCGGTGCTCGATGCGCTGCACGCGGCCGGTTTCGCGGCCGAAGAGCAGCGATAGCGGGCCGTTGATTCGTTTTCGGTGCCCGGCCGACGCACCGCGAATTGATTTGAGTCAGCTTGGCTATAGGCCAAAAGTCGCACACTTCCGGGGGGCGGACCCTGACATGATGCGCTGGAGCCTGCCCCTAAAATGCGTGCCAGTTTTGCGAACCTGAGGTATCCCTGATGTCCAACCCCACCCCCGTCCAGCCGGGCCAAGACGCTGTCGTCGAACACGATGCCGTCGAATCCATCGTTCACCTCATGCCGCTCGTGCTCCCGATCGTGGGTGGCGTGCTGATGCTGCTGCTGGCGTCCATCGCCGTGTTCATGGCCTGACATCGGCCCTTGGCCGGCCGGCCTGCGCGGCCCCCGGCCTTGTCCCTCGCCTCCCCTCATGCGATACCGGGCTCCGGAAGAAAACGTTTTCTCCAACGGTCTTTGCGCACAGCTGCGCCCAGGTCCGTTCGAAAAGACGATTTTCAAAGACCAGGAGATTTCCGATGAACGCACCCGTGATGAATGGCCTCACCATTCAAGCACCCGCATATGTCAAGAACGCGAAACTGATCGCCTGGGTGGCCGACATGGCCGCGCTGTGCAAGCCCGAACGCATCTACTGGTGCGACGGCAGCACTGAAGAGTACGACCGCCTCTGCCAGCAACTGGTGGACGCCGGCACCTTCAAGAAGCTCAACCCGGTCAAGCGGCCGAACTCCTATCTCGCGTCTTCCGACCCGAGCGACGTGGCGCGTGTCGAGGACCGCACCTACATCTGCTCCGAAAAGAAGGAAAACGCCGGCCCCACCAACAACTGGATGGCCCCGGCCGAGATGCGCGCCACGCTGCAGCCCCTGTTCGACGGCTGCATGAAGGGCCGCACCATGTACGTGGTGCCCTTCAGCATGGGCCCGCTGGGCTCGCCGATCGCCCACATCGGCATCGAACTCTCCGACAGCCCCTACGTCGCGGTCAACATGAAGATCATGACCCGCATGGGCCGTGCCGTGTACGACGTGCTCGGCGTCGATGGCGACTTCGTGCCCTGCATCCACACCGTCGGCGCACCGCTGGAAGCCGGCCAGAAGGACGTGGCCTGGCCCTGCAACAAGACCAAGTACATCGTCCACTACCCCGAGACGCGCGAGATCTGGAGCTACGGCTCCGGCTACGGCGGCAACGCGCTGCTGGGCAAGAAGTGCTTCGCGCTGCGCATCGCCTCGAACATGGGCCGCGACGAAGGCTGGTTGGCCGAGCACATGCTGATCCTCGGCGTGACCAATCCCGAGGGCAAGAAGTACCACGTCGCCGCCGCCTTCCCGAGCGCCTGCGGCAAGACCAACTTCGCGATGCTGATCCCGCCGGCCGGCCTGGACGGCTGGAAGGTCACGACCATCGGCGACGACATCGCCTGGATCAAGCCCCAGCCCGACGGCCGCCTGCGCGCCATCAACCCGGAAGCCGGCTACTTCGGCGTGGCACCGGGAACCAACGCGCTCACCAACCCCAACTGCATGAAGAGCGTCGAGCGCGACACCATCTTCACGAACGTCGCGCTTACCGACGACGGCGACGTCTGGTGGGAAGGCATGGGCGACGCGCCCGCGCACGCGATCGATTGGCAGGGCAAGGACTGGACGCCCGCCATCGCCAAGGAAACCGGCGCCAAGGCCGCGCATCCGAACGCCCGCTTCACCGTGGCCGCCACCAACAACCCGGCGCTCGACGAAGCCTGGGACGACCCGAAGGGCGTGGCCATCGACGCCTTCATCTTCGGCGGCCGCCGTTCCACCACCGTGCCGCTGGTGACGGAAGCCCGCAGCTGGGTCGAAGGCGTCTACATGGCCGCCACGATGGGCTCGGAAACCACCGCTGCCGCCACCGGCCAAGCCGGCGTGGTGCGCCGCGACCCGTTCGCGATGCTGCCCTTCATGGGCTACAACATGAGCGACTACTTCCAGCACTGGCTCAACCTAGGCAAGAAGCTCGACGCCGCTGGCGCCAAGCTGCCGAAGATCTACACCACCAACTGGTTCCGCAAGGGCGCCGACGGCAAGTTCGTCTGGCCCGGCTACGGCGAGAACATGCGCGTGCTGAAGTGGATGATCGAGCGCATCGAACAGAAGGCCGACGGCCAGGAACACGTCTTCGGCGTAAGCCCGCGCTACCAGGACCTGAGCTGGACCGGACTGGACTTCAGCGCCGAGCAGTTCAACACGGTGACCAGCATCGACAAGTCGGCCTGGCGCGACGAACTCAAGCTGCACGAGGAACTGTTCGCGCAACTGGCGCACCACCTGCCGAAGGAGCTGCCGGCCACCAAGGCAGCGATCGAGGAACGTCTCGAGGCGTGAGTCTTTCGGTTTCGACGGACACAAAAAAACCGCCCTCGGGCGGTTTTTTCATGCGTGACAGCAGTTGATCAGTGGAAGTGGCCAGACTGAACGCGGGCCAGAGCCACATACAGCGAAGGCGTTTCGTGCATCGCGGTCAGCGTGGACTTGCGGACCGGTGCCGGGGCGACTTCCGTCAGTTCTTGTTCAGCCTTGCTGCGGGCGATGGCTGCGCGCAGGTCGGCCATGATGCGCGGGTCGCTTTCGGCGGAGGCCAGGAACAGCGCATCGGCGCGGGCGGCGGCACGGGCTTCGGCGCCGGCGCTCAGGACCTCGCCAACGCGCTTCACGCCGGCGACCAGCAGGTCGGCGTAGAGGGCGGCACCGGCAAACAACGCGGCGCAGAGCACGGCCCAGGCGACCAGCAGGCTGCCTTCGTCCCAGTTGGTCACCAGGGCTTCTGCAACCACCAGTGCCGACGAAACCGCAGCCACCAGCAGGAAAGCGATCACGTGACGCGTGCCAGCACGGCGGGAATTGCCGTTGACCATGTTCAACAGGACCTCGGCGCGCTCGACGCCAGGGTGGATCGTGGGGTGGTTAGCGTTGACGAAGGCGGTCATGGTGAGTCCTCTGAAAAATTGCGTTGGGTGGTGAGCCGATGGGTGAATCTTAGGGGTTTCCCTAGTACGCCGCCACTTTATATTTCTGATGTTTATCATTCACTAAAATGATGAACGTCAACTTTCGCACACTGGATCTCAACCTGCTGCGCGTCTTCGACGAGGTGATGGCAGAGCGCAACCTGACGCGCGCCGCCCGCAACCTGTCCCTGACACAGCCCGCGGTGAGCAACGCCCTGCGGCGTCTGCGCGACCTGCTGGGCGATGAACTGGTGCGTCGCTCGGGTGCGGGTGTCGAGCCGACGCCGCGCGCGCTGGCGCTGTGGCCGACCGTGCGGGACGCGCTGCGCCACTTGCAGCACGTGCTGGCGCCGGGCGACTTCACGCCGGCCACGGCCGATACCGCCTTCATCCTGGCCATGGCCGATGCCACGGCGGCGGAACTGGTGCCCGGCCTGGTGCAGATCATCGAGCGCGAGGCGCCGGCCGTCTCCTTGCGCGTGGTGCCGCTCACCACACGCGATCCGCGCCAGATGCTGGAGAACGAAGGCGCGGACATGGCGGTCGGGTATTTCCCGGCGGTGCTGGCGGCGATGACGGCGCGCGGCCAGTCGGGCGTGGCGGTGCCTTTCGAGACGCAGCGGCTCTACCTCGGCCAGTACGTCTGCGTGATGCGGCGCGGCCATCCGCTGGCGAGCCAGCCGCTCACGCTGGACGCCTTCTGTGCCGCGCGGCACCTGCTGGTCAGTTTCTCCGGGCGGCCCTATGGCTTCATCGAACAGACGCTGAGCGCGTTCGGACGCGAGCGGCACATCACCGTCACGGTGAACCAGTTCTACACGGCCGGCCGCGTGGTCGCCAGCTCGGACCTGCTCGCCGTGATGCCGCGCCACTTCGTCAACGTGACCGGCATCACCGACCAGTTGGAGCTGCGAGAGCTGCCCTTCGACCAGCCCCTGGTGCATGTGGACGCCGTCTGGCATCGGCGCACGCAGTACGGCCAGGCGCATGCGTGGCTGCGCGATGCACTGGCGCGCGCGGCCGAGGTGGCGTTCGCGAAGTCCGCCGACGAAGTCGTGTTGCCGGCGAAGATACGGTCATGAAGCTTCAACTCCTGTCCGACCTGCACCTGGAATCGCACCCGCGCTTCGAGGCGGAAGCCGCGCCGGGCGCCGACCTGCTGGTGCTGGCCGGCGACATCGGCTCCTATCAAGACGGTTCGCGCCTGACGGAGCCGGACTTCGGTTTGGGGCGCTTCTCGCCGCGCCATGGCTGGCCGTGCCCGGTGATCTATGTGCCCGGCAACCACGAGTACGACGGCGACGACTTCGACGCCGTGCACGCGCGCCTGCGCGCCACCTGCAATGCGCTCGACATCCAATGGCTGGAGCGCGAGACGCTGGTGATCGACGGCATCCGCTTCATCGGCACCACGCTGTGGAGCGACTTCGACGCACTGGCGGACCCGGCTGGCGGCATGACCGAACTGCTGAAGGCGCGCGGCAAGGCGATGCGCGCGGCCGATTTCTACCTGGAGAAGGCGGCGACGGTGCGCGACGGGAAGCCGTTCATGGCGGCGGAATTGCGGGAGCATTCGCTGCTCTGCCAGCAGTGGCTGCGCGATGAATTGGCCCGGCCCTTCGAGGGCACGACTGTGGCGATCACGCATTTCGCGCCCACGCTGGCGAGTGCCGATCCGCGCTACGGGCTGTCGCCGGGCACCGCGGGCTTCTGCAATTCGCTCGACGAGTTGCTGCCGCTGGCCAAGGTCTGGCTGCATGGCCACCTGCACTGCGCCTTCGACTACGTGAAGGACGGCTGCCGGGTGATCGCCAATCCCTTGGGCTATCGGAGCAAGGGGGAGCAGGAGGCGTTCCAGCCGAGGTTGCTCATCGAGGTGTGAGGCTCGCGCGAAAGCGCTCCGTTTCTAGAGCATCTGCTCCAACTATCCACCGGTTCTAGCTTTTGCCGACTAGGCCTTCGGCGAGAAGATTCGTTCATACCAACCCTGATCCACAAGGAAAAGAAAATGTCGAACGCATCCCTCGCCACCGCCGCCACCCACGTCGTCGCCCAGTACAGCGCTGCTGGCAAGACCCTGAACAAGGCCTACAGCGCCACCATCGAGCGTCTGCTCGGCGACGCCAAGACCCGTTTCGTGTCGGCCCTGGAAGCCCGTTCGCTGCCGCTGGTCAACGACCAGGTCAAGTCGCAACTCGTGAACGCACAGGAAGTGCTGTCGGGCTTCATGCTCAAGGGCGTGCAAACCGCCTACGGCCAGGCTGACCAGGCCATCGACCTGATCGCCAAGCGCGCCGACAGCGCCATCGAAAAGGTTGCAGCCAACGTGGCCCGCGTCGAATCGTCGTTCGAATTCGTCAAGCTCGACGCCGTGCGCGCCATCAACGCGCCCGTCGCTTCGCTGGCCACGCAAATCGCCGACAAGGTTGCCGAAGGCGCCAAGGCTGTTGAAGCCCGCCTGGGTGTGGTCGCTGAACAAGTGGCCGAAGTCGCCGTCGCTGCCAAGCCGGCACGTCGCGCTGCTCGCAAGGCCTGATTGAGCTTGCCGGACCGACGCTGCGCCACGGCGCGGGGACGGTCTGCAAGAACAATTCTTCGCCAACATTTGGCGGCAGCAACCAGTTCTGGAGGCTCCGCCGGGTGAATCAGCCGGGATGATCGTCACGCACGATCTCCCGGCTTTTTTGCGTCTGTCTCGACCCGCTGCGTGAGCCCGCATGCGTTCGATGGCAAGGCCGCACGAGCCCGCCCCTATGATCGACTGGCATCTTTCAGCAAGGGACCAACGAATGCTCAATGGGCTGTGGCTCGGATTCTTTCTCGTCGCGGCCGTGGCATCGTTCGGTCGGTGGCTGCTTGGCGGCGACGCGACCGTGTTCGCGACCGTGGTGGAGAGCCTGTTCGCGATGGCGAAGCTCGCGGTCGAGGTGATGGTGCTGCTGTTCGGCACGCTGACGCTGTGGCTGGGCCTGCTGCGCATCGCCGAGGCGGCGGGGCTGGTCGGCTGGCTGGCGCGCCTGCTCGGGCCTTTGTTCCGGCGCCTGATGCCGGAGGTGCCGGCGGGCCATCCGGCGCTGGGCCTGATCACGATGAACTTCGCGGCCAACGCGCTAGGGCTGGACAACGCGGCCACGCCGATCGGGCTGAAGGCGATGCGCGAGTTGCAGACGCTGAACCCGAGCGCGACCGCCGCGAGCAACGCGCAGATCCTGTTCCTGGTGCTGAACGCGTCCTCGCTCACGCTGCTGCCGGTGACGATCTTCATGTACCGCGCGCAACAGGGCGCGGCCGACCCGACGCTGGTGTTCCTGCCGATCCTGCTGGCGACCAGCGCGTCGACGCTGGTGGGCCTGCTGTCGGTGGCGCTGGTGCAGCGGCTGCGGTTGTGGGACCCGGTGGTGCTCGCGTATCTCGTGCCCGGCGCGCTGGTGCTGGGTGGCTTCATGGCGCTGCTGGGCACGCTGTCATCGGCGGCGCTGGCGGCCTTGTCCTCGCTGCTGGGCAACCTGACGCTGTTCGGCATCGTGATCGTGTTCCTGCTGGCCGGTGCGCTGCGCAAGGTGAAGGTCTACGAGCAGTTCATCGAGGGCGCGAAGGAAGGCTTCGACGTGGCGAAGAACCTGCTGCCCTACCTGGTGGCGATGCTGTGCGCCGTGGGCGTGCTGCGGGCGTCGGGCGCGCTCGACTTCGCGCTCGACGGCATCCGCTGGGTGGTGACGAAAGGCGGCTGGGACACGCGATTCGTCGATGCGTTGCCGACGGCGCTGGTCAAGCCCTTCTCCGGCAGTGCGGCGCGGGCGATGCTGATCGAGACGATGAAGAGCCAGGGCGTGGACAGCTTTCCGGCGCTGGCGGCGGCCGTGATCCAGGGCAGCACCGAGACGACTTTCTATGTGCTGGCGGTCTACTTCGGTGCGGTGGGCATCCAGCGGGCGCGGCACGCAGTGGCTTGCGCACTGGCGGCGGAACTGGCGGGGGTGGTGGCCGCGATTGCGGTTTGCTATTGGTTCTTTGGTTGAGCTGCGCGCGAGTCCTCCGAGAAGCGCGCGCCCTCGCGAGACTCGTCCAGCACCTCTTCAACGACAAGCGCGAATGAAGCTGTGCAGTTCAGCGTCCCTGTCGTGCTCCTGGGCGTTGACGTAGCGAGGCTCCGGATAGACCGCGAGATTCACGAGGGCCAGCTTCTCGGCCCGATTGACGTAGATGCGCTGGCCGGAATGGCCCATCGCCATCATGGCCCCGTCATCGGTCAGCCACCAGCCGAAACCGTAGCCCGTCAGCCCGAGCGACAGCCTGGAAGGATGAAAGTCGCGCGGGATGTCGAAGGCCCGCTCGGCGACCTTCTCCACCCAGCCGGCCGGCAGGACCTGCTGGCCGTCCATCACGCCGTCCGACGCAATCAACCAGGCGAAGCGCCCCATGTCGCGCAGGGACATGCCGGCACGGCTCCCGGCGATCTCCTGGCCGTCCTCGGATTCCAGCGTGTAGAAGGCATCGTCCTGCATGCCGCACGGCTTCCAGATGGTGTCCGACATGTACTCCGACAACGATCGCTTCGTGGCGGCGCACAGCACACAGCCGAGCAGGTAGGTATCGCCGGTGTTGTAGTGCCATCTCGTGCCGGGCGCGTGCAATCCGGGCACGGCCTGGAGCATGCGCAGCACGCCGCCGGGCACCTTGTCCGCGAGCGATTTGCTGTAGCGGTTCACGTCGGAAGCCCTGTCGGTGTAGTCCTCGGTCCAGCCGACGCCGGAGGACATCGTCATGAGTTGCCTCACCGTCACCTTGGCATAGCCTGAGTCCCGCAGCTGCGGCAGGTACCGGACCACCGGGTCGTCGATGTCGTCGATCGCGCCATCGCGAATCGCGGCGCCGACGAGGATCGCGGTCATCGACTTGACCGTGGACATCGTGCTCCAGCGCTCACCGGGACGCAGGCCGAGACCATAGCGCTCGAGCACCACTTCGCCATCCCGGATGACCAGCAGGCCCGCGACGCTGTTGCGGTCCATGAACGCCTCGACGGACCGCGGTTGCCCTTGGTGCTCGTAGTCGAGCTCGAGTTCGTCCCCGCGCGGCGTCGGGCGAATGTCCTGCCCGCGTTGGATGACACGCGTCGCGAAGAGCTGGTCGACGATGCGGTAGCCATAGGATTGCAGGCACGGCGACCACAGGAGGAAGTCTTCGCTGCGAGGCAGGTGCGTTCGCGCAAGCGCGGGGCGCGGAATGGAAGGGTGAGTCTTGAGTGCGGCGGACATGGCAACCTTCAATCGTTCTGGATACCCAGGCGCGTGATGATCGGGCCCCAGACCCTGGCCTCTTCACGCATCGTGCGCGCGACGGCTTCCGGGCCGAGCGCGGTCGGCGGGTCCATCTGCAACGCTTCCATGCGCACCTTGACTGCCGGATCCGCCCAGAACTTCTTCGTCTCGTCATTGAGGCGCACGATCACATCCTTCGGCGTCCCCTTCGGGACCATCAGTCCATACCAACCGCCCGCCGGGAACTCCTTCAGACCGGCCTCGTAGACGGTCGGGACGCCAGGCAGCGCCGGCGAGCGCTTGTCGCCGAAGATCACGATCGGCACCACCTTCCCGCTCTTCACCTGCGGGATCACGCTGGTGATTGCGTCGGCGGTGATTTGCGTCTCTCCGCCGAGCAGGCCGACCATGGCGGGCGCTGCGCCCTTGTAGGGAACGTGCGTCATCTGCAGGCCGTAGTGCTGCGCCACGAACTCGACATTCAGATGCGTGGAGTTGCCCTTGCCGGCCGAGCCGTAGTTGAGCGCATCCGGCTTGGCCCTCGCCATCTTGACGAGGTCGTCGAGGGTCCTGATGCCGGAGGCGGGACTCGCGACGAGCACCTGGGAGGTTCCTGCCAGCATGAGCACCGGGTCGAAGTCCTTGACCGGGTCGTACGTGAGCGTCTTGTACGAGAACGGGTTGAGCGACATGTTGGAGGTGCTGCCGAACAGGATGGTGTAGCCATTGGCGGGCTGCTTCGCGACGTAGCTGGCGGCGATGCTGCCATTGGCGCCCGGCTTGTTGTCGACGACCACCGGTTGGCCGAGTGCCTTGCCGATGTAGTCGCCCCAGGCCCTCGCAAGGCCGTCGGCGGCGCCCCCGGCCGCGACCGGGACGACCACGGTGATCGCCTTGTTCGGATAGGCCGGCTCGGCCTGCAAGGGCGAGACCGCCAGAGCGGCCAGGCTCATCGCGAGCGCGAAGCGTGGAAGTTTCGAGACCATGAAGCACCCTTGGCAGGAAGTGGTAGTGCGCGAATGCTAGGAACGTACAACCCCAACGTCCAATGCATAATTGGTTGCAGATGCATTACTGTTTCTCATGCGTTCAGGGCAGCGCCAATGAATCTTCAGCAGTTCGAACATTTGCTGGCCGTCGTCGAAACCGGCTCCTTCAGCAAGGCCGCGGAGCAGGTCCACCTGACGCAGCCGGCGCTGAGCCGCAGCATCCAGGCCATGGAAGAAGAACTCGGCGCACCGCTCATCGACCGCTTGGGCAGGCGAAAGGACCTCACGCCGCTGGGTGTCCTGGTCGCGGCCCGCGCACGGCGCATCGGCCTGGAGGTCTCCGAACTCAAGCGCAGCGCTGCGTTGCTTGCAGGACTGGAAATGGGCTCGGTCCGCTTGGGCATGGGGCCCGCGCCAACCGCGGTGCTGGCCGTGCCGTTGCTCCGGCACATGGTCGAACGCTATCCGCGGATCAAGATCCAGCTATCGGGGGGCCCGGCCGAATTGCAGCTCCAGAGCCTGCGCGCACGCTCGCTCGACGCACTCGTGGCCCACCGGCGCTCGCTGCCGCCGCACGACGATCTGAGCGTCGGCCTGCTGCCGGAGATGCGCCTCGGCTTCGTTTGCCGCAAGGGGCATCCCTTGCTCGACAGCGGACCGGTCTCCTTCTCAACGCTGCGCCAGTACCCGCTGGGCGCGAGCGGCATCGGCCTCAGTCACGAAGCGGTGCAAAGTCTCAACAGCTATTTCGGACGCTCCGTGCACTTCATGGACGCGATTCAGTTCCAGTCGGACGAGGCTTCCTGCCTGCTGGAGGTGGTTCGCACGACGGATGCGGTGTTCTTCGGCGCGATCGAGGTTGCGCGCTCGCTGATGGACCGGGACGAACTGGTGGAGCTCAAGCTCACCCGACCGCTGCGACTCACGTCGCAGTTCGCGTTCATCACGCTGGAAGGCGTCGCGGAGACGCCGGCGCTGAAGGTCGTGCAGGGCTTCTGTGCCGAGCACATGCGGGATCGTTGAAAGGTTTGACCTTTTCGACCCTTGATCGCGTTGCTCAATGCCGATGGCTGCTTCCGCTCGCGCGGCGGTAATGCTCGCCCAGCACATCGCGCCCCCAATCGCCGTCGAAGTCGCGCCACACGTTGTGAATGTGGTTGCCGCCCGAGTTGTCCCATTCGATCAGGAAGCGTGGGCCCTGGATGCGCCAGTAGTGCGGCTGGCCGCGCTCGGTGGCACCAGCCCAGCCGAAGCGGATGGCGTCGAGGCCGCCCGCGCGCACGCGTTCCAGGCGTTGCTGGGCCAATGACGCTTCGGCCACCGAGGCCAGTGATTCGATGATGCGCAGGAGCAGCGCCTGTTGCGCGGCATCCATGGCGCTGAAGGCCAGGCCCACTGGCGCCAAAGGATCGAGCTGGGCGGCATTGCGTGTGACGATGTCGCCGAAGGGCTGGGCGCTGAAGACGGCCTGCTGGCGCTGCGTGGGTGAGAGCGCGGCGAGCAGTGCATAGGCGCGGTCTTCCTCCTCGGCCAGCGCGCGCTGGCCCTTGCGCGGACCTCCGTTGGCGATGTCGCGTGGCACCTGCGCCGGATTGGCGCCCAGGAACTGCGGCAGCGTTGCGACGACCTGGCCGTGGGACAGCGTGAAGTGCAGCGAGAGATGGTGACCTTCGATGCGCCAGCCCCAGGGCGCGGCGGTGTCCGGCGTGCCGAAGAGTGCGAAGGCGTAGTTCTCCGGATCGCGCGACAGGCCGAAGGTCTCGATCTCGCGCAGCGCGATCTCCAGCGCGATGATGGACTGGACCTTGACCAGGCCGGGTTCCGACAAGGCTGCGGCGAGCAACTGTTGCGCGGCCTGGCGCTGCGGTGGCGCCATCGACTTCAACGGGATGCCAGGACGGCTGCGGGGCGTGTAGTTCCAGTTGCCGCGCGCCTCCAGCGTGAAGGGCAGCAACAACTCGGGCCGTTGCGCTGGCGGCGTGGCGTCCAGCAAAGCCCGCGCTGCGGCGGCCATCGCTTGTGCCACGCGGGTTGTATCGACCGCGGCGGCAGCGACCGGCGCAGCGGCGAGCAAGGTCCAGCAGGTCATCCAGGCGGAGAAAGTGCGCAGCAGCATGGGCGGTCCTTCTGCGTGAGACGTCGAGCCTTTCAAGGCTTGGGGACCGCGCCCGGACCGGCCCCGCGCGGACTCAAGTCGGGAATGGCGGACCCCAGCGTCCTTGAGAGATTGACCTCTTTTCTGCGCTGCGACAAGCCCGTTGCTCGCGCGGGTGCTTTGTTTCGGATTCCCCGGGGAGGGACATGCGATGGCTCGTGCGCTGGCAGCCGGGTTCGCGGCCGTGGTGTCCGCAATCGCGGTGTGCTGCCGGCTCTTCGGCAGGCGTCAGGACGCCAGTACGCCGGAGAGGATCGCAAAGCCGACGAAGGCGATGCTCACGGCCAGCACGGTCCAGTGCGCCACGGCGGTGACCGCGTGCAAGGAGCTGTAGGACTCGTGTGCCCAGTCCGAACCATCGTCCG
Organism: Variovorax robiniae; assembly: GCF_037889955.1. Lineage (NCBI taxonomy): Bacteria > Pseudomonadati > Pseudomonadota > Betaproteobacteria > Burkholderiales > Comamonadaceae > Variovorax > Variovorax robiniae. Next base: position 85,557 of record NZ_JBBKZS010000009.1, read on the forward strand.
GAATCACTTCGACGGTCGGGATGTCGAGATGGATTTTCATGGCCAACCCTTTCGCTTTCATCGTAGGCCCGCAGGCGCAACACATCGATGAAATCGCAGGCATGCATTGATGCCCCGGCCACATCAATGGCGCCGTGCGCCCGCCCATGCAGCGGCACGGCCATGCCTGATCGGCCAGAATGCAACTCCCCTTGCCTCCAGCCTCTTTCGTGACCGTTCCAGCCCAGGCGCAAGCGCCCTCCTTCTCGCCCGACGAATTCCGCGACGCCCTCGGCATGTTTGCCACGGGCGTCACGATCGTCACGGCACGAGCGGCCGACGGCACGCTGGTGGGGCTCACGGCCAATTCGTTCAATTCGGTGTCGCTGTCGCCACCGCTGGTGCTTTGGAGCCTGGCGCGCTCGTCGGGGTCGATGCCGGCGCTGGACACGGGCTCGCACTACGCCATCAACATCCTGGCCGCGAACCAGAAGGAACTGGCCGAGCGCTTCGCGCAGAAGCGCCTGGACCGTTGGGTCGACGTGCCGTTCACCGATGGCGTGACAGGCGCCCCCTTGCTTGACGGCGCGGTGGCCAGCTTCGAATGCTTCAACCGCAGCCGGTATGACGAAGGCGACCACGTGATCTTCGTGGGCGAGGTGGAGCACTGCGCATGGCGTGCCGGAGCGTCGCCGCTGCTGTTTCACGGCGGGCGGTTTTTCACCGAACACCCGCTGTAGCGTCGCTCTTCAGGCCTTCTTGTAGGTCGCATCGAAGCGCGACTGCAAGTACGCCTGCGCCGTGATCGGTTCATAGCGCGCCACCTCGCCCGCCGGCGCGCAGGACGGAATCGCGCTGACCAGCGCATCCGGATTCGGGTCCAGGAACAGCGCGATCGAGTAGCGCTCGCGCGTCGGCCTTAGCACGCGGTGCGGCGTCGACACGTACACATCGTTGGTCCAGCGCATGAGGCAGTCGCCGATGTTGCAGAGGAAGGCGCCGGCAGGCAGCGCGGGCGCGTCGATCCAGTCGCCGTTGCGCGGGCGCACCTGCAGGCCGGCGACACCGTCGGTGGCCAGCAAGGTCACGTTGCCGTAGTCGGTGTGGGCGCCAGCGCCGATGCCCTCGGCTGCCGTGCCCGCGGCCGGCGCCGGATAGTGCAGGAAGCGCAGCGTGGCCATGGGTTGGTCGATCTTGTCGGCGAAGAAGTCGGGCGCGAGGTCCAGGTCGGCGGCAAAGGCCGCATGCAGGCTGCGGGCTGCGGCCAGGGCGGCATCGAAGTAGGCCTCCACGCGCGGGCGCCAGCCTTCGATCGGCGGCCAGGCATTGGGCGGGCGGGTCTGCTCGTCGGTACAGATGAAGTTGAGGGCTTCCTTCTGGTCGGCGCCCTTCTTCTCGTCGAGCGCCTCGGCGCCGAAGTCGACGTAGCCGCGGTTGTGGCCGAGCTTGCCGATGGCGATGGACTGCTTGGTGGGTGTGTCGAGCGCGAAGAATTCGCGGCTGGCAGCGAAGGCGTCGGCGAGCAGTTCGGGCGCGACGCCATGGCCGGTGATGGCGAAGAAGCCGACGTCGCGGCAGGCGGCGCCGACCTCGGCAGCGACGCGCGCATGCTGCGTCGTATCACGGGATGCCAGGGGCGAGATGTCGATGATGGGAATGGCCGTATGCATGCGTCGAGTTTGCCCCAGCGGCCCTCGCCGTGCCCGGCTACCATCGACGGATGACCCGTTGCCGCATCGGCCTTTGCCGGCTCGCATTCCTTGCGTGGCTGGCGGCAGGTAGTGCTGGCGCGGCGACTGCAAGCGACCCGCCCACGCAGCGGCGCAACTGGTTCGACGATCCCTTTTTCCAGGTGGCATCCGGCTTGCCCGGTTGTCCTGTGCCGTTGGGGCCGTTCTATACCGAGGCCGAGCGGCGCAGCCAGATGCACACCCGGCTGGAGCGCGGCACCAGTTGCTGGCTCGAGCACCGCTGCGAGGACAGCAATGCCTATCGCTATGACAAGGCCGTGGCGCCGCGTGTGCGCGATGCCCTGGCCACCGTGCCGGGCGTGCGCCGCACGAGCGTGTGGGTGACGGTGCAGCGGCGCTGGGTCTATCTGCAAGGCTGTGTGCCGACGCGCGACCTGGCCAAGCGCCTGGAGAGCGCGGCACGCGGCGCGAAGGACGTCGAGACCGTGGTGCCGGACCTGATGGTCGGCACGCGGGGCAAGGCGCCGTATCCGGTGAATGATTCGTTGAATGACGAGCAAGTGAACACAAGAAGCAAATGATCGAACGCAAGACCCATCTCGACACCCGCGCCATCGGCCTGCTCGTGGCCTGCTGCGCTTTCTGGGGGCTGCAACAGATCCTCATCAAGACCACCGTGGTGGAGGTGCCGCCGCTGTGGCAGGCGTCGATCCGCATGTCGGGTGCGCTGCTGCTGCTGTGGCTCTGGTGCCGCGCACGCGGCGTGCCGCTGTTCAATCGCGACGGCACCTTGCCGGGCGGGCTTCTGGCAGGGCTGCTGTTCGCGGGCGAGTTCTGCTGCATCTACCTCGGGTTGCAGGACACGACGGCCTCGCGGCTGACGGTGTTCCTCTACACCTCGCCGTTCTGGGTGGCGCTGTTCCTGCCGCGCTGGGCGCCGTCGGAGCAGTTGCGGGGCTGGCAATGGGTGGGACTGGCGCTGGCTTTCGGCGGCGTGGTGCTGGCCTTCAGCGAGAGCTTCGGCCACAGCAGCCCGCGGCAACTGCATGGCGACTTGCTGGCGCTGGCGTCAGGCATGTTGTGGGGGCTGACCACGCTGTCGATCCGCGCGACCAAGCTGGCGACGGCCAGCGCCGAGAAGACGCTGTTCTATCAAGTCGCGGTGACGGCGGCCGTGTCGCCCTTCATGTCGCTGGCACTCGGGGAGACCTGGGGCTTGTCGTATTCCGCGATGGCCTGGGGTTCGATCGCGGTGCAGACGGTCATCGGCGCCTTTGCCAGCTACCTGACCTGGATGTGGCTGCTGCGGCATTACCCCGCGACGCAGATGTCGTCCTTCACCTTCCTGACGCCGCTGTTCGCGCTGGCCTTCGGCGTGATGCTGCTGGGCGAGCCGCTGACGCTGCGGCTGGTGCTGGCGCTGGCCGGGGTGGGGCTGGGCATCGTGATGGTGAACCGGCGCAGGGCGCCTGCTGCGGACGTAAAAAAGGCCGCCTCGAAGGCGGCCTGATTTGCGTGACCCCGATGCATGAAACCCAGCGAGCAGTTCTGTTCGTGGGCACCCGCGGAACCGGCTTTGCCGGGCCGCTGGGTGCGCCCCCTCGAGGGGGAGGCGCCGCAGGCGCTTCGGGGGTGGGCTTTGTTCAGCCGCCCTTCTTGGCGCGCTTGCCGGGGTTCTTCTTGCTGCGGGTGGCGGTGCCGCGCTCGAGGCTGCGCTTCTGGCCGATGCCCGACTTGGCGAGGGTGTAACCCGGTGCGGGGGTGGGCTTGGGGGTGGCTTTGCGTTCGGCTTCGGTTCTGAAAGTGGCAGGCATGGTGGGCTCCGGTAAAAAAATGTCCGGGCGATATTAGGCCACACCGGGAAAACCCGGCCGGTGGCGGCGGGCGTTACATCTTTCCGCAGCGTCCTGCGCCATGGACAAGTCCACGGCGAAGCGCGCGTCCGCGCGACTTCTTCCGCGCGCTCTATGGATTCAGTTGCAGCCAGCGCGCCACGGCGATCGGCGTACGGTCTTCCAGCAGCGGGCCGATGATCTGCACGCCGATGGGCAGGCCGTCCGCTGTCTTGCCGACGGGCGCGACCGTGGCGGGCAGGCCGGCGAAGGTGGCGGGGCCGGCCCAGGCCAGTTGATGCTGGTAGGGCGTCGATTCGCCATCGATCTCCAGCATGGTCGTGTGCCAGTCGATCGGACCCGGGATGTGCGGAAACGCCACCGTGCCGTAGGGCGGGCACAGCACGATGTCGAAGGCGGCGAAGAGCTTGCGCCAGGTCTCGCGCAGCCGCGCGCGGCGGTCCAGCAGCGAGAGCCACTCGTGGGACGGGATCGACGGCGGCGCATCGGGTGCGCCGCGCGTGACGATGGTCTTGAGCATGGCGAGGTACGACTTGTGCAGCGCTTCGAGGTCGGGCAGCAACTCGCTGCCATGGCTGACCTGCGCGCCGGCTTTGGCGAGGCGGTCGGCGGTGCGCTCGACGGCTGCCTGCACATCGGCGCAGGCACGGGCGCAGGGATGCGTGGTCATCACCAGCACGCGCAGGCCGTTCGGCTGCACATCACGTGCTGGCGGCAGTTGCAGGCGCCATGCGGGAGCGTCGTCCAAGTCGGGGCCGGCGAGCACGTCCAGGGCCAGTTCGATGTCGTCGGCACTGCGCGCCAGCGGTCCGATCACGGCGATCACGTCGGCCGCGCCACTGGGCGCACCAGGGAAGTCATGGCCGCGCCCTGGCAACAGGCCCACGCTGGGCTTGTGGCCGTAGAGGCCGCAGAAATGCGCCGGCACGCGGATCGAGCCGCCGATGTCGGAGCCCAGTTCGAGCGGCACCATGCCCGCAGCCACCGCCGCCGCCGCGCCGCCGGAGGAGCCGCCCGGCGAACGGGTGGTGTCCAGTGGATTCAGCGTGCGGCCATAGACCGGGTTCACGCTCTGCCATTCGCCGAGCGCCAGGGCGACGTTGGTCTTGCCGAGGATCACCGCGCCGGCGGCCTTGAGGCGCTGCACGGCCACCGCGTCTTGCGTGACAGGGATGGCCTTGGCGAACTCGAAGCCCCAGGTGGTGGGCAGGCCCGCGACGTTGAAGGATTCCTTCACCGTCATCGGCACGCCCAGCAGCGGGCGTCGCTCGCCACGGGCCAGCGCAGCATCGGCGGCGCGGGCCTGCTCGCGGGCGCGGTCGAAGTCGCGCACGACGACGGCGTTGATCTCGCCGTCGCGCTGTTCGATGCGCGCGATGGCGGCATCGCAGAGTTCGAGGGCGCCGACCTGGCGCGCGGCCAGGGCTTCGACGAGTTGGGTGGCGGTGGCCGTGGCGTAGTCGAGGGTGTTCATGGCCCGCATTGTTGACGCGGGCGTGGCGCGTTCGCCTGATCGAACTTGCTCAATGCATCATCAGGCCGCCGGCACCGAGCGGAAGCCGACCGCCAGCCGGTTCCATGCATTGATCGTGCCGATGGCCAGCGTGAGGTCGACGCGCTCGCGCTCGTTGAACTCGGCGCACAGCGCTTCGTAGTCGGCGTCGGGCGCATGCGTGTCGGCGACGCGCGTGAGCGCTTCCGTCCAGGCCAGCGCGGCGCGTTCGCGCGGCGTGAAAAAGGGCGACTCGCGCCAGGCCGCGACGGCGTAGAGGCGGCGTTCGGTCTCGCCACGCTTGCGCGCGTCGGTGGAATGCATGTCGACGCAGTAGGCGCAGCCGTTGATCTGCGAGGCGCGCAGCTTGACCAGTTCCGACAGCAGCGGCTCCAGGCCCAGCTTGCTGACGGCGGCAGAGAGAGCGAGCATGGCCTTGGCGGCTTCGGGCGAGGCTTTGTAGAAATCGAGGCGGGCTTCCATTGTGGTGTGTCCTTGAGTGATTGAAGTGGTGGAGGTCTGGAGAGAATTGTCGAAGCGCGATGGCCTCCACGAGGGTGCCAATGCCGACCGAATCGAGGAGTCCACCCTTGGAACTGCATGTCGTCATCGAAGGCCGCAAGGACCTCACCGGCCAGCTCTATGGCCAACTCAAGGACGCGATCCGCACGGGCAGGCTGGCGGCGGGCGAGCAACTGCCGCCGACACGCCTGCTCGCCGAGCAACTGGGCCTGTCGCGCAAGACCGTGGCCGAGGCCTATGCCCGGCTCACCTACGAGCAACTGTTGCTCGCGCGCACTGGCATCGGCACCTTCGTCAACGCCGGCATGGCCACGCGGCCCGCGCCGCAGCGCACCGAGGACCTGGCGGGCGCGGCCGTGGTCGAGCAATGGGGCCGCATGGCGACGCCGCTGCGGCACATGATCCAGGAGGCGCATGCGCGCTTCGAGTTCATCGGCGGCGCGCCCTCGGCCGCACTGTTCCCCACCGACGACTGGCGCCGCTGCATGCTGCACGGCCTGCGCGAGAGCGCAAGGTCGCGCGGCTTCTACGGGCCGGCGGAAGGACTGCCTGCCTTGCGTCAGGCGATCGCGCGGCACATCGCCTTCTCGCGCGGCGTGCAATGCGCGGCCGACGACGTGATCGTGACGGCCGGCGCGCAGCAGGCACTCGACCTCGTGGCGCGCGTGCTGGTGGCGCCCGGGAGCCTGGTCGCGATCGAGGAGCCCGGCTATCCGCCGATGCGCTACCTGCTCGCGGCGCAGGGCGCGCAGGTGGTCGGCGTGCCGGTCGACGCGGAAGGCATCGTGGTCGATGCAATCCCGCAGGGCACGCGCTTCATCTACGTGACGCCGGCGCACCAGTTTCCGCTCGGCATGCCGATGAGCCAGGCGCGTCGCATGGCGCTGTTGCAGCGTGCGAAGGAGCTGGGCGCGGTGGTGATCGAGGACGACTTCGACAGCGAGTTCCGCTACACCGGCCGTCCCACCGAGACGCTGTTCAGCCTCGACACCCAAGGCACCGTGGCCTATGTGGGCACCTTCTCGAAGACGATATCGCCGCAGTTGCGCCTGGGGTACCTCATCGCGCCGCCCTCGATCCGCGATGCGGTGGCCACGGCCAAGCACCTGACCGATTCGCATACGCCGCCGGTGCAGCAATGGGCGCTGGCCAAGTTCATCGACGAGGGACTGCTGGTCAAGCACATCCGGCGCTGCCACGCGGCCTATGCGCTGCGACGCGACAAGCTCATCGCGCGCTTCGAGGGCGACCTGGAGCCGTGGTTCAGGGTGGTGGCACCCGCGGCGGGCTTTCACATGGCGGCGGTGTGCACGCGGCCGGTGGACATCGCGCTGCTCATCACGCTGGCGCGGCGTGTCGACGTGGGGCTGTATCCGATCGCGCCCTTCTTCCATTTCACGCCGCCGCAGGACGGGCTGATGATGGGCTTCGGCGGCATCGACGCGCTGGACATCGATCCGGCGCTGGACCGTGTGCGGGACATACTGGTGGAGATCGCATGAACATCCACGCGTACATCAACACCCACCACGCCCCATGAACCACCGCGCCGACTTCCAGGCCGTGCTCGACGAGATCGACGCGAAGATCCGCTCGATGCTGGGCCACGGCGGCAAGGTCGCCAGCTACATCCCCGCGCTGGCACGCGTGCCAGCCGAGCGCTTCGGCATCGCGCTGCGCACCTGCGATGGCATCGAGGCCTGCGCGGGCGATGCGGCGGAGCCCTTCTCGATCCAGAGCGTGTCGAAGCTGTTCACGCTGACGCTCGCGATGCAGCATCTTGGCGAGCGACTGTGGGAACGCATCGGGCGCGAGCCTTCGGGCAATCCGTTCAACTCGCTGGTGCAACTGGAGAGCGAACAGGGCAAGCCGCGCAACCCGTTCATCAATGCGGGTGCGATCGCGGTGGCCGACCGGCTGGTGAGCCTCGGCGATGCGAAGGCCGACATCCTGGCGCTGATGTCGAGCCTGGCCGGCGAGGCCATCGCCTTCGACCCCGAAGTGGCTGCATCGGAAGCCGAGACCGGCTATCGCAACTACGCGCTGGCCAACTTCATGAAGAGCTTCGGCAAGCTGGACAACGACGTCGAACCGGTGCTCGACATGTACTTCCACCAATGCTCGATCCGCATGTCGTGCATGCAGCTGGCGCGTGCCGCAGGATTTCTGTGCCGCGACGGTGCGCATCCCATCGACGGTCAACAGGCGGTCACCACCGAGCGCCAGACGCGTCGCATCAACGCGCTGATGCTGACCTGCGGAACTTATGACGCGGCGGGTGACGTGGCCTTCTCGATCGGCCTGCCCTGCAAGAGCGGCGTGGGCGGCGGCATCGTCGCGGTGGTGCCGGACCGGCTCACGCTCGCCGTGTGGTCGCCTGCGCTGGACGTCACGGGCAACTCGCTGCTGGGGATGAAGGCGCTGGAACTGTTCGTGGGGAAGACCGGGTTGTCGATCTTCTAGGCGCACCAGCCGCCCTTCGCCGCTCGCTCCAGCGTCGAGCGCACCACCATGCGATGGAAGGGCGCGATCAGGCGGATGTAGTTGCGACCGAGCAGGTTGTGGCAATGCACTACGGTCGTCGCTACCAACTCGCGGCCGCCACTCGCCAACGGCCGTTGCAGCATCGAGAGTCGGAAGTCGAGGTGCCGGTCGTCCTCGCCGAGCACGACTTCGTCATCGTGCGTTTCGTAGATGCGGAAAAACTCGACGCGCGGCGAGGTGTCGGCGCGCAGTGCGCCGGAGGTCTTGAGCCCGAACAGCTTCACCGTCGCATCGCGCATGCCCATCAGGCGGTCGATCCAGGGCGCCTGGTTCCCCAGCGCAAAGCGCGCGAGCGCCAGTGTTTCGCGTGGCGCATCGGGCGGCAGGTCGATGGCGAAGGCATCGGCCAGGAAGGCGCCGGCGTAGAGCGGCGCCACGCGGGCCTCTGCGGGCAGTACGACGTGGCGGGCGCGGGGCGGCGGCGAAGGCATTCGATTCAGTCGCCGTGCGTGCTCACGACCATGTCGAGTTCCACCGACGCATTCTTCGGCAGGCTGTAGACACCGACCGAGGTGCGCGTGTGCACGCCCGCCTCGCCGAACACGCGGTACAGCAGGTCCGACGCCGCATCGGCCACTTCGCTTTGCTGCGTGAAGTCGGGCGCGGTCTGCATGTAGACGGTGACGCGCAGGATCTTGTCGATGGCGTCCAGTGAGCTGAGCGTCTGACGCAGGATGGCCAGCGCACGCAGCGTGCAGATCTGTGCGGCCTCGCGGGCCTGGTCCAGCGAGGCCTCCGCGCCGACGCGCCCGGTCACGACCACCGTGCTGCCGACGCGCGGCACCTGCCCGCTGAGCCAGACGGTGCGGCCGTCGCGCACGGCCGAGGCATAGTGGCCGCCAATGCGGATCTCACCCTCGAAGCTGTGGCCCAGCTCGGCGGCGATCTGGTCGGCGATGGCGTTGCGTGCGGTGGTCGTCATGAAGCTTGGATTCTGGAAAGCCGTGCAGCATAGGCCATGACGCGCCGCCGCAGGGCCTGCCACGCGGCAAACACGGTCGGCGCGGGCCGATGGCTCCGGATCACCGCGCCCTCCCCGCCTGCCTCCAGCGCGACCCAACCGCCGCGCTCCAGCCGATGGAACTCGCCGTGCGCCAGCGTGACGGACGGTGACAGCGTCGTCTCGCCCAGCCAATGCAACGGCTCGCGCACCACGACGCGGCCGCTGTCGATCTCCAGCGTGGTCAGGCGGTCGAGCGGGATGTGCAGCGCTTCGCCGCGTTGCAGGCGGGTCGTGGTGGTGAGGAAGTCGGTCATCGAAGGCTCCTTGAATCGAGGCCTTCATGGTCCGGTTTCGGCTGCCCGGAAAACAGGCACAGCCTTCCCTGTTGCGACCGGAACAGACAGCACGGCACCGCGTCTGTTATGGTCGTTTTTGCGCCAACTGCATCTGTTTCATCGGCCCCCGATTCGCAACGATCGGGCCATGCTCATGCCTTCGTCCATGCCCCACACGCCTGCCGCGCCGCCGCTGTACCGCCGCCTGGCCACGCACTACCGCGGCGCGATCGAGGCCGGCACGCTGGCGCCGGGCGAGCGCATGCCCTCGCTGCGGCACCTCATGCGGCTGCATGACATCAGCCTGTCGACCGCGCTGCAACTGTGCCGCACGCTGGAGTCCGATGGCTGGGCCGAGGCGCGCGACCGCTCCGGCTACTTCGTTCGCAAGCCGCAGCGCCTGCGGATGACGCCGATGGACGAGCCGCCCGCCGGGCTGCGGCCGGACCCGGCGCAGTTCGTCGGCATCCATGCGCGCGTGTCGGCCTTCGTCGCGCAACGGCGCGCGGCCGAGGTCAAGGTCAACTTCTCGATTGCACGCGCCGCGCCGCAGCTCTATCCGGCCGAGGCCCTGCGCGCCGGCATGACGCGCGCCTTGCGCCTGCGGCCCGACCTGCTGGCCGCCGCGCCACCGTTGCAGGGCGACCCGCAATTCCGCGCGGTGCTGGCCAAGCGCGCGCTGGCCGCGGGCATGACGCTGTCGCCCGAGGAGGTGCTCGTCACCAACGGCTGCATCGAGGCGCTGAACCTCGCGCTGCGCGCGGTGGCGAATCCGGGCGACACCATCGCGGTGGAGTCGCCCACCTTCTACGGCCTGCTGCAGGTGCTGGAGAGCCTCGGACTGCGCGCGCTGGAGATTCCGACCAGCCCGCAAACGGGCCTCTCTGTGGAGGCGCTGGACCTCGCGCTGCAGACCTGGGACGACATCAAGGCCATCGTCGTCATCCCGCACCTGCAGAACCCGCTCGGCAGCGTGATGCCCGATGCGCACAAGGAGCAACTGATGCGGCTGTGCGAAGCGAAAGGCATCGCGCTGATCGAGGACGACACCTACAGCGAGCTGCTCGACGTCGACAGCGCGCCGCGCGCGATCAAGTCCTGGGACCGTGGGGGCAACGTGATCCATTGCGCATCGCTGCACAAGATCCTCGCGCCCGGCATGCGGCTCGGCTGGATCTCGGCCGGGCGCTGGCATCCGCGCGTGGAGATGCTCAAGTACGCGCAGACGCGCAACAACGAGGTGCTGTCGCAGTTGGGCGCGGGCGAGTTCATGGCCAGCGGCGCCTACGACCGGCACCTGCGCCGCCTGCGCACCGCCTTGCGCGAACAGCGCGAGCGCACTGCCGAGGCGATCGCGGCGCACTTTCCGGCGGGCACACGCCTCAACCTGCCGAACGGCGGGCTGCAGTTGTGGGTGGAGTTGCCGGGCCCATGCAAGTCGGCCGATGTGTTCGACACGGCGCTGCGCGAAGGCATCCTCGTCGCGCCGGGCTGGCTGTTTTCGAACTCGCCGCGTTGCGACCACTACCTGCGCCTTAACTGCGGCTGGCCCTTCGACGAGGTGGTGGACGGCGCGCTGAAGCGCATCGGTCAGATCGTGGACATGCACGCACGCTGAGATCACCAGCCTTCCGACCCCGGCTCCCCCTTGAACGGCCCGACCAGTTCCGGCGTGATCCAGCCCGCGTAGAAGCGGCCCGGCTGCGGTAGCACGCGGAGACCGTCGACTCGGCATTCGAGTTGCCGTGGATAGAACGCAATGTGATCCTTCAAGTCTTCAAAGCCGGGCAGCGGCGTCGGATACCACCATGCCGCGGCCTCGACTGTGTGCTGCGATGTGACGACCGAGAGATAGCGTGCCTCGCCCTTCCACTCGCAATTCGACCGGCCCGCGGCAGGCTGCAGCAGCGCCATCTGAACATCGGTTCGCGGCAGGTACCAGGTCGGCGGGCTGGCGGTCTCGAGCACGCGCAGCGCACGACGCGTGCGCGCGATCTCGACGTCGCCGAGGCATATCTTGACCTCGCGCGCATCCGGCGCGATGCATGGCGGGCGCGGATAGTCCCACACGGATTCCTGTCCCGCCTCCGGCGTCACGGCGAAGGGCGGCCGCACATCGCCCACATGGCGCCAGAGCGAGCGCGCAAAGGCACGGCGATCGTCATCGTCGGATGCAGCAGTCATGGCGTTCGGCTCCTTGTGCAAGACTCTGGCCATCATGAACGACATCTCCACATCGCAGGACATCAGCGCGGACGACAGCGCCGCCATCCAGGAACCCCGCCTCTGGCGCGACGCCGTCTGGACCGCCCGCGTCATCAAGAACGAAGACGACGACGGCTGGGCCGTCTCGATGACCCGCCACGGCGAGGCCGAGCCCGCACTGGTCGGCCCGTGGACCATGGGTCGCGACAAGAAGAACCCGAAGCCGCTCGACACCCCCGCCTTCCACACGCTGGTGAAGACCGCCAACGAGGTGCTGCGCCGGCACGAGCAGCAACTGCATTCGCAGCTCAACAAGCAGGTGAGCATCGGCGCCGGCTCGGAGCGCATCCGCGTGGCGCTGCGCATCGTGCCGGATGAAGACAACCCGCATGCGGTGCTGACCGCGCAGGACGAGTTCGGCGCGCAGCTCGGCGAGGCCCGCACCGCGCCCAACTTCAAGCTGACGACGGCGAGTGCAGAGGCCTGGATCGAGGCGGGCTACCCGGCGCGGGTGCGCTGACCACGCTCACCTGCCGGGCCCGGTCGATGACGTAGTACGACTTGACCATGCCCAGCGCCTTCTCGAAGATGATTTCCCCCTTGGGAAAGAGCGCATCGATCTCCGCGCGCTTGAGCAGCTGCGTGCCCCAGAAGTAGTTGCGGATGGTCGGCGCGTCCGGGCGCGATAGGAGGCGCCATGGACTCACATGGATCAGCAGATAGCCCAGCTTGCGCGGCAACCAGTGCACGACGGGCATGAGGAAGTGCGGCTCGAAGGGAAAGGACCATGCCGGCGTCTGGCAGAACACCAGCTTCGACACGCGCCGCATCTCATCGGCCAGCGCCGCGCGCTGTGCGGGCGGCACGTGCTCGATGACGGAATTGCAGATCAGCAGGTCGAAGGACTGGTCCGGCGCGGGGATGTGCCGGCCGTCGTAGATGATGGTCCTGATGTCGCCGGCAGACAGATTGGCGCCCTGCTGGACTTCGCCGTCGTCGACGTTGTAGATGGTGATCTTCTCGCGCGGGATTGGCAGCTCGATCTTGTCCCAGAAATGCCGCGAGCCGCCGAGGTCGCAGATGCGCATCGAGGCGATGCCTGGAAATGTTTGGTGGATGAACTTCCCGCGGCGCAATCGAAAGTGCCGCGTGATCGGACCGATGACCTGATGCCATAGCGACATGCTTGGCGCCTCCCTGTTTCGCACGCCAGGAAATCCCGGCGCCGCCTGTCAGTCAATGGTACCCATCCCCGCAACCCCGGCCCATTGCACTTCCGGCACATTGCGCTTCCGGCAAACGGCACCTTCGACCATCGGCAGCGGGCACAAGCGGGACCTTCGGCCATCGCCAGCGCCATGAGACCTATTGCCAGACGCGGCCGGGTTTCCGTCGTGTTCCCGCTGGCGTGGCGCTTCGCTTCAGCAGTTGCCCTTTTTCGCCTGGCCCGGCGGACAGTGGTAGCCGCCGCCGTGGTGATGGTCGTCGTGTTCGTGCCGGCGCTCACGCTCCCATTCGCGGCGCTCGCGGCGCTCCGCACGGCGCCAATCGCCCTCGCGCCAGCGCCAGCCGCCATCCACCGGCACCCAGGCGCCGGGCGCGTAGGCGTAGTCGGGTCGTGCCTGCAGCCAGTGGCCGCCACGCCATGCATAGGCGCGCTCATCCCATTGCCAGCGACCGGGCACCCACACCTGGCTCGGGCGCGGCGCGGGCATGACTTCGTAGCGTGGCGGCGGCGGGGCCACTTGCACCACGCCGGGCAACGGCACGTTGATGTTGACGGAGACCTGGGCGCTCGCGCCGAGTGCGGCGGCCGACAGGGCCGTGAAGACGGCGAAGGAAATGGCTTTCAACGTGGGAACTCCTCAGTAGCCAGGGTACCGGGCGACGGCCGCGCGCAGTGCGGCCGAGGCCTCGTGAAAAGGTCGAGAGCGTACCTGACCTGAACCCCTTGACATTTGTCAAAAACTATGGGCTGACATCGCGTACCAGGACGCTTGCAGTCCGATAGGCAACTGGCCTCGGCTGGCATAGGATGCCGCGCATGGTGACCCCCTCCGCTGCGCGGAACTCCGATTCGGAGCGATTTGGCAAGCCCGCATCGGGCCTGCGCCTGAAGCTCTACACGATCATCTTCGAGGCCGACACGCGCGCCGGAAAGGCCTTCGACGTGGGGCTGATCATCGTCATCCTGGCCAGCGTGGCGGCCGTGGTGCTGGACAGCGTGGCCTCGATCCATGCGCGCTTCGCTTTCGAGCTGAAGGTGTTCGAGCTTCTGGTGACGGCCGCCTTCACCATCGAATACCTGGTGCGACTGGCCTGCGTGCGGCGGCCGGACCGCTATGCCTTCAGCGTGTTCGGCATCATTGACCTGCTGGCGCTGCTGCCCACCTATCTTGCGGTGCTGGTGCCGGGGTTGCATGCGCTGATCGACGTGCGCGTGCTGCGGCTGCTGCGCGTGTTCCGGGTGTTCAAGCTGACCGAGTACGTGGCCGAGTACGGCGCGCTGGGCCAGGCGCTGAAGGCATCGCGGCGCAAGATCCTGGTGTTCATGTCCTTCGTGCTGATGGTGGTGGTGGTCATGGGCACGCTCATGTACGTGGTCGAGGGGCCGGCGCATGGCTACACCAGCATTCCGGTGGGCGTGTACTGGGCCATCACGACGATGACCACGGTGGGCTTTGGCGACATCGCGCCGCAGACCGGCGTGGGCCGCATGATCGCCTCGGTGATGATGCTGCTGGGCTGGGGCACACTGGCCGTGCCGACCGGGATCGTGAGCGCCGAGTTCACGGTGCAGCGACAGGGGCTTCGGGGCACCACCACGCGCACTTGCCATGAGTGCCTGAGCGAAGGGCATTCGGCGAATGCGCGCTTCTGCAGCGATTGCGGGGCGCGGCTGCCGGCTTACCAGCACGACGCAGCGGACGCGCGCGCTTGATGCGCCGCCATCCCGCTCCTTCGGCCACGCTACGCATCTGCCCGGAGGCGCTTGCCGATGCACGGCGGCCCCTCTATCCTCTGGAGCCCAACTACAAGGAGACCCAGCCGTGATCAAAGTGAGCGTGATGTACCCCAACAAACCCGGTGCGCGATTCGACCACGCCTATTACCGCGACAAGCACATGCCGCTGCTGAAGGCCCGAATGGGTGACGCATGCCTCTACTACACGATCGACAAGGGCCTCGCCGGCGGCGCACCTGGCGATCCGCCGACCTACATCGGCATGTGCCATGTCTTCTGCAACTCCGTCGAGAGCTTCCAGGCCGGCTTCGGCCCGCATGCCAAGGAAATCCTCGGCGACATCCCGAACTACACCGACCTGCAGCCGGTCATGCAGATCAGTGAAGTGGTGGTCGAGAAGTAAGAAGCCTTCCAGCGCCGATGCGTCCTTGCGGAAGGCTCGATCGGAGTCTCTGGCCTATCGATGCATCGGCTCAGGCGCATGGGCCACGCACGCATGCGCCGTGTGCTGCGGGTGTGCATGCAGCAGCGCACGCGTGACGCCGTTGGTCCAGCCGAAGCCGTCCTGCAACGGATATTCCCCACCCCCGCCGCCGGTCGACACCTGGTGCTCGACCTGGCGCAGCGCGTATTTCTCCACCAGCTTGCCTTCGCGTTCGTAGACCGCCGCCACGGTGGCGAGCCAGCGGTGCGCAATGGTGCGCGCAATGTGATCATGACCGTAGGTGTGGAAGCCGGCCATCGCCATCCACTGCAACGAGGCCCATCCGTTGGGCTGGTCCCATTGCTGGTCGCTGGTGCATTCGGTGGTGGACAGGCCGCCGGGGGCGAGCAGGCGCTGTTCCACGGTGGCGGCGAGTGCGTTGGCGTGCGATTGATCTGCGAGCCCGGCGAACAGTGGTGCTACGCAGGCGGCGGTAAGGCAGCTGCGTCGCTGGCCGAGGCGCCAGTCGTGGTCGAAGAAGGCACCTTGTGATTCGTCCCACATCAACGCGATGACGGCGGCCTTTCTCTCGGCGGCGTGCTTCTTGAATTCATTCGCGGTGGCTTCGTGCCCCGCCTGCCCGGCGAGGTCGGCGATCGTCGTCTCCAGCTTGTAGAGGAAGGCGTTGAGGTCGACCGGCACGATGTCGGTGGTGCAGATGCTGACCAGCGAATCCTGCTCAGCCTGACCATCCTGCGCCTTGCGCGGCGCACCTTCCGCCAGCCAGCGCGTGCTGAAGTCCCAGCCCGACTCGGCTGCGGCGCGCAGGTGCCGGTACACCTCGCCCGGCTCGCGGCCCGACAGGCGCGCGGTGGTCACGTCCTCCAGCCAGGCTTCCTCGCGCGGCTGGTCGCGCTCGTCCCAGTAGCGGTTGAGCAGGCTGCCATCGGGCAGGCGCACGACGCGACGTTCCGCGCCCCCCGGCGCCAAGCCGTCGCTGCCGCGCATCCACCAGGCATGCTCCTGGCGAAGCTGCGGCAGGAAGTCGGTCGCGCTGCACTTGTCGACGCGCTCCGACAGTTCGACCATGAAGGCGAACAGCGGCGGCTGCGAGCGGCCGAGGTAGTAGGTGCGCGTGCCGTTCGGCACATGGCCGTAGGTGTCGATGAGGTGCGCGAAGTTGACGACCATGTCGTGCAGCAGGTCGGTGCGTCCGCTCGCGACCAGGCCGATCATCGTGAAGTACGAATCCCAGTAGTACATCTCGCCGAAGCGGCCGCCGGGCACGACGTAGTCATGCGGCACCTGCAGGGACGAGCCGGCGGGTGGATGCGCCAACGGCTGGCGCGTGAGCACCGGCCACAGGTCGTCGATATGCGCGCAGAGCGGCTGGCCGGGCACGGAGACGTAGTCGCTGCTCGGGGGCAACTGCACCTCGAAATGCCGCGCGACGAAGGCCTTGAGGTCGAAGCCATCGGCCTTGCATTGCGCGCGATAGGCCTGGAGGATTTCCTGCGGGTCCTGCAGCGGCGCACAGTCGACAAAAGTCTTGCTGTCGGCGAACACGCGGGCGCCCTGCACGGCGGTGAACAGCTCCTGGTAGCGGTCGGCCGGCGTCAGCGTGTCCGGGGCGGGGCAGGCCGAGGCGCGTGCCGCGGCATGTTGTCGGGAGTGAACCCGCTTGCTCAGACCACCCCCGCGGCGCGCAGGGCCGCGGCCTGCTGCGCGTCCACGCCGAGTTCCGCCAGCACCTCGAAGGTGTGCTGGCCCAGGGCCGGCGGTGCATGCCGCAGCACCGGCGGCGTGGCCGACAGGCGCAGCGGGCTCGCCACGCCGACGATCTCGTGGATGCCGTCGCCGGCATCGCGCGGCATCGTCACGGCGAGGCCGCGCGCCTTGACCTGCTCGTCCTCGAAGGCCTGGTCGATGTTGTTGATCGGGCCGCAGGGCACGGCCTTGTCTTCCAGCAGCGCGATCCAGTCCGCCGTGGTGCGCGTGCGCGTGACTGCTTCCATCTGCGCGATCAGCACCTCGCGATGTTTCACGCGCAGGGTGTTGGTGGCATAGCGCGGATCTGCCGCCCAGTCGGGATGGCCGGCCGCCTCGCAGAAGCGCGCGAACTGGCCGTTGTTGCCGATGGCCAGCAGCATCGCGCCGTCCTGCGTGTGGAAGTCCTGGTACGGCGCGAGGCTCGGATGGCTGTTGCCCTGGCGCTGCGGCGCGACGCCGGTGTTGAGGAAGGCGCTGGCCTGGTTGGCGAGGATGGCCATGCCGACGTCGAGCAGCGCCATGTCGATGTGCTGGCCTTCGCCGGTACGGTGGCGCACCTGAAGCGCGGCCAGGATCGCGCTGCTCGCATAGACGCCGGTGAACAGGTCGGTGAGCGCCACGCCCACGCGCAGCGGGCCGCCGCCGGGCGCGTCGTCGGGGCGGCCGGTGATGCTCATCATGCCGCTGGTCGCCTGGATCATCAGGTCGTAGCCGGCACGCGAGGCATGCGGGCCGTCATGGCCGAAGCCGGTCACGCTGCAATAGATGAGGCGCGGGTTGAGCGCCTTGAGGCTCTCGTAGTCGAGCCCGTAGGCCTTGAGCCCGCCGGTCTTGAAGTTCTCCACCACGATGTCGGCTTGCGCGGCCATCTGCTTCAAGAGCACCTGACCTTCCGGCGTCGCCATGTCGATGGTGACGGAGCGCTTGTTGCGGTTGCAGGAGGTGAAGTAGGTCGACTGGTGGGTGTCGTGCCCGCTCGAATCCTTGAGGAAGGGCGGGCCCCAGGTGCGCGTGTCGTCCCCGGTGCCGGGCCGCTCGATCTTGACCACGTCGGCGCCCAGGTCCGCGAGGATCTGCGTGCACCAGGGGCCCGCGAGCACACGGGAGAGGTCGAGGACCTTGATGCCGTCGAGGGCTGCCGGGGTGGTCATCCGATGGCGCTCAGTTCGAGAAGGCGGCGATCCCCGTGATCGCGCGGCCGAGGATCAGGGCGTGGATGTCGTGGGTGCCTTCGTAGGTGTTGACCACTTCGAGGTTCACCAGGTGGCGGGCCACGCCGAACTCGTCGCTGATGCCGTTGCCGCCCATCATGTCGCGCGCCATGCGGGCGATGTCGAGCGACTTGCCGCAGTTGTTGCGCTTGAGGATCGAGGTGATCTCGACCGAGGCAGTGCCCTCGTCCTTCATGCGTCCCAGGCGCAGGCTGCCTTGCAGGCCCAGCGTGATCTCGGTCTGCATGTCGGCCAGCTTCTTCTGGATGAGTTGGTTGGCAGCCAAGGGGCGGCCGAACTGCTTGCGGTCCAGCACGTACTGGCGGGCGCGGTGGAAGCAGTCCTCGGCTGCGCCGAGTGCGCCCCAGGAGATGCCGTAGCGTGCGCTGTTGAGGCAGGTGAAGGGGCCCTTCAGGCCTTGCACTTCGGGGAAGGCGTTTTCCTCGGGGCAGAACACGCCGTCCATGACGATCTCGCCGGTGATGCTGGCGCGCAGGCCGACCTTGCTGTGGATGGCCGGGGCGCTCAGGCCCTTCATGCCCTTCTCCAGCACGAAGCCGCGGATCGGGCCGACGGCGCCGCTCTCGCTGACTTCCTTGGCCCAGACCACGAACACGTCGGCGATCGGCGAATTGCTGATCCACATCTTGCTGCCCGACAGCGAATAGCCGCCCGGCACCTTTTTGGCGCGCGTCGCCATGCTGCCGGGGTCGGAGCCGTGATCGGGCTCGGTCAGGCCGAAGCAGCCGATCCATTCGCCGGTCGCGAGCTTGGGCAGGAACTTCTGCTTCTGCGCCTTGGTGCCGAATTCGTTGATCGGCACCATGACGAGCGAGCTCTGCACGCTGGCCATCGAGCGGTAGCCCGAGTCGACGCGCTCGACTTCGCGGGCGATCAGGCCGTAGCAGACGTAGTTGAGGCCGGGGCCGCCGTATTCCTCGGGAATGGTCGGGCCGAGCAGGCCAAGCGCGCCCATCTCACGAAAGATCGCCGGGTCGGTGATGCCCGAGCGGAAGCCCTCGACCACGCGCGGCAGCAGGCGCTCCTGGCAATAGGCATTGGCCGCGTCACGCACCATGCGCTCGTCGTCGGTGAGCTGCTGGTCGAGCAACAGGGGGTCGTCCCAGTGGAAGTGGGCTTTGGTGGCCATGGGGGTGTCTCCGAGAAAGGAAAGAAGGGGAAGCGGGAAGGGATTGGGGTGGATCGTAGCGGGGCGGCGGGTGGGGTGCAAACGAGTAATTCGCATCCAGATATGCAACGGAGGAATGTTTTGGCGCGATTGCACGTGCACTTTCATTGGTGGCTTGCTCGCTCCAGTCATACACTGCCGGCATACATTCGAGGGAAGATCCCGCCGCTTCGAGGCTTCCCATCCATCGATACCGCCACGCGACTCAAGACTTTGATGAAGTTTTCGTTTGCTTCGTTAGTTGCGTTTATTGCGTTTATGACTACCATGAGGACTAAACCCGAATCGCAGCAACGATTCGGCGCGCACCCGACGGAGATTCAAATGACGCAACAGATCCTGGAACCCGCAAGCAAGGACGAGGCTGAAATGGCCGCCGTCGCGACCACCTGCCTGATGGCCGCGCTGGACCACTCGCGCGCTGAGCATGTTCGCGTCAAGTTGCAAATCGATGATGGCCAAGGCGAGCCGCCGATCATCGAGCTCCCGCCTCGGGTGCTCCGGTTCCTGGCAGACGTCTTGAAGCAGATGGCCCGCCAGGAGCCGATGGTGCTCGTGCCACACAAGGCGGAACTGACCACGCAACAAGCGGCCGCATTCCTGAATGTGTCACGACCCTTCGTGATCAAGGAAATCGAGGCCAGGCGGCTTGACTGCCGCATGGTCAACCGCCATCGCCGCATCATGTTCGAGGAACTGGTGCGCTACCAGCAGGCGCAGAAGATCCGTTCCGCCGAAGCATTGCGCGCTGTTTCGCAGGCCAGCGACGAGATCGGCCAGGAACTTTGAGGTGGCGGGTTCGGCCTTCTACACCGCGGTCATCGACGCCAATGCGCTGTTCCCCCGCCTGCAATGCGATGTGCTTCTCAGCCTCGCTGATGCGGACCTCTACAGCGCCAAATGGTCCGCCACCATCATGGAAGAGTGGACCGCGGCGTTTGTGCGGCAGTACCCGGGCACCGAGGCTGCCGTGAAGCGAAAGGCCGACGCCATGTGCAGCGCCATTCCTGACTGCCTGGTGGAGGGCTATGAGCCGCTCATCGACGGGTTGAAGCTGCCCGACGCACGAGATCGCCATGTGCTGGCCGCCGCGATTGCCGGCCATGCCGACGCCATCGTGACGTGGAACGGCAAGCACTTCCCACCCGAGGCGCTGGCGCCGCATGGCATCGAGATCCAGACGCCGGACGAGTTCGTGACCAACCAGATCATGTTGAACAAGCTGCGCTCGGTCGCGGCGTTGCGCGCGATGCGTGAACGTTGGGCGCGCCCGGCACTGACGGGACAAAACCTGATCGACCTCCTCAACCAGCGCCACATGCCGCTGACTGCGGCCCATCTGCAGGACGCGGTCGACCTTCTCTGATGCGCCGCAAGATCCCGCCACTTCAAACCCTTGTCTGCTTTGACGCTGCAGCACGACATGAGAGCTACACGCGCGCCGCGCAGGAACTGTCGCTTACGCAGAGCGCGGTGTCGCGGCAGATCGCTACGCTGGAAGCCTTCCTGGGCGTCGCGCTGTTCCGCCGCACGCGCCACGGCGTCGCGCTCACCGCCAGCGGCGCGGCCTACGCGCGGCAGATCACCAAGCGGCTCGAAGCGATGGAGCGCGACACGCTGGACGCGATGTCGCACCAGGGCGAAGGCGGATCGATCTCGCTGGCGGCCGTGCCGACCTTCGCCACGCGCTGGCTGATCCCGCGCCTGCCCGGGTTCGCCGCGCTGTACCCCGACGTGACGGTGCACATCGAGACCCGTACCCGCCCCTTTCTGTTCGCCGATGCCGAGTTCGACGCGGCGCTCTATGCCGGCACGCCCGCGCAGGTCGCCAACTGGGCTGGTACGCGGGCGCAGTTGCTGCTGCATGAGGACGTGGTGCCCGTGTGCAGTCCGACGTTGTTGCCGCGAGGCAAGGCTGTGATGCCCGCCGCCATCGCCAAGCTGCCGCTACTGCAACAGAGCACTCGCCCGGACATTTGGCGCCAGTGGTTCGATGCGCAAGAAATCCAGGCACCCAATGCGCGCGGCGGACCGCGCTATGAACTGTTCTCGATGCTCGCGGCCGGTGCGGCGCACGGTCTTGGCGTGGCGTTGATGCCGACCATGCTGGTGGCCGACGAACTGGCCCGCAGCGATCTGGTCGTTGCCTGCGCGCGACCGCTCGCAGGGGAGCGCAATTACTACCTCGTGACAAGCGACCGGGCCGATCCGTCGCCACTGTTGAAGGTTTTCAGTGACTGGATGCTGGCGCTTTGCACATGAAGTGAATCGATTGCAATTTCGCGCCTCCGATCCGATCCGGCGGGGGCGTTCGAAACCGCCAGAACGTGCACAAGGGAAGCAACCAAAGCGCGCAGTATGCCGCGCGGGAATGGGGCGAGATCGCGGGGGAGTAGATCTCCGGGTGCCAGCGGGTCTTGTAATTCATTAGAATTAAATCGGCTCATCAGGGAGGGCAGGTACGTCACGCGCAAGGCAGGAGGAAGCCTGGAGCGCGACGAAGTGCGACTCCTCGTTGCGCTTCGTGGCTTGGTAGTCTCGCGCAACACATCGTTGCGGTGCTACCGGGTTCGTTCAAACGTCACTTCCGGGGTCGAGCGATTCGCCGTTCCGGAAAGTCCGACCTTTCCTGCTGGGCCGCTCCAACTCATGTTGAAAATCACTCTACGGCAGGCGAGCTTGCTTCTCGTCGTCGCGTTGGCAGGATGTGCCGGGGGCTCGCCGACGGCGCCCGATGCGCCATCGATGGTGCGCATATGCGATGCCACCGGATGCTCGGAGAGAGCGCGTAGCAGCGCCAGCTTTAACCCCTCTGCCGATGACGATCCCGAGCAGGAGCGGCGTATTGCAGCGCTGGAGCAATTGGCCGCTCGCGATCCACGTGCGGCTTACGACCTGAGCCTGCGCTACTTTCGCGGCGATGGCGTGCCTCAGAACACCTATCAGTCACTGCGATGGATGCGTAAGGCGGCCGAAGCGGGGCAGGTCGTTTCCCAACTCGCATTGGGACGCTTCTACCTGATGGGCGTCGAAGAAATGGGGTCGGATCCAGCCGAAGCCGAAAAGTGGCTACTGATGGCGGCGGCGCAAGGCAACAAGGAAGCATCAGCGCTTGCCAAGGAGGCCAGCGCCGCGAAGCTGAAAAATCAAGAGGAATATCGGCTCTGGGTTTCCTATCGCCGCTCCGCGTGGTACGGATATTGGGGCTACGGCTATCCGTACTACGGGAGTTGGGGACCGCGCGGCTGGTATTTCCGATGACACAGGCTGATTCTTAGCCTTCGAAAAAATGCATTCATCACAATCAAAAAAGGGAGGACTCTATGCAATCTTTTTCTGCATTTGCGCGTCGCGCTTCTTGGTTGGCCAGTGTGCTTGCACTGGCCGGTTGCGCTGGAGGGGGGATGGGAGGAGGCATGGTCAGCACCGGTGGCAGTCCCACAGCGGTCACGGGCGGTGCGGCCGGCAGCACCAGTGCAGGTGCCAATTCGAGTCTGGTTAGGTGCGACGAGCCACTGGGCACGCTGGCGGTCGATGACGGCCGGGGCAAGGACTGGTACGCCAGTTTCGGCGCTGCTACGCAGATCACCTCCATCGAGCCCCTGCTGCGGGTGGCTGTGCAGCAGTCAAACTGCTTCGTGATTACGTCCATTGGCAACAACCGGCTTGACAGCAAGCTCAGCGGCATCACTGACAAGCAGCGCAATTCCGGCGAATACCGGGCCGGCTCAAACCAGCAAAAAGGCCAACGCGTTGCGGCGGATTATTTCCTGGAGCCCTCCATCGTGATCGACAACGACTCCACCGGGAAAATGGTCGGGTCGTTGGGCGGCCTTCTTCCCGGCAATTTCGGCACCGTCGCGCGTGCCGCTGGTTCGATGGAGACCAAGGTGTCCGTCGTGACGCTGGCTCTGCACGACGTCCGTTCTTCCGTGCAGATCGCAAGTGCGGAAGGCAATGCCTCGGCCAATAGTTTCGGCGCCGCCATGGGGGCTTTTGGGGGTACTGCCGGGGGCTCACTGGGCGGCTTCTCGCGCACGCCTGCGGGCAAGGCCACGGTCGCCGCGTTCATGGACGCTTACAACAACATGGTGGTATCTCTTCGCAACTACAAGGCACAGGACGTCAAGGGTGGTCTAGGTCGAGGTGGACGGTTGAAAGTCGGTCAATAGGCGCGTAGCCCGAGCTGCGTCGACACGAGACCGCAAAAGCAAAACGCCCCGGCTCGCGCCTCGGGGCGTTTTGACTTGCAGGCCAGTGCATCCGATTGCGGAATCTGTACGCCCGCAAAGGGATCTCACGGCCGGCGCTTCAACAGGCGGCGGAAACACCTCCAGAGCAACTTCGGGAGCGCGATCTTGGTAGTCACCTACGCCTTGGCATCCTTATGGAACGCTTGTGGCGCTTTCTGTGAGGTCGGCCCGTCGGTAAGTACCGCAGCGGATGTACTTCTCGATGAGAAGACCTTCACCGCCGGTGATACGTCGCCGCCCTCTCATAAACCGGCGTAGCAATCCCCTCCATCCGCGCCTTCAACTGCAGCGCCAGGAACTGCGAGTAATGCCGCGACTGATGCAGGTTCCCCCCATGGATCCACAGGTTCTCGACCTGCGTCGGCTTCCACATGTTGCGCAGTTCCCCCTCCCACGGCCCCGGATCCTTGGTCGTGTCGGAGCCCAGGCCCCAGCACTTGCCGACCTTGTCCGCCACCTCGGGTGACACCAGGTCCGCGAGCCAGCCGTTCATCGAGCCATAGCCGGTCGCGTAGACCAGCAGGTCGCAGGGCAGTTCGGTGCCGTCGGTCAGCGTCACCGAGTGTTCGTTCACGCGCGCGATGTTCACGCCGCTCTTCAGCTTGATGCTGCCGTTGGCCACCAGCTCCGACGCGCCCACGTCGATGTAGTAGCCCGAGCCGCGCCGCAGGTACTTCATGAAAAGCCCCGAGCCGTCGTCGCCGAAGTCGAGCATGAAGCCGGCCTTCTCCAGCCGCGAATACAAATCGGCGTCGCGCTTCTTCATCTCGTCGTACACCGGAATCTGGAAGCCCGCCATGATCTTGTAGGGCACCGACGCGAAGATCAGGTCGGCCTTGTGGTGGTCGATGCCGTTCTTCACCGCCTGCTCGGAGTACAGGCCGCCGAGCGCGAGTTCCATCAGCGAATCCGAGGGCGCGATGTGCGTGGACGAGCGCTGGATCATGGTCACGTCGGCGCCGTTCTCCCACAGCGCGGCGCAGATGTCGTGGGCCGAATTGTTGGAGCCGAGCACCACGCACTTCTTGCCCTTGTAGGCCTCCGGGCCGGGGTGCGCGCTGGAGTGGTGCTGGTCACCCTTGAAGTTCTCGGCGCCCTCGATCTTCGGCACGTTCGGATAGCCCGACACGCCGAGTGCGAACACCAGTTGCTTCGGCCGCAGCACGACCTCCTTGCCGTCGCGCTCGACGGTCACTTCCCATTCCTTCTTCGCCTCGTCGAAGCGCGCCTTCTTGGCCGTGGTCCCACCCCAGTAGTTGAGCTCCATGACCTTGGTGTACATCTCCAGCCAGTCGCCGATCTTGTCCTTGGGCGAGAACACGGGCCAGTCGTCCGGGAAGGGCAGGTACGGCAGGTGGTCGTACCAGACCGGGTCGTGCAGGCACAGCGACTTGTAGCGCTTGCGCCAGGAGTCGCCGGGCTTGGCATTGCGCTCGACGATGATGGTCGGCACGCCAAGGCGGCGCAACCGCGCGCCGAGAACGATGCCGCCCTGCCCGCCGCCGATGATCACGACTTCGGGCTGCGTGGTGTAGCCCAGCGATTCCGCTTCTTCCTTGCGCTTTTCGAGCCAAGTCTTGCGGCCTGGCTGCTGGCCGTGTTCCGCGCCCTTGATCCGTTCGCTGCCCGTCTTTTCCTCGTGGCCCTTGAGTTGCGTCATGGTGGTGAGCAGCGTCCAGGCCTTGCCGTCGCGCAGGCGCAGGTGGCCGCGTCCGCGCGCCAGGCGGGTCTCGAAGGTGAACCATGCGTCGACGATCCCGTCGGCCTCGGTCGCCTCGCCTTCGATGGCGAAGTTCGATGGCGCCACGTCGGCCAAGCGCGCCTTGAGCATCGCGCGAATGGCCTCGGCGCCTTCCTGCGTGCGGATGTTCCAGGTGAAGGACACCAGGTCGCGCCAGTAGCTGTCGGTTTCGAAGAGGGCGACGGCGGCGTCGATGTCGCCTTTGGCAAGTGCGGCGCCGAAGTCGGCGAGCCATGTGGTCGCGGCCTGGGTCGGGTCAACGGTCACTTCGGTCATTGAGCATGTCTCCGTTTTGCGTTGAAAGTCGGCCGGACATGATCGGCCTGCAGAGGCGCGGTTGGGTCCGTGTTAACCCGGAAGTCGTTCGACCGTTGGTCGGCAAATGACGGAGCCGCCGTCCAAGCGAAGCTCGCACAGCGCTACTCAATCAACCGATCCGCCCGCACCAGCAGCGATTGCGCAATGGCAAGGTTCATCGCCTTCGCCGTCCTCATGTTGATGACCATCTCGAACCGGGTCGGCTGCTCGACCGGAATGTCGCCCGGCCGGGCGCCGCGCAGGATCTTGTCGATGAAGGTCGCCGCGCGCCGGTAGTTGTCGACGGAACTGGGCGAGTACGACATCAGTCCGCCGGCCTCGACGTTCTCGGTGTTGCCGAAGATCGCCGGCAGCCGTTCTGCCAGCGCAAGCTCGGCGAGCCGCGCGCGCTGCGTGAAGAACAGGCCGCCCAGTGCAACGACCAGGGCCTCCACCCTGTCGCGCCTGAAGACCGAAAAGACCGCTTCCAATTCAGCCAGCGTGCCCGCCTCGACCACCTGCAACGCGAGCCCTCGCGTGCTTGCCGCCTGTCGAGCGTTGTCGATCATCGAGGGGTTCATCCCGCCCACCGCGTTCACCAGCAATGCGATTCGCTTCGCGCCGGGCGTCGCCTCCAGCAGGATCTCGAGGTTTTTGGCGATCAGTTGGGGACTGAGGCGGCTCAGGCCCGTCACATTGCCGCCGGGGTGCGCCAACGTGGTGACCAGGCCAAGCGCTACCGGGTCGCTCACGTTGATCATGACGATCGGCACCTTTCCGGCCACTCGTCGCGCGGCCAGTGCGGCCGGGTCGATCGAGACCGTGAGCACATCAACCTTCCGCGCGACCAGCTCACGTGCGTTGGCGAGCAACGCGCTGTCGTCGGTCATCCGGCTGCCCGCATTGGTCCAGCGGTACTCGACGAGCATGTTGCGTCCTTCCTGGTAGCCCAGCGCGGCCAGTCCCTCCTGGAATGCCTTGAGCAGGTGCGGCGCCGTGTCCGCCGACGGCCCCAGGTAGCCGATCCGCGACAACCTGCCGGGCGGCTGCGCCCACGCGGCAAATGGCCCCATTGCCGGGGCGAATGCGGAGACCAGCAGCGCAGCTTCACGGCGATTCATCCGACCTCCTCTTCGATCGATGGAAGCGACAAGGCAGCAGCGGCTCGATCATGACATTCGCGGGCACGACCGTGCACTACCTGTTGCGCCGCATGGGCCGGGGTGTAGGCTTGCAGGCGCACCACCGTCCACAGAGGAGTCCATGATGCTTGCCGCCTTGCCCGTTTCCGAACCCCTGCTGCAGCGCGAAGACCAGGGCGGCGTTGCAACGCTGCGGCTGAACCGGCCGCGCCAGTTCAACGCGCTGTCGGAGGCCATGCTCGACGCCTTGGAACGCGAGATCGACGAACTTGCCGCCGACACCCGCGTGCGCTGCGTCGTCCTCGCGGCCGCCGGCAAGGCCTTCTGCGCGGGCCACGATCTGCGCGAAATGCGCGGTCGGCCGGAACTGGCGTACTACCAGGCCTTGTTCGCGAGGTGCAGCAAGGTCATGCAGGCCATCCAGTCCCTGCCCGTCCCTGTGATCGCGCGCGTGCAGGGCATCGCCACGGCCGCAGGCTGCCAGCTCGTCGCGAGCTGCGACCTGGCCATCGCCGCCGAAAGCGCACGCTTCGCCGTCTCCGGCATCAACGTCGGCCTGTTCTGCGCCACGCCGTCGGTCGCGTTGTCGCGCAACGTCTCGACCAAACACGCCTTCGACATGTTGTTCACCGGCCGCTTCCTCGATGCGGCCACCGCGGCCGACTGGGGCCTCATCAACGAGGCCGTGCCAGAAGACCAACTCGACGCTGCCGTCACGCGCAAGGCCGAAGAAATCCTGTCTAAAAGCCCCGCCGCGGTGCGCTACGGCAAGTCGATGTTCTACCGCCAGCGGCAGCTGCCGCTCGACGCCGCGTACGAACTGGCCGGCGACGTGATGGCCCGCAACATGATGGAGGAGGATGCCATCGACGGCATCGACGCCTTCCTGTCAAAACGCATCTGGAAATAGCGCCGTCGGCGCGCACTGTCAGGTCGTTCTTTTGCAGGAGCCAGACATGCTCCGAGTCCCTGCGAACCAACCCGACCGTCCATCCATCGCCACGCCTGGCGATGGAGGCCGAGCCAGAGCGTATCGCCTGCACGGCTCTCGCCCGACGCCTCGCGCCCCGATGCACATCAGGTCGGGGGCACCAACTTCGGGTCAGGTGGCATGCAGCCCTTCCCGACCCGCTCCACCCGGTAGGGGACCGGCTTGGTCGGCACTGGCAGCGGGGGCTTGGGAGGCAGGCTGTTCACGATCATTCGCCCCAGTTGAGGCGCGGCAGTACTCGTTCCCACCAGCACCACCTTGGTACCCGTCCTGACGCCAGAGGCACGGATGCCTGGCCTGGCTTCGGACCAATCTGTCACGCACGCGTAGTCCGGCTTGACCCACGCCGTAGGCCGGGGCGGCCCGGCGGACGAATAGGTCGCACTTGCCAGGGGCTTGTCGACATAGCCGGCAGCGACATGCGTGTGCTCGCCTGTCGCCAATCCGTTCAGCGTGCCGACTCGGCGGACACAGGAGGCGGCCACATCGTCATGGCGATGACCCGGCGAGCAAAAGCGCCCTGCCTCCAGACCGACGTCGCAAAGGTAGCTTGCCTTTGCGCGGCGACGGGCACCCATGTTGTGATCCGCGCGCGCAACGTAAACGTGAACAGCGCCAACCGGGCCGGCTGGCGCTGCAGGAATCTTCAGCTTCCAGCGCCCGTGCTGACCCGTACGTTCCTTCGCCGCGCCGCTGGTGGGATGAACGACAAACAACACCTTGGCGTACTGCCCTACGGTCTTGAGCTTGGCCCACCAGCTCTTGTCGGGCGCCGGATTCACGCCCTGGAGGACATCGAACACCACACCGGATGGCGATGTGATGCTGAGGTGAGCATCGCTCACCGCTGCGCCCACCGGCCACCACAATTCGATGAAAGCAGGGATTTCTCCGTCAGGCGGAACATGCCAATCGACCTCTCCCCCGCTGACGATGTCGATGCAGGCGTGCGACTGGGTGGCAAAGGAGTTGCCAGCAGGCAGGCTGACAACGAGTGTTCGCGAATGGAGCGCGCGTTGCTCGACGACGAGCATGTCGATCGCCGTTTCGAGGATCGACGAACCGTCGTGCGGCCCGGTTTGCGGGCCCCAGCTGATGTTGGCAACGATCGTCTTGGTCTTCGGGCCTGCGCACTCGAGGACGTAGTGCAAGCCGTCCAGCGCATACCGCTTGAGCCAGAGGCCCGATGGATCATCGATGCCTGCCTGCGGAAACTGCACGTAGGCGATCTCCCACGATTCCTCGCCGGCCAGCAGGTCCATCACGTGCGTTCCGTGGGAGACGGCTCGGCGCAAGCCGACCAAGCGGGTCGCACGATAGGCTTCTTCCTGGGTCTTGACGGTCGACGGGTAAATGCTTTCGAGGTCATCCCTCGCATATTGCCCGCCGTAGTCGAAGTCCGCGGCAGGCGACGGCCCGTTGACGCCCCACACGCGATAGCCACCCGAGGCGGGATCCTGGTTCCACAACCAGATGACCCGGGTTCCGTCGCTGTTGCGAAATCGCGCGTTCGCGAAGGCACAGCCATCGTCGAGCACCGCAGCAAGGGTATCGCCAGAAGCCTGGAGCCGTGGGGAGCCAACGACACCGATCGCACCTGGCGCCACCGGGGCAGCGAGTTCAATCCTTTGAGCAAAGGACTCGACTCGCCGCACGAATTCGTCGAGCCGCTCCAGTGAAACGGTGATCGCCCAGATCTCTTGAATCTTCCAGCGGGGTCCTTCCTCGCCCTCAGAGCGGCCTCCCCTGTAGACGGCGGGAACGTGGATGCGCATTGAATCCGCGACTGCGACTGCTTCTCCCGCAGCGCCTTTGCTCTTCCACTGGATCAACAGCCCGACACTGTTCCTGTCGTGAAAAACGAAGGCGTAGTCGGTGTCCTTGCCCCAATCCATGTAGAGATCGCAGTTGGCAGGGAAGGATGTAGAAACGGCTGGATCGGGCACGGAAGCACCTCCTCAGGGCAAATCCCATTCCGCTTGTGCAAGCTCCGTGAGCCTGATCAGGTACGGTGATGGGTGGACAATATTGACAGCAGCAAGCTCATCGCCTCCATGGGGAAGGGGCGTTGTCCGCTCGCCCAGGTAGTCGTTGCGAACATCATTGCCTCCATCTTCCGGCTTGAATGTCCTCTCCTTGCACACGACGCCCTGAACATCGCACATGCACAAGAAGAACTCACCGAGGGTCAGTCCAAGCACCTCCCCGGCGGCAGCATCGATCGGGAAATGCACGCCCGCAATGACCCGATTGACGCTGATGCGGCGCGCTTGCCTGTTCAACTGCACAGCCGCCGGGTGCCCCGCCAATATCCGCAGCAAACCCTGGAGCGCAACGATCGTGGCAAAGGCCTGCGCCGCATGACCCATGGGATAAGTCCCATGCCCCGGTGTCGTGATGATCGGCTGAACCTGGGGCGAGAACTCCACCGGCCGGTAGCACGCGAAGACGTGCTTGAACATCAGCTCGACCTCGATCGTGAACTGCACCGCGACCATCAACCATTCCATCGTCCACTTCTTGCGCATGACATTGAGACCCGTCACGGCTCCGATGAACGCGAACTGGTTATCGATTTGCGTCAGCACCTCCGCAGCGCGTTCATCCCTCAGCTCGGCCCAGCTTTGCACTCTTTCCAATTGGGCAGCAAAGAAGTCCTGGGACGGGCGCGTCAAGGTCACCAAAAGGTTTGCGGAGGCCGGCGGGGTGATGTGCGATGCATCGCGGTAGAAGACCTTGTAGGCATCCGTCGTCGCGTCAGTTTCATAGGCGATATGCCGCGTAAGTTCAGTGACTGCGACCGTCGACCGCACCCACGGATCCCAGCGCCGGAGAGCATCAGCCTTGTTCAACCCGAGCGGTTGAGTGTCGGGCGGAACACTTTTGAGAAACCCCTGGTGCGCGCCAGTCTGCATGGTTCCGTCACGGCTCGACCACAGCGCGCTGACCATCAATGGATTGGCCCATCCATCCGCGAGCGAACCGGATCCGCCAGAGCCGCCAGAGCCCCCCGACCCGCCCGAGCCCCCGGAACCACCCGAGCCACCCGAGCCACCCGAACCTCCGAGCATGGATCCGCCAAGACTTCCCATGTTGCTCTCCTGGTTGTGGGCGCCGGATCGCCTTTCAAGCGCCCGATGCCGCAAGCACTACGGAACCCCTGCGGCTCGCATCGCCTTGGCGATCCGCTGCCCGAAGGGATAGAGCGCGGCGACGGAGTTCGCTTCGTACCCCGCCACCGTGTAGGCTGGCCGCAGTCGCCGGACCTCCTCGCCCAAGGCGCGAGACTGCGCCATTTCGCCGAGTTCCGCATACGCCGCAATGAGGATGCGCAATGTCGACAAATGTTGTCGGTTTCTTCGCCGTGAGGCTTCGCACCAGCGGATTGCCTCGGGCAGGTTGCCCGCACCGAACTCGCAGGAGCCCATCAAGGACTCGTAGTAGTAGCGCAGCGGGTCCATCGGAGACAGCGAGAGCGCTCGATGACCCGCCGCGAGTGCCGCCGGGGAATTGCCCTGGAACGCATGCATGACGGCCAGGAACAGCCAGGCAA
Organism: Variovorax robiniae; assembly: GCF_037889955.1. Lineage (NCBI taxonomy): Bacteria > Pseudomonadati > Pseudomonadota > Betaproteobacteria > Burkholderiales > Comamonadaceae > Variovorax > Variovorax robiniae. Next base: position 116,657 of record NZ_JBBKZS010000009.1, read on the forward strand.
AGCCTTCATTCGGGTTGACCAGGCACGCTTCACTCAACCTTGACTCCGCCGTCACCAGGTCCTTCTTGAGATGACCGTAGACGAAGCCCTCGATCGCCAGCGCAAGCCCGCTCGCGGGCTCGAGGTCGAGGGCCTTGTGCGTGTGCTGCAGCGCGAGCGCCGCCGATTCGGCAAGGTCGTTGGTCGCGCCCTGGATGGCACGCAGCACATACCACTTGCCGAGCCAGGCGTGGGGCGTTGCCACCCGGTGATGGCGCTGGGTGAGCGATTCCAGCAGGCGTCGGCTCAGCTCGAAGTCGTCCGCATTCGCCCGATGCATCATCGAGACCCCGCCCAGGAAAAGCTCGTAGCTGTTGAGCGCCGGGAGTGGCCGGGTGCCGGCCTTGGACACCGTGGTCTCCAGCAGCTTGCGATGGACGGCATCGGCCAACTGGTGCGTCACCTCGCTTTCCAGCGAGAGCAACCCGCGCCATTCCGACCGCACCCGGTCCGACCACAGGATGTGGCCGGTCGCTGCGTCCGCCAGTTCCGCCGCGATCGTCACGTCCGCGCCCACGACCGCGTAGGTTCCCGACACCACGTAGCGCACATCGAGCCGATTGGCGATTTCCGCCAGCGATGAAGAACGCGCCTTGAAGTTGGCGCTGGACAGCCGCGACACCACTCGCAGGCTTTGCGATGGCGAGAGGGCGCCGATGATGCCATCCGCCAGCAGGTCACCCACGCCCCAGAACTCCTCCGAGGCGAGCATGTTGGAAAAAGGGATGACGGCGACCGAGGCGTGAAGTGGCGTTTCGTAGCTTCGCTCCCTCGGCAGGCTCCATGCATGTCGCGCCGGACCGAGCCGAAACGCGCGAACCGGCCGCTCGACGTGCTTCAAATGGCAATCACCCAGGTCCTCGACGTCCGCATCCAGCGTGTCGCTCAACAGATCTCTGAGTTGCGCGGTTGCGATGGTCTCGCCGGACTCTCCGAGAGACGCGACACGCGCGGCAAGATTGACGCCGATGCCGTAGATGTCCGTCGTCCCATCGAAGATTCGGGTCGCATGGATACCAGCGCGCAAGCCCAGGCGCTCGCCATTCTTCAGAGGCTCGCATTCATTGGCCATCCATTCGTGCATTGCATTGGCCGCAAGCACGGCCCCATGCGCGGTGCCGAACTCCGCCATCAACCCGTCGCCCAGGTTCTTCACCAAGCGGCCGCCGCGCTCAGGCAGGACCTTTTGGTTGACATAGTTCGTGAAGAGATACCAGCGCTGGATGACGCCACCCTCGTCCGCCTCCATCACACGGACCGACTCCACCAGGTCGATCACGAGAACGATCGCGTGACGGGTCGGTAGCACGAACCCGTCGTTTGCAAGCGAAGTGTCTGGATCTGGCAAGGCGCAACCTCTTCGACCGCGAGCGGCACATGGTGGCATGCACTGTTCATGCCACGCAAGCCACGACTTCATTCTGATCGAATTGCCCAGTCTGTGGGCCACGACAAAATGCGCCGTGCGGCGCATACTGTCGGGCCGTTCTTTTGCAGGAGCCAGACATGCTCGAGTCTCTGCGAACCGACCCGACCTTCCATCCCTCGCCGCGCCTGGCGATGGAGGCCGAGCCCGAGCGCATCGCCTACACCGCACTGCTCTCGCCCGACGCCTCGCGCCCCGATGCACTCGCGGTCGTGGACGTGGACCCGGCCTCTCCCACCTACGGCACCGTGCTGCACCGGCTCGACATGCCGAACAAGGGCGACGAGTTCCACCACTTCGGCTGGAACGCGTGCAGCTCGGCGCTGTCGCCCATGTCCGGCCATGCCTTTCTGAAGCGGCGCTACCTGGTCATCCCGGGCATCCGCTCGTCGCGCATCTACATCGTCGACACGCACCCCGACCCGGCCAAGCCGACGATCGCGAAGGTGATCGAACCGGACGAGGTCACGCGCAAGACCGGCTACTCGCGCCCGCACACCACGCACTGCGGCCCCGAGGGCCTCTACATCAGCACGCTGGGTGGCGCGGGCGACGGCACGCAGGGGCCGCCGGGCATCTTCCTGATGGACTGCAAGAGCTTCGAGGTCATGGGCAAGTGGGAGATCGACCGCGGTCCGCAGAAGCTGCACTACGACTTCTGGTGGAACCTGCCGCGCGACTATATGGTGTCCAGCGAATGGGGCCTGCCGCCGCAGTTCGAGAACGGCATCGTGGCGGAGGACTTGCTCAGCAACAAGTACGGCCACCAGCTTCACTTCTGGGAGCTGAGCGCGCGCAAGCACTCGCAGACCATCGACCTTGGCGCCAACCACCAGATGGCCTTGGAGATCCGCCCTGCGCACGATCCTTCGCGGGAGTACGGCTTCGTCGGCGTGGTCGTCGACACCACCAACCTCGAGGCCTCGATCTGGACCTGGTGGCGCGAAGGCGGCAAGTTCCATGCGAAGAAGACGGCGACCATTCCGCCGGAGCCTGCCGATGCTTCGTTGCTGCCGGACCTGCTCAAGGGCTTCGGCGCGGTGCCGCCGCTGGTCAGCGACATCGACCTGTCGCTGGACGATCGCTTCCTCTACGTCGCCTGCTGGGGCACCGGCGAACTGCGGCAATACGACGTGACCGACCCGATGAACCCGAAGCTCGCGGGCAGCGTGCGCATCGGCGGCATCGCCAAGCACACGCCGCATCCGAATGGCTCGGCCTTCGGCGGCGGCCCGCAGATGACCGAGATCAGCCGCGACGGCAAGCGCGTGTACTTCACCAACTCGCTCTACAGCAAGTGGGATGCGCAGTTCTATCCCGCTGGCGTGCCGGGGCGGATGGTGATGTGCAATGTAGGCGCGAATGGCGGCATCGATCTGGACAAGAAGTTCGTGGTGGACTTTGGGGCGGAGTACGGGTCGCACCAGATTCGCTTGCAAGGGGGCGACTGCTCCACGGACTCGTTCTGTTATTCGTCGGCGTGAGCGATCTGGCGGCGTCATGGCCGCTGTGGGCCGGCGTGGTGGCGATCGGCATCTACCACGGCCTCAACCCCGCGATGGGCTGGCCGCTGGCCGTGGCGCGCGGGCTGGACCAGAAGCGCGGCGCGGCGGTGTTCGGCAGCTGGATGCCGCTGGGCGCCGGCCACCTCCTCGCGATGGCAATGGTCCTCGTGCCCTTCGCGGTGCTGGCCTGGCTGCTGCAATGGAGCCGCGAGATCCGCATCGTCGTCGGCGTGGGGGTGCTGCTGTTCGGCATCGCGCAACTGCTGCTGCCGCAACGCCATCGGCGCCTCGCGCGCATCCGGCCGACGCAACTCGCACTCTGGTCCTTCCTCATGGCCACGGCGCACGGCGCTGCGCTGATGCTGCTGCCGATCCTCATGGGCTTGTGCGACTCACCGCCTGCCACGGCTTCGACGACGATCTTCAATCACGAAGGCGTGATGGACCTCATGCGGACCAGCCTGGGCACCGCCGTCGTCGTGTCACTGGTGCACACGGCCGCGATGATCAGCTCGGGGCTCGCCGCCGCATGGATCGTCTACCGTTACCTCGGCCTGCGCGCCCTGCGCACCGCATGGCTCAACCTGGAGAAGGTGTGGGCGCTTGGCCTGATCGCATCGGGCGGCGCAGCGGTCATGACGGCGATGACGGTCACGTCGTCGATGTGAACGTCTTCTGGGTTCAGCCGTCCGCGTTCAAGAACCTGCCAATGGATAAGGCCTCACCTTGTCCTGCTCCGCCGGATCATTGCGCGACACCACTGCACGCGCCGCTTCCGTCGCGCTGAGGTTGATGGCCACATGCGGCACGCCGGGCGGGATGAACAGGAAGTCGCCCGGCTCGCTGATCACCGACTGCTCGAGGCCCTCGCCGTACAGCGTCTGCACGCGCCCTTGCAGCACGTAGATCGCGGTTTCATGGCCTTCATGGAAATGCGGCTGCGAGCGTGCGCCCGGCGGAATCACCACCAGATGCATCGACAGGCCGCAGGCACCCGCGCTGTGCCCGGAGATGCCGACGAAATAAGGCAGGCCTTGCGCGGTGGCCACTTCGCTGTTCGGGCGAATGGCGGTCACCGAGGCTGTGGAGATGGACGACATGGCGCTCCTTCCCGGCAAAGGATGAACGCGCAAATATTGCCAGATCGAGGCCGGGAATGCGCGCCGTCGTGGTCGCACTCTCCGGTGTGACCGCGCTCCTCATAATCCCCGTCAAGAGGGACACATGACGACACGCGACAGCCGATCCGAATACGAGTGGCGCATGCACAAGGTGCTGGCGCACATCGATGCGCACCTCGACCAGCCACTGGAACTGGCGGAGCTCGCCGACGTGGCCCACTTCTCGACCTTCCACTTCCATCGCCTTTTCGCGGCCTGGATGGACGAGACGCTGGGCGACTACGTGCGCCGCCGCCGCGTCGAGGTGGCCGCGCTGCGCTTGCAGACACAGCCGCGCCTGTCGGTGCTGGAGGCGGCGTTGTCGGTGGGCTTCGGTTCGGGCGAGGCGTTCTCGCGCGCGTTCCGCTCGCGCTTCGGCAGTTCGCCCAGCGCCTGGCGTGCAAATCGCAATCCGGATCAGGACGGCCTGCCAGACCTCCCGAAGAATGGGCCTTCTCCGCGCATCGCGCCTTACGCCAGGGAACCCATGAACGTCCAGATCATCAGCCGCCCGCCCACACTCATTGCCTACCTGCGCTACACCGGCCCCTTTGGCGCGCCGGTCGGCGCGTTCTGGCAGGAACAGGTGGCGCCATGGATCGGCGCCCACAAGCTGTGGCACCGCGCGCGCTACGGCATCAGCTACGACGACCCGAGCATCACGCCGCCCGAGCAATGCCGCTATGACGCCTGCGTGGAGGTCGACGAGGACTTCACGCCGACCGGCGGCTTCCAGAAGACGACACTGCCCGGTGGCCGCTATGCCGCGTTGGCGTACCGCGGCACGCCCGACGGGATCCTCCCGGCATGGAACGCGCTTTTGCGCGACTGGCTGCCGGCCAGCGGCTTCCAGTTCGACCACCGGCCCGCCTTCGAGTACTACCCGGTGGCCAATGCCTACGACGCAGCGACGGGCGCATTCGAATGCCAGATCTGCATCCCGATCGCGCCCCTTTAGTCAGCGCCCTGGCCGCAGGTCCCGCAACGCGATCGCCAGGCAGCCACCGAAGAACAACGCGCCCAGGGCGCCGTTCCACTTCTCGGTGCTGCTGTGCCCCTCCAGCACCATCCACAGGCCGCCCAGCACGAACACGAGGCTCGCGACGGCCAGCGTGGTCATGAGGATGCGCTGCGCCAGGGTGACGGGCCGCGGCGGCGGCGCATAGTGCTGCGCCGGGCCGGTAAAGCCGAGCCGCTGTGGCAGCAGGTCGAGCGCTTCATCCGCCTCGCCCGGCGACAGGCGGAACATGCGCTTCACCGCGTCGATGCGCAACTGACGCCAATGACCCTCGCTGTCCGTCACCGGCACCGCCGCGATGCCATGGCCGGGAAATACGACTGGCTCGCTCGTCACGCCGCGGTTGGGCAACTGCACCAGCACTTCCTCGCCCGGCAGCGCGACCACGCGCACGGTGTCCCAGGGGCCGCCGCGGTCGTCGTCGTAATGCCGGTGCTCCACGCGCAGCATGCCGTCGGGCGACAGCACGATGATCGGGGTGTCTGGCGATGAACTGGCGGACATCGGTCGCTCAGCGTCGTTGGTGCACTACCTTCATGGCCGCAGATTAGCGACGCCGGCGCGCACGCGCGATCCTCCGCGTGGCCTATGCCATGCGCGGTGCCTTGCGATCCTGCGCCGGAACCGGGCTGACACAATCTCCCGCAACCACACTGTGCACCTTTCCGACTGTCCAAGCTCCATGACCGCGCCCCACAACGCCATCCTGCAGCTGCAAGACCTGGGCTTCGCGTACCCGTCGCAGCCTCCGCTCGCAACGCGCTGGACTGCATCGATCGGCGCCGGCGTCACGCTCCTCCACGGCGACACGGGCAGCGGCAAGACGACCTTGCTGCGCATCCTGGCCGGCAGGCAAGCGGCCACGGGGCGCTTGTCCATCGAGGGTGTGCGCCTCGACGCCGCACCCGAGGCCTATCGCCGCAAAGTGTTCTTCGTCGAGCCGGACACCGACGCGTTCGACAAGCAGAAATCGGGTCGCGAATGCACCACGGCCTTGTGCGCCGACGATGCGCACTTCGACGCCGTCCGCTGGCAATCGCTGGTCGAGGGATTCGCCCTCGCGCCACACATCGACAAGCCGATGTACATGCTCTCCACCGGCTCCAGGCGCAAGGTCTGGCTGGCCGCCGCGCTGGCGGCGGGCCGCCCCGTGACCTTGCTGGACGAGCCCACCGGTGCGCTCGATGCCGCATCGATCCGCTGCCTCTGGCGCACGCTGGCCGAACTGTCGCGCGATGCCACGCGCTCCTTCGTCATTGCCAGTGGCGAGCGAATCACCGGCCTGCCGCTGGCCACCACCATCGATTTGCCGTTGCAAGCCGGCGCGCAAAGCACGTAGCTGCATTCGCGCAGCCGCCGCGCTGAAATTCGGCCAATGCAACTATTTGTCAATTCCATGGAGGCCATCCGAATTCCTGGATGCTTTCGATTGAATGCTCAGGTATAGGCAAAGATGGTTGACATTTGCAATTAATTCAAGACGTTGCGCCGTGTCACCACCTGAACGCAATCTGTCATTTTTTCTTTGCTTCTTTCTGGCACAGACATGACACTCGGCATGCTGCAAATGGGACACGATTCCATTTGAGGCAACACGATGAATAAGTCCGATGTCTTATCGAATGGCACGGAAATAAGGAGGTGACGATGAATCAACGCACTGGCGTGTCCAGGCGAAATTTGCTGAAGATGGGTGCCGCGGGCGGCCTCGGCGTCTGGGTGGCGCCGCTCTTCAGCCCCGCGTACGCAGCGCTGTTCGAAAGCAAATTGCTCACGCCGATTGCTTTCAACAGCGCGGACGGATCGGTCAAGTTCCGCGTCGACGGAACGGCCAAGGTCACGGGCGACAAGGTGTTCGCCTACGACATCCGATCCCGCGACCTGCCGCACTGGCCGCAGACCCAATCGCACGCATTGCTGCTGCGCGCCACCTTCGCGGATCGCGCATTCACAGGCATCGACATCTCGGCGCTCGGCGACGACCTCAAGCCGGACCGCGTCGTCACCGCCGAGGACCTCGAACGCGACAAGGTCGCCTTCCCGGCCTTCTACGGCGAGGACATGCTGCTGCCCACGGGCAAGACGCCCGCCTACCTGGGCCATGCGGTCGCGCTGCTGATCTACAACGACTTCGTGCGCTTCCGCTACGCCAAGACCAAGTTGCGCTCCCTCGACAACAACAGCGTGGTCAAGGGCGGCCCCGTCACCGGTCCGCTGGAGCGCGAGCCCTGGGCCGGCTTCCGCTACGTCCGCGTCGGCGGCGCGACGGCCTACGACGACGACAGCTTCTCCACACTGAAGGACACGGTGCTGTTCCCGTCCTTCAAGAAGCGCCAGGCCAACTGGCCCGAGGCGCTGATGGGCGGCAAGATCGGCGAACAGGGCATGGCACATGCCAAGGCCATCGCCGACGAACTCGAGAAGCCCGGCGAAGACCTGCTCGTGGTGAGCCGCGAATACTTCTCCCAATCCATCGACACCGCCGCGCTGGAACCCGACAACGCCAACTGCTGGTACGACCCCGACAAGCAGGAGCTGCACATGGTCGTGCCCACGCAGGGCCCGGTCGAAGTGGTCGAGTCGATGACGCAGATGCTGGCGAAGGCTGGCTTCCCGGTGAAGAACCTGTTCCTGCACCCGTGCTACACGGTGGGCTACGGCTCCAAGGACCACTACAACTTCCCGTACTACGGCGCGATGGCCGCGTTCTATTCGCCGGGCAAGCCGGTGCGGCTGGCCAACGACCGCTTCGAGCAGTTCCAGACCTCGCTCAAGCGCCACAGCATCCGCATGCAATACAAGATGGCGGTCGAGAAGAAGAGCGGCATGATCCGCTCCTTCAAGGGCGACTTCCAGCTCGATGGCGGCGGGCGCATGAACTTCACGCCTTCGGTCACGCTGGTGGCGGCCACCTCGGCGCAGAGCGTCTACTACCTGCCCAAGAGCGACTTCACCGCCGTCGGCCTGGCCACGCGCGCCATCGACTGCGGCTCGGCGCGCGGCTACGGCACGCTTCAGTCCATGGGCGCGACCGAGATGCTGGTCGACGAGGTGGCCGAGAAGCTGGGCCTGGACCCGGTCGAGTTCCGGCTGCGCAACGTGCTCAAGTCCGGCATGAAGAACAGCCAGGGCGCGATTCCCGGCGGGGCCATCCGTGCCGACGAGTGCATGCAAAAGCTGCAGAAGAACCCGCTGTGGACCAATCGCGCCAAGCGCAAGACCGAGTACGAGGCGGCCAACCCGGGCAAGCGCTACGGCGTGGGCTTCGGCTGCGTGCAGAAGGACTTCGGCACCGGCGCCGAGTCCTGCTTCGTCAAGCTCGAGATCACGCCGGAAGGCCGCGTCGTGATGCGCCACAGCGGCGCCGAGATGGGCACCGGCATGCAGACCTCCCAGGCGGTGGTGGTGTCGCGCTGGTTCGGCCGCGCGGCCGATGAGATCGAGACCTCGGTCACCGAATGGTCCGACTTGCCGATGGTCACGAGCGGCGACCCGTACCTGTCGAGCCAGGCCGACCAGGACAAGGCCGTGTCCAACCCGGCCTGGACGCCCAACTATTGCTCGCCCTCGAGCGCCAGCAACTCGGCCTACTACTTCTCGCACGGCACGCGCGAGACGGCGCGGGTGATCTTCGAGCACGGCCTGTGGCCGGCGGCCATGTCGATCTGGAGCGCGGGCATCGGCGGTGGGCAGGCGGCGCCGCACGTCGTGCGCATCGACGACGCGCGCTGGGTCAACGGCAGCCTCACCTGTGCCGGCATGGAGCCGCTGACGCTCGCGCGCCTGGCGCGGCGGGCGCATGAACTGGGTGTCGTGACCGGCGCGATCGGCCACACCTTCAACCGCTGGCAGTGGGCCGAGGCCGACTTCGAGGTCGACGGACAGAACATGCGCCGTCCGCTCGACGGCCTGTCCGTGCGCTACGGCGACAACGCACCCGAGGCCAAGCGCAAGACCGGCGCGACGACCGGCGGCTATCACTTCATCACGCGCAAGAAGCTGTTCTATCCGCCGATCCAGCGCAACAACGCCGGCGTGACCTACTACGCCGCGATCGCGACGATCGCCGAGCTCTCGGTCGACCGGGCCACGGGCAAGGTCGAGTTGATGAACCACCAGTCGGTGCTCGAATGCGGCAATCAGATCGTGAAGGAGCTCGTCTCCGGCCAGATCCAGGGCGGCATCGCGATGGGCATCGGGCATGCGTTGCACGAGTACCTGCCGCTGTACGAGGACGGCCCCGGCAACGGCACTTGGAACTTCAACCGCTACACGCTGCCGCGCGCGGCCGACGTCGCGGTGTGGAGCCAGCGTGCGGAGGTCCTGCCGGCGCTGTCGGACACGGATCCGCCCAAGGGCATGGGCGAAGTGACGATGATTCCCATCGTCCCGGCCATCGTCAACGCCGTGGCGCATGCCACCGGCCATCGTTTCACGGAACTGCCGATCACGGCGGAAAAAATCAGGGGGGTGCTGCAATGAGCACGATGCCGGCGGTCAAACCGCTCAAGCTCACGATCAACGGCAAGGACGTCGGCCCGACGGACGTGCCCGATGGTCTGATGATGATCGACTACCTGCACGAGTACGCGGGCCTGACCGGTTCGCGCCTGGGCTGCGGTATCGGCGAATGCCGGGCCTGCGTGGTCATCGTCGACAAGCCGGGCGGCGCCAGCGAGGAGGTGCGCACCTGCATCACCGGCGCGCACTTCTTCGCCGACAAGAAGGTGCGCACGGTCGAAGGCCATGCGCAGCGCAACGACAAGGGCGAAGTGGTCATGCTCTCGCCGATCCAGCAGAAGTTCCTGGAGCACTACAGCTTCCAGTGCGGCTACTGCACGCCGGGCTTCGTCAATGGCGCGACCGTGCTGGTCGAGCGGCTCAAGCGGCAGCCGATCGCCAAGAGCAAGGTCGAGGCGGAGATCACGAAGTCGCTCAACACGCACCTGTGCCGTTGCACGGGCTACGTTCGCTACTACGAGGCGGTCAAGGACGTGATCCTGTCGACGCCCGGCCTGACCACGGAGGGTTGAGCATGCGCGCCCTCTTTCATCACCCCCTCACGCGGGTTGCGGCTGTGCTGGGCGTGGCCCTGGCCCTGACCGCCTGCGGCGGTGGACCGACCGGCGACGGCAAGCCGGTGAAGTCCAGCGCCGACGAGATCGCACGCGGCAAGTACCTGGCCAAGGCGGCGGACTGTGCGGCCTGCCATACCGCGCCTGGTGGCGCGCCCTTTGCCGGCGGCGCGGCGCTGGAGTCGGAGTTCGGTGCGATGTATGGCAGCAACATCACGCCCGACCCGCAGCACGGCATCGGCAAGTGGAGCAAGGACGACTTCTACAAGGCCGTCCACGATGGCACTTCGCCTGGTGGCCGCCACCTCTATCCGGCGATGCCCTACGCGTCGTATCGCGCGATGCCGCGCGAGGATGTGGATGCGATCTACGCCTACCTGATGCAACTGCCTGCGGTGGCGCAGCCGAGCAAGCCTGATGAGTTGCGCTTCCCGTACAACATCCGCTTCGGCATGATGTTCTGGAAGATGCTGTTCCTGAAGGACGAGCTGCCGGTGGCGTCGCAGGGCCAGTCGCCCGAGTGGGTGCGCGGTCGCTATGTGGCCAACGTGCTGGGCCATTGCGCCGAGTGCCACACGCCGCGCGGCGCGCTGGGCCAGCTGGATCTGGGCCTGCAATGGCAAGGCGCGCAGATCGGCCGCTGGCTGGCGCCGGACATCACGCCCAAGGGCCTGGCCGAGCGCGGCTGGACGGAGAAGGACATCGGCACCTTCATGAAGACGGGCATCGCGCCGCAAGGTTCGGCCTGGGGCGAGATGCACACGGTCGTCGCGCTGAGCACGCAGCATCTCACCGAGGAAGACGGGAAGGCGATGGTGCGCTTCATGACGGGTGACAAGCCGATGGAGGCCGTGCCGGCGAAGGAAGACGCGACGGCGGACCAGAAGCTGGGGCCGGGGCGCCAGACCTACCTGAACGTGTGCGCGGGCTGTCACGGCGTGAGCGGTGAGGGCAGGTCGCATGTGGCGGTGGCGATGGCTGGCAACTCGACGCTGCGCATCGGTGATCCGCGCAACCTGGTGGTGTCGGTGCTGGACGGGATCGAGGCGCAGCAATTCACGGGGTATGAGCGCATGCAGGAGATGCCCGGGTTTGCGAATGATCTGAGCGACCAGGAGATTGCGGATCTGAGCAACTACCTGCGGGTGCGCTTTGGTGGGCAGCCTGCTTCGGTGACGGCGGATGCGGTGTCGAAGATGCGGGCTAAGGGACCTGTGGCTAAGCACTGATCTCTTTGCTTGATCGTTTGAATGACCGGCCTTGTGGATTCGCAGGGCCGGTTTTCTTTTGTGCAGTGTGCTCGCTGCGGGGAGCGCCCGTCTACGCGGCTTCGTCTCAAGTGATCCGGTCCACACGATCCGGATAGAACGCCAGATGGTCCCTGATGGCTGCCACGGCCTCGTAGGGCGCTTCGTAGGTCCAGACCGCATTGGTTGAACGCTCGCCACCCGAAGGGACGCTGTAGTAGGCGCAGTCGCCTTTGTAGGGACAGTACGTCGCGTGGTCGGTGCGTCGCAAGAGCGCCATGTCGACGTCCTTGCGCGGGATGTACTGCACTGCCGGGTAGTTCGCCTCGCGCAAGCTAAGCGCTTCAGTGGTGTCGGCGAGTACCTTGCCGGCCACAGTCACGGTCACGCGCGACGGATTGCGTGCGATCGTGATCGGATGGTCGGGGCCAGGGATCTTGATGGGCTTGTCTGGCATGAGGTCGGCTTCCTTGCGGGTGCTTCACGATAGCGCCCGGAGGAAGCCGCTTGCGCGTTGGGGTCTTGACCCGGTGCCCTACTGGCTTGCCGTGATACCGCCGTCCAGGTACAGCACCTGGCCCGTGACGAACGCGGCCGCCGGCGAGCAGAAAAACACCGCTGGCCCGGCCACGTCCGATGGCTCGGCCACGCGGCCCAGCGGGATGCGGTCGAGCACCTGCTGGTGCGTGACCGGGTTGTCCAACCAGTGCCTGGCCATCTCGGTACGCACCACGGTCGGTGCGATGCCGTTGACGGTGATGCCATGTGGCGCGAGTTCGCTTGCGTGCTGGCGGATCAGCATGACGAGTGCGCCCTTGCTGCTCGCATACGCCGAGTAGCCGCGGCCGCGCAAGCCCAGTTGCGCGCGCACCGACAGCAGGTGCACTTGCCGTCCGCCACGGCCTCCGGCGATCTGGTGCCCGGCCGCCGCTTGCGCGAGGAACATCGCTGACTTGAGGTTGACCTGCACCACCTCGTCGAAGGCCTCCTCGGACACGTCGAGCAAGGCCTGCTCGCGCTGTATGCCGACGCAGTTGAGCAGCAGGTCGAGCGCGCCGAAATGGCGTTGCACCGCATCGACCGAACGCTGGATGTCCGGGACACTGTGCGCGTCCATCGCGAGCCCGAGCGCGTCGTGGCCCGCTGCGCGCAATGTGGCGGCAAGCTCCATCGCTCTCGCTTCATCGCGACCCGACACCGCGACCTTTGCGCCCGCTTGCGCCAAGCCCCACGCGATCGCCTCGCCGATGCCGCCGTAACCACCGGGCACATAGGCAACGCGGTCGCGCAGGTCGAACAGGCCGGCGAGGGACTGCGGATCGAACGCGGTGGAAGTCGTCTTCAGGTCCTGCTCAGGCATCCAGCACGCTCTTCTTTCCAAACAATCCGCGCGAACGGAAGGTGACCACGGCGATGAACAGCAGGTACATCGACATCAGCGACCACTCCGACGCATAGGCTCCCGTGAGCCCGACCACCATGCCGACCATCAGCCCCGCGATCACCGCGCCCCATAGCGAGCCCACGCCGCCAAGCACGATGATGAGGAAGGCCGGCACCACCGCGTCGACGCCCACATGCGGCCGGATGCCCCAGATCGGCGCCATCACCACACCGGCAATGGCGGCCAGTGCGACACCCAGGCCGAACACGAACAGGCGCAGGCGGGAGAGGTTGATGCCGAGCGCGCGCACCATCTCGCTGTCGTGCGCGCCGGCCTTGATGATCGCGCCGTAGGGCGTCTTTTGCAGGAACAGCCACAGCAGGCCGATCATCACGACGGCGAACGCGCTCGCGAAGAAGCGATAGCGCGAGTACACGAGGTCGCCCATCAGCACCGCACCCGAGATCGACTCCGGCAAGGCCAGTTGCTTCTCCGACGAACCCCACACGAGCCGGATGCCTTCCTCGATGACCAGCGCCGCACCGAAGGTGAGCAACAGACCGTACAAGGGATCGCGCCCGTAGGTGCGCCGCATGCACAACTCCAGCAGCATGCCGAACACGCCGACGAACACCGGCGCGAGCACCAGCGCCAGCATGTAGCGCAAGCCGATCGGCAGGCCCATGTACCAGGCCTCGGCTTCCGGAAAAAGCCCCAACCTCGGCGCAACGATGAACAGCGCCGCATACATGCCGAGCGCGAACAGCGAGCCATGCGCCAGGTTGATCGTCTCCATCACGCCGACGATCAGCATGAAGCCCAGCGCAATCAACGCGAACAGCAGCCCGAGCGAGATGCCGTTGACCAGGAAAGGCAGCAGGTTGCCGATGAAGTCCATCGTTCTCAGATCAAACGTCGTAGCTCGGCGTGGACTCGTAGCTCTCCAGCTTGCAGGTGCCTTGCGCGTCGGTATCCATCACGTCCTTGGGGTTGGCCTGGGTGATGATCTTGAAGATGTCGTCCTTCTCGGCCGGCTGATCGTTGTAGCGCGCCATATATATCGTCTGCTGGCACTGGTGCGTGACCGGGTCCATCCAGGCGTCGAAGTGCTGAAGACGATCGGCCGCCTTCATCTGCCGGCCTTCGAGCTTCTTGATGACCGCGATGTTCTGCGTGGTGCCGGCCTCCTCGGTGCAACGCAGCAGTTCGCGCGTGGCCATGTAGCTGTTGTGATAGACGTTGCCCGGCACACGGATCGCCATGCCCGGGAACTGCTTCTGGTAGGCCGCGACGAACTCCTTCACGCCGGGCAGGTCGAGCCGGTAGTACCAGGTCGTGCCGAACACGCCGAAGATCGCCTCCGGTCCGAGACCGTAGACATCGGGCCAGTCCTGCTGGTTGTTGATCCACGCGATGCTCTGCTGCATCTTCAGTTGCACCACTTGCTGGCGCAGCGCCTTGATGTCGTCGCCGCCCACGGCGGTCGCGACCACGTTCGGCTTGAGTTGTTGCAGCTTGAGCAGGTAGGCCGAGAAGTCGCGCGTGTTCTGCGGCACCAGCAGCTCGTCGATGATCTTGCCGCCGTTGGCCTCGACGATCGCGCGCGTGGCCTTCGAGGTGGTGTGGCCCCAGACGTAGTCGTTGGTCAGCAGCACCCAGTTCTTGCCGCTGGCGGCGATGGCGTTCTTGACGATGGCATTGCTGAAGTTGGTGCCGTTGCCATCCCACACGAACTTGGTGCGGTGGCAGTCCTTGCCGGCCTCGGTCGGCGAGCTGGAATTCGTGTTGAGGAAGATGGTTCCGTACTTCTGCGCGACTTGGGAGATCGCGTTCGACACGCCCGAATGCACCGCGCCGATGAGGTAGGTCGCCTCGTTACGCGTGATCATGCGCTCGGCCACGCGCGAGCCGGTCGCGGGCGTGGTCTCGGTGTCGATGTGGATGGCCTCGATGCGCCGGCCCAATACGCCGCCCTTGTCATTGAACTCCTTGATCGCCATCATCGCGCCCAGCCGCTCCTCGCCGCCCGATGCGGCGTACATGCCAGACGCATCCATCGTGAGACCGATCACCAGCGGCTTCTTCTGCGCGGCCTGCGCCCACACGCGGTTGTGCTTCCACGGTCCCATGAAGGGCGCAACGCCGTAGAGGCCGACGCCGGCCAGCGCGAGCCCCGTGCCCTTGAGCAGGCTGCGGCGCGAAGGGAGTGGATCCGTCTTGTTCATGGTTTGTCTCCTGCAAGGTTGAGCGGCCTGTTCGAACTACAAACGGAGATCGCATTGGCCAGGCTTGCCAACGCGAGTCGACAGTCCTAGCGCGGAACGATCTTCACGTCGTTGACCCTCTCCTGCGCCTCGAACAGCGAGGCGATGAGCTTGTCGCCGAAGCCGAGGTTCACCGCCTGCACCAGGCTCTGGTGCGCGGCCTCGCCCATGAAGCTGGACACGGGCAGCATCTCGGCCAGGTGCGTGTAGTAGCGCAGGTCCTTCTGCGCATTGGCGATGCCGAACTTGAAGCCGTCGAGCGTGCCTTCGGTCAAGGTCTTCGCGGCCATCATCTGGAAGATGCCGCAGTTCACGCCGCCGACCGACACCACGTCGTAGAGACGCTTCAGGTCCAATCCCGACTTGGCCCCGACCGCGAAGGCTTCGGCGATGCACGCTGCAAAGCCCATCGCCATCATGTTGTTGACCAGCTTGAGCACATGGCCATGGCCGGGCGGGCCGACATGGAAGATGTTCTCGCAGAAGGCCTTGAGCACCGGCTCGACGATGGCGAAGTCCTCCGGCGTCGCGCCGACCATGGTGTTGAGGCGGCCCTCCTCCGCTTCCTTGGGCGTGCGTGCGAGCGGCGCGTCGATGAGCTTGACGCTGCGGGCGGCGAGGTCGCTGCGGATCTTCGTGGTGGACGAAGGTTCGGCGGTCGAGCAGTCGACCACGATGAGGCCTTCGCGCGCGCCTTCGATCACGCCGTCCTTGCCGTAGACGATGGCTTCGACCTGCGGCGAGCCGGTGACGCAGATGAAGACGATGTCGCTGGCTTGCGCGACCGCGGCATTCGTCCGTGCCTCGGTGGCACCGGCGGCCAGCAGGTCCTCGACATTGGCACGGTTGCGATGCACCTTGATCGTGACCGCGAAGCCCTTGGCCAGCAGGTTCTTGACCATGCCGTGGCCCATCATGCCGATGCCGATAAAACCGATCCGTGGATTCATTTGATTCACCTGTTCAAAGAGGAAGTGCGATGTTGTTGTTGCTGGCCTCGCGCCGCGCATGGCGCCACAGCGAGAGCAGCCGCGTATAGCGGCGTGCAATGTCCTGCACGGCCTGCGTGTCGTTGAGTCGGCCGGCAAACCATTCGTTGGCAGCGGGGCCGAAGATCGAGCGGCCCACGGCAAAGCCGCGGCAGATGGCATGCGATGCGGCGATGCGGAAGCCGCGCTCCAGTTGTTCTTCCGGCGCTTCCAGGCCGAGCAGCAGTACGCCGCGGCAATGCGGATCGCGCGCGGCGATCGTGTCGGCGATGCGGGTCCAGGCTTCGGCCGATGCGGGCGGGGGCAGCTTCCACCAGTCGGGGCGGATGCCAGCCGCGTAGATCTGCGCGAGTGCTTCGGCGAGCACGTTGTCGTCGTCGCGCAGGTTGCGAGGCGGGATCACCTCGATGAGGAATTCGTGGAAGGTATCGATGCTGGCGCTTTGCAGTTCGGCGAGCGATTGCAACTGCGCTTCACGCAGCGCCTCCGGATCGTCAGGGTGCAGGCTCACCAGGCACTTGGCGACGTGCTCGGTGGGCCAGGTGCGCATCTCCAATGCCAGGGACTTGGCGGGCTCGAATTGCAAGGGACGCGAGCCCGGAACCTCCACCGGGCGAGCCACCCACCAGCCGCGCCCGGTGAGGCTCGGCAGGATGTCGCTGCCGAAGCGGCCGTCGAGGATCACGCCGGTGGCCAGGCCCGGTTGCGCATGCACTTGCGCCGCCACCTGCGCGGCCTCGGCGATCAGGCGCTTGAAGGCCTCGATGCGTTGCGGCGCGGCGCCATGCTGGTGCGCGAGTTCCTCGAACTGCGCACGGTGGTCGAAGGCGAGGATGCCGAGTTCGTCCCAGTGCCGCGTGCGCGTGCTCACGCGATGCAGATGCTCCAGCGCGGTGTCTTCGCGCAGCCGCCGCGTCGGCGAGCCGTGTGCAAGGAATGCCTGCAATTCTTCCCAGCTTGCAATCGCCGGTGCGCAGCCGTGGCGCGAGACGACGAGGGCTCCGCAGGCGTTGGCGAATGCGCAGCAACGAAGCAGCGGCTCATCCTTCAACCAGCCGCGCAGGAAGCCCGCCATGAACGCATCGCCTGCCCCCAGCACGTTGTAGACGTCGACTGGAAAGCCCGGCCCACGCAGGCCCTGCTCGATGTCCTCAGGGATGTCGCCATCGAAGACGACGCAGCCCATCGGGCCGCGCTTCACGACCAACGTGCCCTTCGTCAATGCACGCAAGGCGCGAAGTGCGGCAAGTGTGTCGGTGCTGCCGCCTGCGATGTGGATCTCTTCCTCGGTGCCCACGACCAGATCGCAGTACCCGATCACCGACTGGATGTGCGCGCTGACCTGGTCCGATGGCACGAAGCGCTGCTCGCCCATGCCCGGGCTGGTCAGGCCCCACAGCACCGGCCGGTAGTCGATGTCGAGCACCACGCGCGTACCGTTCTCGCGTGCGAGTTGCATCGCCTTGACGCACGCACGGTAAGGCTGAGGCTGCGACAGATGCGTGCCGGAGATCAGCAGGCCGGTGGCCGATGCAAGGTAGGCGGCGGTGAAGTCCGCTTCATCGATCGCCATGTCAGCGCAGTTGTCGCGGTAGAAGACCAGCGGAAAAGTCTCGCGGTCCTGGATGCCGAGGAAGACCAGCGCGGTGAGTCGCTTCGGATCGGTCACCACATGCGCCACGTCGACGCCTTCCGCCGCCAGCGTTTGCCGCACGAAGCGGCCGTTGTGCTCGTCGCCGACGCGCGTGAACATCGAGGGCTTCAGTCCCAGCCTCGCCAAGCCGACCGCCGTGTTGGCCGGCGAGCCGCCGAGGTACTTGGTGAAAGTCTGCATGTCCTCGAGCCGGCCGCCGATCTGCTCGCCATAGAGATCGACGGCGGCGCGGCCGACGCAGATAAGGTGGAAGGGTCGGGTCAATGAAACCTCCGCGATGCGCACATCGGTGCGCGCTCTCCTGCGACGGCAAGGCCTTCACTCATGACACGCCCCTTCTGGAAGGCGCGCGGCGCACCTTGCGTTGCGAGCCTTGCTCGGCGAGTTGATGGCCCGCGCTCACCACCAGCGCCTGCGCCAGGCACAGCGGCGCGACCAGCGAGCGAAAGGGCTTGGCCGAATCGTCTGCCAGTTCGAAGCACACCTTGGCGGAAGGCTTCAGCGGCGACAGCGGCCCATCGGTGATTGCAATCACCTGCGCGCCGATGCGCTGGCCCTCCGCCGCGGCCTCGATCACGTCGGGCGAGTAGTTCCGGAAGCTCGCGACCACCAGCACCTCGCCTGGCGCGATCGCGCGCAGGCTTTCACGCAACATGCCGCCCGCGCCATCGAGCAGGTGCGTGCGCAGTTCCAACTGGCTCAGCGCATAGGCGAGGTAGGCAGCGACCGGAAACGCGCGCTTCTGCGCCAGCACATGGATGCGCGGCGCGGAGGCGAGCAGCTTCACCGCGGCTTTCAAATCAGCCTCGCGCACCTTCTCGTCGAGGTGGCTCAACTCGGTCATCGAGTCGGTCGCCAACTGGTGCAACACACTTGCCGGTGCGCTTGCGCCGTTGCCCCCCTGCGCCTGCGCGCGGCGCATCGTGTCGATGCGTTCGCGGTATGTCGAGGACCGTTCCACCAGATGGCTGCGGAACAGCTGCTGCATCTCGGAGAAGCCCCCATAGCCCAGCGCATTGGCAAACCGGATCATCGCGGACGGCTGCACCTCGGTCGCTTCGGCGATGGCCGCCACCGTGCCCAGCGCCAGCTCGTTCGGCCGCTCCAGCGCGAAGCGCGCGATGCGCTGCAACTGCTTGGACATGCCGGGATAGGCCAGCGCGATCTGGTCCTTGAGCTGTTCGTAGGTGGCAACGGAAGCCATGGCGTGGAACGGAACGTGATCGAATAAATATTCTTGAATGTTTTCATACTAGAACGTACATTCTGTTTTGTCCAGTTGCCGTTCCAACGTTTTTTTCAAGAGACCACGTTCCATGCAACTCCCCGCCGGCCGCGCAGCGCTGTTCCCCGCACCCATGCTGATGGTGCTCGTGCTGCTGCTGTCGACGCCGCTGTGGGTGACGCGCGTCGGGCTCTACCAGTACCTGGCGCTGGAAATCATGATCTGGATGATGTTCGCGCTGGGCTACAACCTGCTGCTGGGCTTCACCGGCCTGCCCTCCTTCGGGCATGGCGCGTATTTCGGCATCGGCGCCTATGCCTTCGGGCTGTTGCAGCAGAAGCTGTGGGCCAACCTGTGGTTCGACCTCATCGGCGCGGTGCTGGTGGCCGCCTTGTTCGGCGCGCTGGTTGCGCTCTTCATCTCGCACCGGCGCGGCATCTACTACGCGCTGCTCACCATCGCCTTCGGGCAGGTCGCCTGGTTCGTGGCGAACAAGGCGCACAGCATCACGGGTGGGGAAGACGGGCTGCTGAATATCCGGCGGCTGCCGGCGGACTTCGGCTTCATCGTCTTCGATCTGAAGAGCAACGACGCCCTCTTCTACTTCTGCCTCGTCGTGTTCGCGCTGGTGCTCGTGGCGCTGTGGCGGCTGGTGCATTCGCCCTTCGGTCGCGTGCTCAGTGCGATCCAGCAGAACGAGACGCGCGCGAGTTTCGTGGGCTACGACGTGTGGCTCTACAAGTGGCTGTCTTTCACGCTCTCCACCGCGCTTGCAGGGCTTGCGGGTGCGCTGTTCGCGATGACGCAGCAGTCGGCCTACCCCAACGTGATGAGCCTGCACAACTCCGGCTTCGTCGTGATGATGGTGCTGATCGGCGGCGGGCTGGTGAGCTTCTGGGGGCCGTTGATCGGGGCGGCCTTCTTCATCCTGGCGAGGGACCTGCTCGGCGCGTACACCGAGACTTGGCTGCTCTGGTACGGCCTTGTTTTCATGGCGATGGTGCTGTTCCAGCCGGATGGCATCGCGGGCGCGTGGCAGGCGTGGCGACGAAAGCCGGCGCGCGCTGCATTGCGGCCCCTCGATGCGGCAGTGGCCGTGGAAGGCGGTGCCAAGTGAGCATGCTGTTCCAGGCGATGAATCTCTCAAAGCGCTTCGGCCAGCAGGTGGTGCTGGAAGACATCACGCTGGGATTCGAGGAAGGCAAGCTCTCGGGGATCATGGGGCCGAACGGGGCCGGCAAGACCACCTGCTTCAACGTGCTCACAGGCCGCTACAAGCCGGATCGCGGCAGCGTGACTTTTGCGGGTGAAGACATCACAGGCATGGCGCCGCGCGAGATCGCCCGACGCGGCATCTCGCGCTCGTTCCAGATCATGAATCTGTTCGATGACTTCTCGGCGCTGGACAACGTGCTGATGGCCACGCCGCGCGTGCGTCGGCAAGGCTTCCATCCGTGGCGAGACCTCGGGGCCGACAGCGGCGCGCAGGAGCAGGCAGCGGAGGTGCTGAAGCGGGTCGGACTCGCGGGCAAGGAACGCGTGATTGCGAAGGGCCTTTCGTATGGCGACCGCCGCGCGCTGGAAATCGGCGTCGCGCTGGCCGCCGAACCGCGCCTGCTGTTCCTCGACGAACCCACCGCCGGCCTCGGCGCCGAAGGCACGGCCCGGCTCGCCGACCTGGTGCGCAGCCTCAAGCAGCGCATCACCATCGTCATCATCGAGCACGACATGAAGTTCCTCTTCGACCTGGCCGACACGATCTCGGTGATCCACTGGGGCCAGGTGATCGCGCAAGGCACGCCGCAATCGTTGAAGCAGAACGAGTGGGTGGCGCGCTTGAATCTTGGAGCCCTCGCATGACCGCCGAGATGCTGTCGGTCGCCAACATCGACACCTCCTACGGCGAGACTCAGGTGCTGTTCGATGTCTCCCTGAAAGTCGGCGCCGGCGAGGTCGTCGCACTGCTCGGCCCGAACGGCGCCGGCAAGACCACGGCGCTGCGTTCGATCCTCGGCCTCACGCCCGCGCGGCGCGGCGCGATCCGCTTCGACGGCCGCGACATCACGCGCGCCCACACGCACGACATCGCACGCCGCGGCATCGGCTGGGTGCCCGACGACCGGCGCATCTTCCCGACGCTGACCGTGGCGCGCAACCTGGCCATCGCCCGCAAGCGCACGCGCTTCCGCGCCTGGCAGGAGAAGGAGTGCTTCGAGATCTTCAGTGCGCTCGAATACCTCATGGCGCGCGAATGCGAGAACCTCTCCGGCGGCGAGATGCAGATGGTCGCGATCTCGCGCGCCCTGCTCGGCTCGCCCGGCCTGGTGCTGTTCGACGAGCCCAGCCAGGGCCTCGCGCCGAAGGTGGTGCAAGACGTGATGAAGACCATCACGCGGCTCAAGGCCGAAGGCATCTCCGTGCTCGTGGTCGAGCAGAACGTGCAGAGCGCGCTGGCCGTGGCCGACCGCGCCTATGTGATGCACGCAGGCACCATCGTTCATGAAGGTCCTGCCGATGCGCTGCGGCGCGACGCGGGGCTGCAACGTCGGTTGCTTGGCATATGACAACACCCCTCCTGCGCGTCGACAACATCGCGCGCCAATACACGCGCGGCACGTTCCGCAAGCAGGTGACGTTCACGCTCGCGGCCAACTTCGAAGTCGCCACGCCACGCATCATCGGCGTGCTCGGCCCCAACGGCTCGGGCAAGACCACGCTGTTCGAACTCATCACCGGCAGCAACAAGCCGAGCGCCGGCCGCGTGCTGGTCAAGGGCCAGGACATCCACCAGGTGCGCACGCACGAGCGCGACCGCCTCGCCATCCACTATCACCAGAGCTACCAGGTGCGCCACTTCAAGCAGGGCAAGCCGAACTTCCTGCTTGAGCATGCGGCCACCGATTCACCCTGGGTGCATCTCTTCGACGAGCCGCAGTTCAACACGCAGGACGGCTACATCGGCTTCATGCTCGACTTCTTCCAGCGCCTGAAGCAATCAGGCCGCCTGGTGTTCCTGTGCATGCATCCGAACGAGCCGTACCACATCGACATCCTGCGCGAGAGCTGCGAGGAATTCATCTTCGTGCACAAGGGCGTGGTCACGCAGGCCCAGGACCTGCCGACGCTCATGCGGGACGAGCGCGCGCGCAACTACCTCGGCGCATTGGCCGAGCGCGCCGGCGCACCGGCAGCGCTACAGCCCGCCTGAACCAGGGCCGGTGCGTCCGGCCCTTCGGCACCGTTCGCAAAGCCGGCTTCCTTGTGCGATATGCCCACCGACCATGTCCGCAAGAAATCAGGCAGCCGCGTTGGCTGGCCTGTACAGTTCCACCGCGGCTCGAGTTCAAGTCGGCCCGCCCGCGTTGCTGTCGCCCCACTTGCACTCACGCCATGCCTGTCGCGCCCCAACTGCCGCTGCGCCTGCGTCGTTTTCGCGTCGACGTCGGCACCATCATCACGGTCGTGATCCTGGTCGAGTCGCTGCTGCTCATCGCGCTGGGTTACTGGGGGTCGCAGCGGCTGGTGTCGCGCATCGGCGAGTCGGCGCACCAGGCCGACCACCTGCGCATCGAGGACCGCACCATCGCCTTCCTCAACCACGCCGCGACGGCCGTGCGGGCGATGAGCGAATCGCCCAGCCTTCAGACCGGCGGCGAGGGCAACAGCCAGTCGGGCGAGCTGATCTGGACGCTGTTGCAGCAGTCGCCGGAGCTCGACAGCATCTACGTCGCGGCCGCCGATGGCCGCATGCTCATGGTCACGCGCCACCCGGAACCGGCCGTGGTCAACATGAAGGCGGAACCGCAAGGCACCACCGAGGTCTGGCACTTCAAGCCGCCGGCCAGCGACAGCACCGACGTGCAGGCGCGCTTTCAGACGGTGCGCGTGGAGACGCTGCACACGCAGTACCAGCCGACTGAACGCGGCTGGTACAAGAGTGCGCTGAGCGCGGGTCGCGACGGGGCGGTCTGGTCGCAGCCGTACGTGTTCGCCGCGCAGCACGAGGAACTGGGCGTCACCTATTCCCTGCCGGCGTGGCGCCGCGCCGCCGATGGCAGCACGCAGCAACTGGTGGCCGCGGGCGATGTCACGCTGGGCCGGCTGTCCGAGTTCGTGCGCCTGTTCAGCCGTGATGGCAGCGGCGAGGCGGCGCTGCTGGGTACGGAATTCCAGGTGCTGGCGCGCAGCGATGTCGAAGGCAACGTGAAGCAGCTCGACGTGCCGCGCGGCGGCGTGCTGGGCGCGGTGCATGCGCGCATGCTGGCCGGGGGCGGCGCGCGCGCCGCCGCGGAGACGAACTTCGCGCTGGACCTCGAAGGCCGTCGCTACCTGGTGCGCACCTCGCACCTGCCATCGACGAACTGGCTGCTGGTGAGCTGGGTGCCCGAGGACGCGCTGCTCGGTGGCCTGCGGCGCAACGTGCTGTGGCTGCTGGCGCTGGTGCTGGCGTCGCTGGGCATCATCCTGGTCGTGTCGCTGCGCCTGTCGAAGGTGGTGACGCTGCCGGTCGAGCAACTGTCGCGTATCGCGCGCCGCATCGGCCGCTTCGACCTCGACAACATACCGCGCGTGCCGAGCCGCGTGCTGGAGATCCAGCAACTCGACCAGGCGCTCGACGATTCGGCGCGCGGGTTGAAGGCGTTCCGCAAGTTCGTGCCGGTGGACCTGGTCAACCAGCTCGTCGACGAAGGCCACACGCTCACGCCCACCGGCGAGCCGCGCCGCATCACCGCGATGTTCACCGACATCGAGGGCTTCACGCGCATCTCCGAGGCCATCGAGACCAAGGTGCTGGTGGACCAACTCACCGAGTATTTCAACGTGGCCACGCGCGTGATTGCGCGCCACGGCGGCACGGTCGACAAGTTCATCGGCGACGCGATCATGGTGCTGTGGGGCGCGCCCTCGGCGCTCGACGATGCCGAGTACAAGGCCTGCGTCGCCGCGCTGGACTTGCAAGCGGAACTGGCCGCGCTCAACGCGCGTTGGGCCACGCAGGGCCGGCAGGCCTTCGTCACGCGCATCGGCATCCACACCGGCACGGCCGTGGTCGGCGCGCTGGGCTCGAACGACCGGCTGGCCTACACCGCCTTCGGCGACACCATCAACGTGGCGAGCCGCATCGAGGGCGTGAACAAGGAACTCGGGACGCAGGTGCTGCTGTCGGAGGCGACGTTCGAAGGGCTGAAGGGTCGGCTGCGGACGCGGCGTGTCGAGGAGGTCGCGTTGCGCGGGCGGCTGTCGAAGATGGTGTTGTACGAGCTGGTGTCGGCATCAGACACCAGCACGCTCCCTGGCCAATGACACGCGCGCGGTGAAACAGGTCCCGGCCTCCGCCGACGAACTCACCTCCAGGCTGCCGCCGTGCGCCTTCACGATCATCGAGCAGATGTGCAGCCCCAGCCCCAGCCCGCCATTTGCTCCGCTGTCCGCAGGGCGCCAGTAAGGCTCGAAGATCTTCGCGAGGTTGGTCGGCGCGATCGGCTCGCCGCCGTTCGACACCGACACCCGCAGGCAGCCCCGCGCATCCGACCGGGCCTCGACCAGCACCGGCTGGTCCGTTGCGCCATGCGTCAGCGCGTTGGCCAACAGGTTCGACAGCAGTTGCTGGATGCGCCCACGGTCGCACCAGACGTTGGCGGCGATGTCGATGTGCTCGTCGATCTGGCGATCCGGGTGCGCGAGCCGGAGTTCGGACACCACCTCCGACAGCGACGTACCCAGGTCCGCAACCTCCGCCGGCGCCACGACCAGCCCGGAGCCCATGCGGCCACGCGCGAAGTCCAGCACGTCGTCGATCAGCAGCGCCATGCGGCGTGACGCGCCGCGGATGCGTTCACCGACCCTGGCGATCTCAGGCTCCGTATTGCGGCGCACCAGCAGTTCCGCCAGGGCGCTCACCGACGCCAACGGATTGCGCAGGTCATGGCCCAGCACCGCGATGAACTGCTCGCGCAACTCAGCGGTGGTGCGCTCGTCGAGCAGCGCGGTCTCGGTGGCCAGCTGCGACTCTTCCTGCGCCAGCTGGCGCCCGATCAGCTCGGCAAAGCTCTCGAACATCGCGACCGTCTTCTGGTCGGGCACCCGCAACGGACGCGGATCGATGGCGCACAGGTTGCCGAAGTACTCGCCACCGGGCCGGATGATCGGCACCGAGATATAGCTCTCGATGTTGTAGAGGCGCGGCGTGTGGTGGTTGCAGTAGACCGGGTCCAGGCTGGCTTGGTCGAACACCACCGGCTTGCGCGCGGCCCGTGCCTCGATGCACAAGGTGGTGCGCACATCCAGCTGGCCACCCGGCAGCAGGCCGAAGTGGATGTCGTCCTGCACCGCGCACGCCGTCCAGGTGCCGTCCGTCACCCGGGCCACCGCGGCGAAGCCCATGCCGGTGTTGCTGCAAATGATCTTGAGGAGCGTCGGCACCGAACTGATGCGGCCGATGGCGGCGACGTCACGGTAGATGGCCTCGGGGGAGTCGTGGATGTGCAAGTCGGTCAGTGTCGAGATCCTGTAAATGTCAAAGGATTGTCGACGAATCACCTGAACGCTGCCTGTTCAGAGGCGGGTGGCCGCGATCCGGGCCCCAGGCCTTGCCCCGCAACGATCACCGCGTGGCGGGCTTCTTCTTCGTCGCGCCGCCCTTGGGCGTGTCGTCACTTCCGAACAGCTTCTCCATGCGCTGCCCGATGCGCGCACCGATCGCGGTGCCCACCCCCGGCAGCACCGCACTGCCGATGGCGGCGCCGGTCAGTGCGCCGCCGGTCAGCGACAGCTCCGGCGCGTCCAGCGTGCCGCTGACCTTGAGCGGCACGCCGACCACGCCATCGACGATGTCGACCGCCAGTTCGCCGTCGATCTTGCGATTGAGCATGGTGGCGCTGCCGCTCGCGGTGAGCACGCCCGATGTCGCCTTCAGGTTGGAATAGCGCAGCACGGTGCCGTCGTCCGTCGCCTGCGTGTCGAGCGTGCCGGTGATTTCGTCGAGCGGGGTCTGGCCGCCACGGCTGATGCCGGCGGTGCGCACCGCCTTGGCGAGGTCGAAGCGGCGCAGCGTTGCGGGCCGCACCGTGAAGCGGGTGCGCGTGTGCAGCACACGCATCCACTCGGCCGGGTTGGCGCCTTCGGCCGTGACTTCGGTCTTGCCGTTGATGCGGCCGACCACGGCGGCTTGCCGCCCGAAGGCCGCCGTCAACTGCACGATGTCGACGTTGCGCGGCGCGAGGTCGGCGTGCAGGCGCAGTTTCTGGTCGTTCACGGTCTCCACGGTCGAAGTGCCGCTCCAGGTGCCCCCACCGACCTCGATGTCGGTCTGCCATTTCAAGACCTCGTCGCCTTCTCGCGTGAGCCGCAGCCGTGCGGGTGGCGTCACGCCGCGGCGCGCCACTTCCGCGTGGTGCGGCATCCATCCGGCGTCGAATTCGACCTTGCCGTCATAGGCCAGCGCGATGCCGCGCCGATCGATCCAGGTCACGTCCTGGAAGCGGACCTGCGCCACGGGCACCGGATGCGCGGTGAAGGGGCCCAGCGGCGCGGGCGTCGCATCACCGCGACCACGGAACTCGCGCGCCGATGCACGCGGGAACACCGCCCCCTCCACCTCCACGTCGTCGATGCGAATGCGCCGCGCCAGCAGTTCCCGCAGGCTGGCGTGCAGCACCAGGCGGTACACGATGATCGGTTCCTTCTGCATGGTGGTCAGGTCGCGCAGCTCCAGCGAAAGGCCCGGCCGCAGCGTCCAGTGCGCGGCACCCACGCGCAGGGCCACGCCGGTGCGTTGCTCGAACTCCGTGGCCACGCGCGCGGCGAGTTGCGCATCGCTCGGCAGCCACCAGGCCAGGCCGGCGGCAGCGACCAACACCAGCGCAAGCAGCGCGGCCGCGATGCCTGCCATCCAACGTGCAGGTCGCGTCATTGAAAAATCCGTGCGCTCATCCGCCCAGCTTAGGCCCGCGCCGCGCGCTCGCTATAGTTTTGCTCCTCTCTCCTACATCCGGAAAGCATCCATGCCCATCTGGCAAAAACCCATCTCCCTCGACATACTGAATTCGGGTAACAAGGGCACCGCGCTTGAAAGCCTGGGCGTCGAGTTCATCGAAATCGGCGACGACTTCCTGCGCGCCCGCGTGCCAGTGGACAAGCGCACCATCCAGCCTTACGGACTGCTGCACGGCGGCGTGTCGGTCGTGCTCGCCGAGTCGCTCGGCTCCTCCGGCGCCCACTTCTCCTCCCCCGAAGGCCATCGCGCGGTGGGGCTCGACATCAATGCCAACCACCTGCGCTCGGCCCGCAGCGGATGGGTGACCGGCACCACGCGCCCGGTGCACCGCGGCAAGACCACGCAGGTGTGGGCCATCGACCTGGTCAATGAAGAAGGCGAACTGGTCTGCGTCTCGCGCATCACGATGGCCATGCTTTTGCCTCGCTAGCCCCAGGAGACAAGAATGAACTCTTCAAGCGAAAGCTACCTGCCCCGCTGGCGTGAAGTGCGCATGGCCCAAGGCACCGTGGTCGCACCCGACGAGCGCCTGCCCTGGCCGCAGACCGCGGCGATGGGCGTGCAGCACGTCATCGCGATGTTCGGCGCCACCGTGCTGGCGCCGATCCTCATGGGCTTCAATCCCAACCTCGCGATCCTGATGAGCGGCGTCGGCACGCTGATCTTCTTCCTCGTCACCGGCGGGCGCGTGCCGAGCTACCTGGGCTCCAGCTTCGCCTTCATCGGCGTGGTGATCGCGGCCACGGGGTATTCGGGGACCGGGCCCAACGGCAACATCGGCGTGGCGCTCGGCGGCATCATCGCCTGCGGCGTGGTCTATGTGCTGATCGGCCTGCTGGTGCAGATGATCGGCGCCGGCTGGATCGAGCGCTTCATGCCGCCGGTCGTCACGGGCGCGGTGGTGGCGGTGATCGGGCTCAACCTGGCGAGCGTGCCGATCAAGAACATGGCGGCCAACAACTTCGAAGCGTGGATGCAGGCCGTGACCTTCCTCTGCGTCGGCCTGGTCGCGGTGTTCACGCGCGGCATGGTGCAGCGGCTCCTCATCCTCGTCGGGCTGGTGCTGGCGAGCATCGTCTACGCGGTGCTGACCAACGGCATGGGCCTGGGCAAGCCGATGGACTTCACCGGCATCGCCAACGCCGCCTGGTTCGGCGCGCCGACCCTGACCGCGCCGACCTTCACCGGCCCCGCCATGCTGCTGATCGCGCCTGTGGCCATCATCCTCGTGGCCGAGAACCTGGGCCACCTGAAGGCCGTGACCGCGATGACCGGCCGCAACCTCGACCGCTACATGGGCCGTGCCTTCATGGCCGACGGCATCGCGACCGTGGTGAGCGGCAGCGTCGGCGGCCTGGGCGTCACCACCTATGCCGAGAACATCGGCGTGATGGCCGCCACGCGCATCTACTCGACTGCGGTGTTCGTGGTGGCCGCGCTGATC
Organism: Variovorax robiniae; assembly: GCF_037889955.1. NCBI lineage: Bacteria > Pseudomonadati > Pseudomonadota > Betaproteobacteria > Burkholderiales > Comamonadaceae > Variovorax > Variovorax robiniae. Next base: position 145,083 of record NZ_JBBKZS010000009.1, read on the forward strand.
GCGCTGGTGCTGGGCTTCAGCCCCAAGTTCGGCGCGGTGATCCAGGCGATTCCGCTGCCGGTAATGGGCGGCGTCAGCATCGTGGTGTTCGGCCTGATCGCGATCGCCGGCGCCAAGATCTGGGTCGACAACAAGGTCGACTTCTCGCAGAACAGGAACCTCATCGTGGCGGCCATCACGCTGATCATCGGCACGGGCGACTTCACGCTGAAGTTCGGGCAGTTCGCGCTGGGTGGGATCGGGACGGCGACCTTTGGGGCGATCCTGCTGTACGCACTCCTGGGCCGGTCGCGCAACGCATGACGGCATGCGGGGCCTCTCGGACAGGCCCCGCTTTTTTTCAGACCTTGTAGCGCTCGATCAGCTGCTTCGCGATCACCGTGCGCAGGATCTCGTTGGTCCCTTCGCCGATGCACATCAGCATCGCATCGCGGTAGAAGCGCTCGATCTCGTATTCCACCGAATAGCTGTAGCCGCCGAAGATGCGCATCGCCTCCTGCGCACAGAAGGCACCAGCCTCCGAGCCGGCCAGCTTGGCCATCGCGGCCTCCAGGTCGCAGCGCTCGCCGGCGTCGAACTTGCGCGCCGCCTGCTCGATCAGCCGCTTTGCACCCTCCACCTGCGTGACCATGTCGGCCAGCTTCATCTGGATCGCCTGGTGTTCGCAGATCGGCTTGCCGAAGGCGCTGCGCTCCTGGGCATAGCGCAGCGAATGCTTCAGCGCACCCTCGGCGATGCCGGCACCGCGTGACGCGACGTTGATGCGACCCAGTTCCAGGCCGCCGGCCGTCTGGTAGAAGCCCTTGCCCTCGACGCCGCCGAGCAGGTTGGCCTGGGGCACGCGGTAGTCCTCGAAGTTCAGCTCGCAGGTGTCGATGGAGCGATACCCCATCTTCTTGAGCTTGCCGACCACGTTGAAGCCCGGCGCCTTCTCGGCGATCAGCAGGCTCATGCCCTGGTGGCGCGGCTTGGCGGCCGGGTCGGTCTTGACCAGCAGCAGCGTGCCGTGCCCGTGCATGCTGTTGGTGATCCAGGTCTTGCTGCCGTTGACGACATAGTGGTCGCCATCGAGCTTCGCCACGGTGCGGATCGCTTGCAGGTCGGAGCCGGCATTCGGTTCGGTCAGCCCGATGCTGCCGCGGAACTCGCCGGTGGCCATCATCGGCAGGTACTTCGCCTTCTGCTCCGCGGTGCCGGCGCGCTCGATCGCCGACGCCATGATGAGGTGCGAATTGACGATGCCCGAAGGCGCCATCCAGATCGACGACAGCTTGATCACGATCTGCGCATAGGTCCAGGACGAGAGGCCCAGCCCGCCGTACTCCTCGCCGATGGTGGCGCCGAACAGGCCCAGTTCCTTCATCTGCTCGACGATGTCGTGCGGGTATTCATCGGCCAGGTCGTACTTGCGTGCGACCGGGCGCAATTCCTTCTCGGCCCAGGCTTCGACGGCGTCGACGAATTCCTGCTGGTCGGAAGAGGCGTACATGTCCGGCGCGGGGCGGGTGGTGACGGCATCCATTTCGTGTTTCTCCGGGCCGGCTCAGTAGCCGACCTTGTCTTCGACGCTGTGGCCCTGCTTAGCGATCAGCATGGTGCGGGTGAAGGTGCAGACCACCTTGTCGTCCTGGTTGGTGCCGATGGTGCGCACGGTCACGAGGCCGGCACCGGGCCGCGAGGCGGACTCGCGTTTCTCCAGCACTTCAGAGGCGGCATAGAGCGTGTCGCCGGCATAGACCGGGTAGGTCATCTTGATGTCGCCCCAGCCGAGGTTGGCGATCGCCTTCTGGCTCACGTCCGTCACGCTCATGCCGACCATCAACGCCACAGTGAAGGGGCTGCAGACGATGCAGCGGCCGAACTCGCTGGCCTTGGCATATTCGCCGTCGAAATGCATCGGGTGCGTGTTCATCGTCAGCAGCGTGAACCAGGTGTTCTCGGTTTCCGTGACGGTGCGGCCGGGGCGATGCTCGTAGACGTCGCCGACGTGGAATTCCTCGTAGTGGCGACCGAAGCTTTCGCGATAACGCTGTTCGCCGATTTTCTTGATGACCTGGACCATGGTGTCTCCTGTTTGCGGATGAGTTTGGGGTGAAGAGAGTTAGGTCAGCGCTGGCCGGCCCGGGCAAGGATGCGGCGCGCGTTGCGGATCACGGGGGCATCGACCATGCCGCCGCGGAACATGAAGGCGCCTGCGACGCCGTCGGCTGGCAATGCGTCGGCGAGTGCGCGGGCCCATTCGATGCGCTCGGCGGGTGGCATGAAGGCGTCGTGGATGACCGGGATCTGCTGTGGGTGGATCGCGGTCTTGCAGTCGAAGCCCAGCGCCAGCACGCGGCGTGTTTCGTCGGCCAGGCCCTCAGGGTTCTTCAGGTCGATGTGCGGAACGTCCCAGGCCTGCAGGTCGGCTGCGCGGGCGGCATGGAGGATGCGGGCGCGCGCGTAGAGCAGTGCGTCCCAGCCGAACTGCGCGCCGAGTTCAGCCGACAGGTCGGCACCGCCTAGCATGAGGGCGCCGAGCGGGCCGCCGGCCTGGGCAATGGCTGCAGCGCCATCGATGCTGCCTGGGGTTTCCAGCAGGGCGACCAGGGGCGGACACCTCGTACCCAGCCACGCGTGGACACATTGGAGGTCCGCGGCGGCCTCCACCTTCGGGAGCAGGACCCAATCCGGCATCACGGTCGCGTCGGCCAGCGCGAGCACGTCGCGAAGGCCTTCCAGCGTGCGGACCGCGTTCAGGCGAAGCGCCACGGCGGGCTGCACCGAATCGGTGGAGCGCTCCGCCAACCAGCGCAGCGCATCCGCACGTGCGGCCTCCTTCTTCGCCGGGGCGACGGCATCTTCGAGGTCGATGCAGACGAGGTCTGCGCCGGCCGCCATGGCTTTCGCGAAGCGCTCCGGCTTCTCGCCAGACACGAAGAGCATGGAACGCGGGGGGGCGGCGGCAGTGGAAGTCGAGGATGGCAAGCTGAGTCTCGTCGGCGTTTTAATTGTCCGTACAATAAACGAAATCCCGCGATGCTGTCAACCAATCCGTTGGCAATGGGATGATTGGCCCGTGAGCAATACCACCCCCTCCCCCTCCCCCGCGCCGGACGTCGACGAAGACGCGCCGCGCTACATGCAGATCGCACGCGAGTTCATCCGCGGCATCGCCGATGACACCTACCCGCTCGGCGCCCACCTTCCGACCGAAGCCGAACTGTGCGAGCAGTTCGGCATCAGCCGCTTCACCGCCCGCGAGTCGATCCGCGTGCTGGTGTCCGCCGGCCTGGTCACGCGGCGCCCGCGCATCGGCACCGTCGTCATCGCCAAGCCGGACACCGCCCGCTACGCCCAGGAAGCCAGCGCGCTGCCCGACCTGCTGCAGTACGCCCGCGACACCGACATGCGTTTCGTCTACATCGGCAAGGTGACGCTGGGCAAGGCGCAGGCCCAGGAATTCGGCGTTTCCCCCGGGGAGGAATGGACTTATGCGCTCGGCGTCCGCTATGCCAGCGACCCGGGAGGCGCCGATGAAGCACCCGCCCAATCGCGTCCGTTCTGCATCACACGGCTCTTCCTCAACCCGCAGCTCGAAGGCATCGGTGCGCTGCTGCGCTCAACCAAGACGGCCGTGTACGCCCTCATCGAGCGCGAGTACGGCCTGCCGATCGACCGCGTGGAACAGGAGCTCAGCGGCGCCGTGCTCGATGCCGACGATGCGGCCAACCTCGGGAGCACGCCGGGCGCGCCGGCCCTGCGCATCGTGCGCCGCTACTACGACAGGAAGGACCGCCTGCTCGAGGTCGCCGACAACGTGCATCCCAGCGACCGCTTCACCTATCGGATGAACTTGCGGCGCTGATTTCGAGGCCGGCGCGTCGGCGCTGTTGACACCGTGGCGAAAGACTCCTATATTTGTCCGTACAAATAAAGGAGACTTCATCCATGCACCTGCTTCGCCGCCCCTTCCTCCTCGCCTCGCTGCTTGCCGCCGTCCTCGGCCCACTGCCGGCGCTCGCCCAGAGCGACTACCCCAACCGGGCGGTCAAGATCCTGACCGGCTTCCCGCCGGGCCAGGCCACCGACACGCTGGGCCGGATCATTGCCAACAAGTTGCAGGAAGCGCTCAAGCAACCCTTCTTCGTCGACAACAAGCCCGGCGCCGCCGGCATCATCGCGACGCAGGCGGCGATGGCCGCGCCACCCGACGGCTACACGCTGCTGCTGACCTCCTCCGGCCCGCTGGCGGTGAACCCGGGCCTCTACACCAAGCTGCCCTATGACCCGGTGAAGGACTTCGTGCCGGTCGGCGGCATCGCCATCGTTCCCGAGGTGCTGGTCGTCAACATGGACGTGCCGGTCAAGGACGCGAAGGGCCTGATCGCGCTGGCCAAGGCCGAGCCCGGCAAACTCAACTACGCCTCGGGCGGCGTGGGCGTCACCAACCACCTGGTGACCGAGATGTTCCGCAGCACCACCGGTATCGACATCAACCACGTCCCCTACAAGGGCGGCCCGCCGGCCCTGACCGACCTGATCGGGGGTCGCGTGCAGATGATGTTCGAGACCACCGTGGCCACCCTGCCCTTCGTCAAGCAGGGCAAGATGCGTGCGCTGGCGGTCAGCAGCCCCGAGCGCATCGCCGCCGCGCCGGATCTGCCCACCATCGCCGAGCTCGGCTATCCGGGCTTCAGCGGCGTACCGTGGATCGTGATCATGGCGCCGGCCCATACGCCCGCGCCCATCGTGGCCAGGCTCAATGCCGAGATGAACAAGGCGCTCAACAGCAAGGACGTGCGTGAATCCTTCGCCGCGCAGGGCGTCGAGCCGATGGTGAAGACGCCTGAACAACTGGGCGTGTTCATCAAGTCCGAGATCGCCAAGTGGACCAAGGCGGTCAAGGACTCCGGCGCAAAAGCCGAGTAGCCCCCCCGAAGCGCCTGCGGCGCTACCCCCTCGAGGGCGCGCAGCCAGCGGCCCGGCAAAGCCGCTCCGCGGGCGCCCCCAACGAGCCTCGCTGACTTGCAGTTCGAAATCCCTGAACCACCACCGCGAACCTCATGACCCACACCACCGACACCCCCGACCCCATCGCCTCCACGCTGGCCGGCTTCACCCACCGCCTGCGCCTCGGCGAAGTGCCCGCCGAGGTGAGCCTGCGCGCACGCCATCTCATGCTCGACGCCATCGGTTGTGCGCTCGCAGCGCGGCAGGAAGATTTCGCGCTCCGCTTCGAGAAGGCCGTGCATGCACTGCCCGGCGCCAACGTGCCGGCCGCCTGCACGGCCGGCGCGATCGGCATCTCCCGCCGCCTGCCGCTGCGCGACGCCGTGCTGCTCAACGGCGTGCTCACCCACGGCCTGGACTACGACGACACCCACATGGCCGGCGTGCTGCACCTCAGCGTGAGCGTGCTGCCTTCGCTGTTCAACCTGGCCGCCGCCAACGATGCCAGCGGCGCCGACATGCTGGCCGCCTACATCGCCGGACTGGAGACGGGCGCGCGCATCGCCAGCGTCGCAAAGAGCGGCTTCCACGGGCAGGGATTCCATCCCACCGGCGTGGTCGGCGCGTTCGCGAGCGCGCTGGCCGTCGGCCGGCTGCTCGGCCTGGACGCGGATGCGCTGGTGGCGGCGCAGGGCATCGCGCTGTCGCTGGCCAGCGGCAGCCTGCAGTTCATCGAGGACGGCAGCTGGACCAAACGCATCCACCCCGGCTGGGCCGCGAATGCGGGCCTGACCGCCGCCAGCTTCGCGCAGCAAGGCATCCCTGCGCCCAATGCGCCCTACGCAGGCCGCTACGGCCTGTTCCGCAGCTACCTCGACACCGCCCGCCAAGCCCAGGTCGACATGACACTGGGCACCGCCGGCATCGGCGCCGATGGCCGGGCCAGCGCCTGGGAGTTGGACAACATCGCGGTCAAGCCCTTCCCGATGTGCCACTTCGTCCATGCCAGCGCCGACGCGGCCATCACGCTGCACCGCAAGGGCCTCGACGTCGACAAGATCCGCGGCGTCGAGGTGGCCGTGCCGGCCGGCGTGGTGCAGGCCGTGTGCGAGCCGCTGGCCGCCAAGCGCCGCCCGACCAGTGACTACGAGGCCAAGTTCAGCCTGCCCTACGCGGTCGCGAGCGGCCTGCTGCGCGGCCGTCTCGGCCTGAAGGAACTGGAACCCGCGGCCTTCGGCGATGCCACGGTGCGCGCATTGATGCAGCGCATCCGCTACGTCGAGGACCCGGCCTCGACCTTCCCGCGCCACTACACCGGCGAGGTGCGCGTCGAGATGACCGACGGCAGCACGCACGTACACCGCGAACCCGTCAACCGCGGCCATGCCGAACGCCCGCTGACCAACGCCGAGGTGCGCGAGAAGTTCATGGACAACGCCACGCTCTGGTTCCCGCGCAGCCATGCGGAAGCGGTCTGCGAGCAGGTCCTTTCGCTCGACAAGCTGCCGTCGGTGCGCACGCTCGAATCCATGCTTGCAACAGATCCGACGCCGGCCACCACCTCCATCCCCGCGGCCGTCCTGAATTGAACACGCCATGTCCAAGCAACCCACCTCCTCCCTTCCCCTCGCCGGCCTGCGCGTGCTCGCCGTCGAGCAGTACGGCGCCGGCCCCTTCGGCACCTCCTACCTGGCCGACCTCGGCGCCGAGATCATCAAGGTCGAGAACCACAAGGACGGCGGCGACGTCGGCCGCCACGTCGGGCCGCATTTCTTCGGCGAGGAAGACAGCCACTTCTTCCAGACCTTCAACCGCAACAAGCGCAGCATCACGCTCGACCTCAAGCATCCCGAAGGCATGGCCGCCTTCCGCAAGCTCGCAGCCAGTGCCGACGCGGTGCTCGACAACCTGCGCGGTGACCTCCCGGTGAAGCTGGGTCTCACCTATGCGGCGCTCAAGGACGTGAACCCGGCCATCGTCTGCACGCACCTGTCCGCCTATGGCCGCGAAGGCTCGCGCCGTGCGTGGCCGGGCTACGACTACCTCATGCAGGCCGAGGCCGGCCACCTCACGCTCACCGGCGAGCCGGAGGGACCGCCCACACGCTACGGCCTGTCGATCATCGACCTCATGACCGGCCTGGTTGCGGCCTTTGCGCTGCTGGCCGGCGTGACGCGCGCGCGGCAGACCGGCATCGGGCTGGACATGGACACCTCGCTCTTCGACGTGGCCCTGCACAACCTCAATTACCCCGGCACCTGGTTCCTCAATGCCGGCGTGGTCACAGGCCGCACCGCGCGCAGCGGGCATCCGAGCCTGGTGCCCAGCCAGCTCTACCGCACGCAGGATGGCTGGCTCTTCATCATGTGCAACAAGGAGAAGTTCTGGCCGATCCTGGCGCGCGAACTCGGGCATCCCGAATGGGCGACCGACCCGCAGCTCGCCACCTTCGCCGTGCGCCTGGCCAACCGCGACCGCGTCACGCGCCTGCTGGACGACGCGCTGATGCAGGCGCCCACCGCGCAGTGGATCGAGCGGCTGTCCGGCAAGGTGCCGGTATCGCCGGTGTTCGACGTGGCACAGGCGCTGGAGAACCCCTTCGTGCACGAGCGCGACGGCGTGGTCGACTACGACTACGAGGACGGTCGCGCCGCGCGCATGATCGCCAATCCGATCCGCGTGCCGGGCGTCACATTGCCGCACCGCGCCGCGCCTTGCATGGGCCAGGACAACGATGCGCTGCTGCGCGAAGCGGGGTTCGATGAGGCAGCCATTGCCAAGCTGCGCGACCTCGGCGTGATTGCCGAAACCCGCGGGGAGCGCGAGGAGCTTGCGCTGGCTGAGGACATCGGCCACGCGGCCGGGCCTTGAGCCACACGCACCCTCCAACGAAAACGGCGCCCACTTGGGGCGCCGTTCTTGCAAGTGGGTGCCTTATTCGGCAGCGACAGCGGTCTTGGCCGGCGTCTTGCGGGCGCGGGTCTTCTTCGCGGCTGCAGCGGGTGCGGGAAGCTCCGCCGCGGCTGCCTTCTTCACAGCGGCCTTCTTGGCCGCAGGCTTCTTCGCAGCGGCCGCCTTCGCTGGCGCCTTGGCCGGCGCCTCGACGACCTCCGCCTTCGCCTTCGGCTTCACCACCTCCGGTGCAGCGTGCGGGATCGCAGTCTTCGCCGCAGCAGCCTTGGCCGCCGCGCCAGCCGACTTCGCATCGCCCGGCAAGGTGTTCGTCAGTTCCAGCAGCATGCGGTGCTCGGCCAGCATGTAGTCGCCCAGGTCGGTCAGGTCCGGCAGCACGCGGCGGCAGGCGATCAGGCCGTAGTCCATGCGGCCGTTGTAGCTCTGCACCGTGATGTTCAGCGCCGTGCCATGGCTGGCGATCGACACCGGGTAGTAGCAGGTGACGTACGCGCCGGCAAAGTACATCGGGAAGGGCGCGCCGGCCACGTTGGAGATGGCCACGTTGGCCATCGGCGGCAGCACGTTGACCAGGCCCGAGCGGCCGTACATCGTCGCCATCCCCGACATCAGCCAGGGCGCGGCGAACATCGGGAAGTCGTCGATCATCACCGACTTGAAGCGGTTCATCACGCCCTTGGCCGAGGTCGACGAGGTGTTGATCGCGCGCATGCGCTCGATCGGGTCCTTGATGTCGGTCGCCAAGCTCACCAGGATCATGCTGGCCTGGTTGTTGGCCGTGTCGTCACCGGCTTCGCGCGTGCTCACCGGCACGCCGGCCACCAGCGACTGCTCGGGCAGTTCGTTGGTGTCCTTGAAGAAGTTGCGCAAGGCGCCGGACACGGTGGCCATGACCACGTCGTTCAGCGACACGCCGAAGTGCTTGCCGATCGCCTTGGTCTCGGCCAACGGGATCGTGCGGCCGGCAAAGGTGCGCTGGTTGGTGATGGCCACGTTCAGCACCGTGCGCGGCGCGAACAGGTTGAACTTCTTGGGCGCCGCTTTCGCCTCCTTGCCCTCGGCGGATTCCACCGGCTTGGCCAGCCCCGCAATGGCCTTGCCCAGCGCCGGCGCCATCTTGAACAGCTTCACGTACTGCTGCACCGTGTTCTTCATCGCCGCGCTGGCGAGTTCGGCCATGCCCAGCTGGTACTTGTTGCCGCGCGGCTTGACGCGCGGCGGCTTGATCACGCGGCCGGTGGGCGCCGTGTCGAAGATCGCCTTGCCGACTTCCACGCCGGCCTGCCCGTCGATGCCCGCATGGTGCACCTTGGTGTAGAGGCCGACCTGGCCGCTCTTGAGGCCGTCGATGATGTAGAACTCCCACAGCGGACGGCTGCGGTCCAGCAGCGCCGAATGCAGCCGCGCCACCACCTGCTGCAACTGGCGGTTGCTGCCCGGCTTGGGCAGCGTGATGTGGCGGAAGTGGTGGTCGATGTCGAGGTCGTCCTCTTCCACCCACACCGGGTTCGACAGGTCGAAGGGCATCAGCGCCAGCTTGCGCGTGAACACGTCGGCCAGGTGGATGCGCGCCAGCATGTTGGCCTTCGCGTCCTCGAAGAAGTTGCCCTCGTAGCCCTCGGGCAGGTCGAGCACGTTCAGCGAGCCGACGTGCATCGGCATCTCGGGGGTTTCAAGGTGCAGGAAAGTCGAGTCGAGTCCGCTCAGGTGTTTCATGGGTTGTCTCTCTGGTCGCTTTTATGGGAATGCGGGAGGGAGCGCGGGCAGTGCGCTCAACGGGACGGGGTGTCGGCAGGATACAAGGCGCGCTCGGGGCCGGTGGGCTTGAAGTGTGTCCATCCGTCTTCCGGCTGCGCGAGGCGATCGCCAATGGCATAGAGCGCCAGCGGATGCACCCCGAGACCGGAGTGCGATGCGCCGACGATCTCGATATTGTCGCTGAGCGGGCCCTTCTTCTCGATGCTGCAACCCCAGCCGACGATGCCATCGGAGCGCGTGAAGATCGCCGTCATCGGCACGCCCGGCGGCGGACCGTCGCCGCGTTCGCCCGGGTCGACGTCGTTGCGCCCGCTGACGAACTTGTAGAGCTGCGATGCGTTGCTGCTGCTGTCCGGGTGGCCGTAGAGCGGGCTGCCCAGCGAAACAGCTTGGCGCACCTTGCCAGGAAACTCGCGGGCCATCTCGCGGGCATACACGCCACCCAGGCTCCAGCCGACGATGCTGACCTTGCGGCCGGACTGCGCATGCAGGTCGGTGAGTGTCTGGCGCAACTGCGTCAGCACGCCCCGGCGCGGCCCCAGGTTCGCACCCTGGCCCCAGCCCGCCGTCTGATACCCGCGCGAGTTGAGAAAACGCCGCAGCGGAATGGTCGAGTTGTCGTCGGCCATCAGGCCCGGCAGCACCAGCACCGTGTGCCCGTCACCCTTCGGCACGCGCGACATGAGCCAGGGCATGGCCAGGGGCAGCGTCGAGAACTCCAGCAGCGCCCGACCCTCGAGCAGCATCAGCCACCTGGAAGGCCGCCGCTCGTCAGGCGTCGTGCCGAAGATGTTCCTGAAGGGCAGGACGTCGTTGAGGTTGAGGTTCAAAGGCACTCCCTGGTTGATATGGGCCATAAGAGAGGCATTCTGAGAGCACGGCCACAAAAGTGGAGCACTTCCGGGTCGCCGCCGCGACTAGGGTTTACCGCAGACGGGATCGGTTGTGGATCGCGTTGAAACGGATGATTGCAAGACTCAACAAACTTGCTATCATTGATAGCATAATCACAAGGAACGCAATCGTGCCCACCACCCTGATCATCCGGGACCTTCCCGAGGAAGTGCACCTGCAGCTGAAGTCGATGGCCGCCAGGGAACTGGAACGCGGCGGGCGCGGCAGTGTCGCGGCGGTGGTCCGCAACATCCTCATCGAGGCGACGCAGCGCCAGAAAGGTGGCCTGGGCGCAGCCTTCATGGAGATCAACCGCAAGTTGCAGGCGGAACTCGCCGAGGCCGGCGAGGAAGCGTTCTCCGACACGGAGCTCGACGCTCTCTTCAAGCGCTCCGATGAAGTCAGCCAACCCGCGAACTTCGAATGATCATCCTGGACACCAACGTGCTGTCGCAACCCAGCAGACAGGTACCCGAAGCGGCCGTGATCGCCTGGCTGTCGCGTCAACGGCCCGACGACCTCTGCGCCACGTCGATCAACGTGATGGAGTTGCTCGACGGGGTCATGCGCCTGCCCCAGGGTGCCCGTCGGCGCTCGATCGAAGCGGCCAACACGGCGGTGATCGCCACGCTCGCTGGCCGCGTTCATGCGTTCGACGAGGCCGCTGCGGCCGCCTGCGCCGAAGTCATGAACAAGGCGCGCAAGACCGGCTTCATCGTGGGCCTTGCCGACGGCATGATCGGGGGCATCGCCTCGCTGCACGGCTGCTCGATTGCGACCCAGGACGAGGCGCCTTTCAATGCGATGGGGCTGCATGTGATCAACCCCTGGACTGCACGCTAGCGTGCCCCGAAATTAAAACCAAGCGCAACAGTCTCGGCCCCGTCCCGCCGCGCCCGTTAGACTTGACCGCTTTCCGCACAGACGTTTTACATGGCAGATGCATCCGCCGCGCGTACCAAAGCGGTTTTTGAATTCAAGAGCGCGACGCTTCCGCTGATTGCGGTGATCCTCAAGACGGCCGACCTGGCCGTGCTCACCGAGGCCATCGACGCACAGCTTGCGGACTCTCCCGATTTCTTCGAGCAGGAGCCGGTGGTCATCGACCTCTCGCAACTGCCCGCGGAGGACGCCGCGACGACGCTCGATTTCGCGGCATTGCGCACCTTGCTGGCGCGCCACCAGACGCAACCCATCGCGGTGCGCGGTGGGAGCGACGCACAGCACCGGGCCGCGCGCGCCGCCGGCCTGTCGATCGCGGCCATGCCGGTGGCGCCACCGGCCCGTCCTGCGCCGCCCGCCGAAGCCCCCAGCCCCGCGCCGCAGATCGTGCGCGAGGTCCCGGTGCCGGCCAACGGCACGCTGGTCATCGACAAGCCGCTGCGCTCCGGCCAGCAGGTCTATGCACGCGGCGGCGACGTCATCGTGACGGCCGTGGTGAGCGATGGCGCCGAGGTCATCGCCGACGGCAACGTGCACGTTTATGCGCCCTTGCGTGGCAAGGCAATTGCAGGGGCCCGGGGCAACACCGCCGCGCGCATCTACACGACCTGCCTGGAAGCCCAGCTCGTGGCCATCGCCGGCATCTACCGCACCGCCGAGGTGCCGTTCCCGGCCAAGGTGGCCGGCAAGGCGGCGCAGATCAGCCTCGACGACAAGAAACTCGTGATCGACCCGATATGACCCGGAAGCAATCCGTCAGGAACGCCTCCCAAACCAACAGCATTTGAGAATTCAGAAGGAACGTAGATGGCCAAGATTGTGGTGGTGACCTCGGGCAAGGGCGGCGTCGGCAAGACGACCACGAGCGCGAGCTTTGCGTCGGGGCTCGCGCTGGCGGGCAAGAAGACGGCAGTGATCGACTTCGACGTCGGCCTGCGCAACCTCGACCTGATCATGGGTTGCGAGCGCCGCGTGGTGTACGACCTGATCAACGTGATCCAGGGCGAGGCCAACCTGAACCAGGCGCTGATCAAGGACAAGCAGTGCGACAACCTGTTCGTGCTGGCCGCCTCGCAGACGCGCGACAAGGATGCGCTCACGCAGGAGGGCGTCGAGAAGGTGCTGAAGGACCTCGCCGACATGGAGTTCGACTACATCATCTGCGACTCCCCCGCCGGCATCGAGACCGGGGCGCTGATGGCCATGCACTTCGCCGACGAGGCCTTGGTGGTGACCAACCCCGAAGTCTCCTCGGTGCGCGACTCCGACCGCATCCTCGGCATCCTCAGCAGCAAGACCCAGCGCGCGATCGAGGGCAAGGAGCCGGTCAAGGAGCACCTGCTCATCACCCGCTACAACCCGAACCGCGTGGCCGGCGGCCAGATGCTGTCGCTGGAAGACATCCAGGACATCCTGCGCATCAAGCTGATCGGCGTGGTGCCCGAATCGGAAACCGTGCTCAACGCGTCGAACCAGGGCATCCCGGCCATCCACGACAAGGGCACGGACGTCTCCGAGGCCTACACCGACGTCGTCGCCCGCTTCCTCGGCGAAGACCGGCCGCTGCGCTTCATCGATGCGCAGAAGCCCGGCTTCTTCAAGCGCATCTTCGGGAGATAAGCCATGTCTTTTCTCTCGTTCCTGCTCGGCGAAAAGAAGAAGACGGCCACTGTGGCCAAGGAACGGCTGCAGATCATCCTGGCCCACGAGCGCAGCGGCCGCAGCGCCCGGCCCGACTACCTGGCCGATCTGCAGCGCGAACTGGTGGCCGTGATCTCCAAGTACGTCTCGATCAAGCCCGAGGACATCAAGGTGAACCTCGAGCGGCAGGACGATCTCGAGGTGCTCGAGGTCAAGATCGAACTGCCCGATGCCATGGTGCCCGCACGCTGATTTCCATCGATGCGCAAGTCACCGTTTCGATAGCCACATACACGCCCGCCGGCCTTGCGCCCGCGGGCGTCGTTGCTTCTGGCGCCCTCATTCGCGCGACGCGTTCCCAGTCCCGCGCGGGACAGCGGGAAAGCCCGATGCAAAAAACCGGCGATGAGGCTCCACGAAAGTTCGCTCTCAGCGTATCGTGTCACCCCAATTCATTCACCACCCCCCAGAGGAGATTCACACCATGGCAACTGCAAAGAAATCCGCCGCCAAGAAGGCACCGGCTGCTGCCAAGAAGGCCGCAGCACCCGCGACCAGCGCCGTGCAGGACATGCAGGAAGCGATGACCGCGCCCTTGAAGGGCGCTGTCGAGAAGCTCAAGAGCCTGAAGCTGCCCGGCGTGCCGGAAGCCTTCAAGAACGTGAATCTGCAAGGGGCGGCGAGCGCCGTGCTGGACAACCGCCGCAAGGACCTCAAGGCGCTGGTCGAGGCCAACGAGAAGTCCTACAAGGGTTTGCAGGCCGTGGTGCAGCGCCAGGCCGAGATGCTCAAGACCTCCATCACCGAATGGCAGAGCGCGGCGAAGGAAATGCCGGGCAAGGATCCGAAGGAACAGCTGGCCAAGCTCGACGAGATGGGCCGCGCCGCCTTCAAGCAGGCGCTGGCCGACATGAAGGAGCTGGCCGAGCTGGCCGCCAAGTCGCAGGCCGACGCCTTCAACGTGGTGCGCGACCGCATCAACGACAACGTCAAGCAGGTCAGCGACCTGCTCAAGTCCGGCGGCAAGTGAGTCGTCCGAACTTCGCGAAGGCCAACGGCGTCGAGTTGGCCTGGGACAGCTTCGGCGACCCGGGTGCGACGCCCCTGGTGCTGGTCATGGGGCTCGGCGCCTCGATGATCGCGTGGGACGAAGTGTTCTGCGCGCACCTGGCGGCCGCGGCCAACGTGCACGTGATCCGCTTCGACAACCGCGACGTCGGGCTGTCGACCTCGATGTCGCAACTCGGCGTGCCCGACGTGCAGGCGCTGATGATGAAGGCGCTGGCGCGCCAGAGCTTCACGACGCCCTACACGCTGGTCGACATGGCGAACGACGTGGCCGGCCTGATGGACACGCTGGGCATCGCCCGCGCGCACATCGTCGGCGCCTCGATGGGCGGCGCGATCGGGCAGGAAATGGCGATCCATCACGCGGACCGCATGTTGTCCTTCACCAGCATCATGTCGAGCACCGGCGACCCGTCGCTGCCGCCACCGACGCCGGAAGCGCTGGCCGTGCTGTTCACCCCGGCGCCGCAGACGCTGGAGGCCTACCTTCCCCACTACGCCAAGGTGTGGCGCGTGCTGCGCGGCCCGCATCCCTTCCCGGAAGACGAGGCGCGCGATGCCGAGCGCGGCCGCGCGGTCTTCGAGCGCGGGCTCAACCCGGCCGGGACTGCGCGCCAACTGGCGGCCATCTTCGCCTCGGGCAACCGCAAGCCGGCGCTGCGCAACACGCATGTGCCGACGCTCGTGATCCACGGCGACGCCGACCCGCTGGTGCCGGTGGAAGCCGGCATCGACGTGTCCGCGGCCATTCCTGATGCGAAGCTCCTTCGCCTGCCCACCATGGGGCATGCGCTGCCGGTGTCGCTGTGGCCCGCGGTGATCGAAGGCATTGCCAACCACACGGCGCGGAACGCTCCCACGCGCTGACTTCAAGACCTGGCGCCCGCCGGCAACCGCTGCCGGGCGCCCCACTTCCCCCTAGAACAATATCTCAAGGAGACAACAATGCCCAACAACGCCCAACCCTGGACTTCCTCGTATCCCGCCGGTGTGCGCTGGGATGCGCCGCTGACGATCTCGCCGGTGCAGCAGCTGCTCGACGAAGCGATCGCCCAATGGCCGGACCGGCCCTTCCTCGAATTCATGGGCCGGCGCATCAGCTACCGTGAGTTCGGCGCGATGGTCGACCATGCGGCCAGCGGATTCCAGAAGCTGGGCGTCAAGCCGGGCGTGCATGTCGGCTTGTATCTCCCCAATTCGCCGCACTACCCGATCGCCTTCTTCGGCGTGATGAAGGCCGGCGGTACGGTGGTCAACTATTCGCCGCTCGATGCGGAACGCGTGCTCGAGCACAAGGTCGAGGACAGCGAGACCGACATCCTCGTCACGCTCGACCTGGCCGCCCTCTACCCGCAGATGTCGCGCCTGCTCGGCCATTCGCGCCTGAAGAAGCTGGTGGTCGGCACGCTGCCCGAATACTCGGCCGCGCCCGGCCCCATCCGCGCGCAGCTGGAGGCCGGCAAGATGCTGGCCCCGGTGGCCACCGACGACTTCCACATGAGCTTCGCCCAGTTGCTCGACAACGACGGCAAGTACACGTCGCATCCCATCGCCGACCCGGCCGACACCGTGGCCGTGCTCCAGTACACCGGCGGCACCACCGGCCTGCCCAAGGGCGCGATGCTCACGCACGGCAACCTCACCGCCGCTTGCAGCCAGTATGTCGAGAGCCTCTCGGGCGACGACCCGATCGTCAATTTCGGCGAGGAGCGCGTGCTGGCCGTCCTGCCGCTGTTCCACATCTATTCGCTCACGGTCAACATGCTGATGGCGATCCGCCTGGGCGCGGAGATGATCCTGCACACGCGCTTCGACCTCGAGACCGTGATGAAGGAATTCGAGGCCAAGAAGATCACCATGTTCGCCGGCGTGCCGACCATGTACACCGCCATCGCCAACCATCCGAAGGCGAAGGACATCAACATGACCTCGTTGAAGTCCTGCGGCTCCGGCGGCGCGCCGCTGCCGGTGGAAGTGGCGCAGAAGTTCTTCGCGATGACCGGCTGCAATCTCAACGAAGGCTGGGGCATGACCGAGACCTCGCCCACCGGCAGCTTCACGCCGGCGCGCGGTCGTCGAAAGGCGGGCTCCTGCGGCATGCCGCTGCCGGGCATCACGCTGTCGATGCGCAGCCTGGACAACCCCGACGAGCAGGTGCCGACCGGCGAGCGCGGCGAACTGTGCATCTCCGGCCCGAACGTCATGAAGGGCTACTGGCACAACGACAGCGCCACGAAGGGCAGCATGACCAGCGACGGCTTCTTCCGCAGCGGCGACGTGGCCATCATGGACGAGGACGGCTTCGTCTTCATCGTCGACCGCACGAAGGACATGCTCCTGTGCGGCGGCTTCAACGTCTACCCGCGCACCATCGAGGAAGCGATCTACGAGCATCCGTCGGTCGAGGAAGTCTCGGTGATCGGCGTGCCCGACCCGTACCGCGGCCAGTCGCCCAAGGCCTTCATCAAGCTCAAGGCCGGCGCCGAGCCGGTGACGCTGGAGTCGCTCAAGGCCTTCCTGAAGGACCGCCTGGGCAAGCATGAAATGGTGGGCGAGATCGACGTGCGCGACGAACTCCCCAAGACCGCCGTCGGCAAGCTCTCCAAGAAGGAGCTCTACGACGAGGAAAACGCAAAGCGGGCAGCCGCGTAAGCGCCTCGTGTGCTGTCCCGCAAGTAGCTGCACAAAATGAAATCGATGCGTTTCGGGCCAGGGCAAGGCGCAAACCGCAGCGATACCAACAGGTATCGCGAGGATTTGCAACGCGGCCATGGCTCGAAAGGCGCGATTTCATGTGCAGTTATTTGTGGGACAGCACACCTGGGCGCGTAACTTGCTGCACGGATTGCGAACTGGAAGTTTCAACAGTCAGAAAAAAGAATACGCCGGCAACTCGTACGGCGTACATTGGGGTTCTCATTACAGGTTCCAGAACGGACAAGCAATGGCAGCAATTTCTCGTGCGTCCAAGTCGCTCGAAGAAGCGAATGAGCGGGCAGCACAACGTGAACGTCTGAGGCAGGCCCTCCCCGGTACGGTGGATCTGCTGAAGCAACGACACGCGGACCTGATCGATGCCGACGACATCGAGGCCTACGTGGCGCTCAACTGGCTCGAATGGCACGGCGGCGGCCTGCGACTGACCATCACCGGCCGCAACGTCCGCGCCCAGTTGGCGCCCTCTTCACTCTGAGCGCTCCAGGCACCTCCTCTTGCGCCCAGGAGCCGGCCGGCCCCTGGTGATTCATGCCGGCGGCCGTGGGCGTCCGCTGACCGCCCGGGTCTGGGCGCGTTCACGAACAGACCCTAGCGCCCTGGATTCGCGACCTCCACGGAAGTCCGCGTCAGCCCCCTGGCGGTCTCTTCCCCGACCGACGTCGAGCCACGCGGACTGACGGGCGCGTCGCCCATCCGCACCACGGCCGCGACCGTGAGCACGCCGGCGAGTCCGATCGCGAACGCCAGCGCCACCTGGGCCACCAGCGAGCGCATCGGCGGGTGCGATGCCATGTGCCTGGCATCTGGCGCGGGCGAGTTCGTGCCCGCGCTACTCTCGAAAGGGTCGCTGGCAGCCAGAGGCATCGGCCCCGAGGTGCTGCCCCAGCCTTCGGGTGGCGCCTCGGGCGTGAGCCAGCCGAGGTGGTAGCGGGCCGACGCGGCCAGCGCATGGTCCTCCACCTGCTCGGCCAAGGCAAAGGATTCACGCAGCAACTGGGCCGCCAGGGGCGGATAGCCCTGCGCCAGTTCCAGCGTCCCGCGCTGGTGCAGCGCCCAGGCGCGTTCGCGCTCGTCGCCGAGTTTCCAGGCAGCCTTGGCATGCCAGTCGAGCGCGCGCTTGGCGGCATCCCACTGGCAAGCGAGGACCAAAGGGACATCCCAAGCGCGCACGATCGCCATCACGTCGAGCCAGGCATGCGTCCTGCGCGCCGCATCCAGCGCCGACCAGAGCAGGGGCAAGGCGACGAGTCCCGATGCCATGGCCCGCGGCTGGCGGGCCGCGCGGTGCGCGAGCCGCACCAGCCCGTCGATGCGCCGCTGGGCGACGCGCACCGGCGCCGCCTCGAGTGCGGTCACGACATGGGGCATCAACCGCACCTGGCCATCGTCCTGATAGACCCAGCCGGCGCCGATCAGCAGTTCGATCGCGGGCAAGGCGTCACGCCTGCCGCAGAGGTCGGTCATCACCGCGGCCTGCACGGCCTGCGGGTGGAACGCGGCCAGCATGTCGAGCACCGCGCGCGAAGTCGGGTCCAGTCGGTCCAGCGAGGCCGGGTCGGCCCCGCCGCTGCGCGACAGGTGCTCGGGGTGCCCGCGCGTCGCGTGGCAGTGCTCCAGCGCCTCGCCGAGTTCGGGGCCGGTGATGGGAGCGCCGCGCAAACGTTCCAGCAGGGCCATCGAATCGGCGGCGGACAGCCCGCCCAGCACGATCGGCCCGACGTCGCGCTGCAAGCGAGGCTGATGGGTGGCGAGCAGCACCGCGCAGCCCGGTGCCACGTCCTGCAATTGCTCGATGGCGTTGTCGTCGAGCGCCGCATCATCGACCAGTAGCAGCGCCCGCGTGCCCACGAAACGCTCGCGCAACTCCTGCCGCCCCGGACGGCATCGTTCCTCGACGCCATAGAACGCCTCGAACAGGGCTTGCAGCAGGTCGGAGCCGCCGAAGGTGCCGGGCGGAACGCGCACCACGCCGTCGCCGAACAGCGACTGCGCCTCGGCGCCCGCACGGCGCAGCATCCAGCTCTTGCCGATGCCGTGTTCGCCCGTGACCTCGACCGAGGCCAAGCCAACTTGCAGCGTACCGAGGACAATGCCGGTGGCTTCCTCGCGATCGATGAAGCCAGGCGGCGTGGCGGGCGCACGTCGATAGTCGATGCCACGCTCGACCACATGGCGCTCGCCCAGCGAGACGTGGACGATCTCGCCATTGCCCGCGCAGAGCAAGCCCTTCTGCCGCTCCATGCGGTAGTGATTGGCGCCCTCGGCGCGCGGGAGAGAAAGGGCTGCGACCGGCAAGAACTTCCTTCCGGGAAACCTTGCGCGCATCGAGTGGTGCACGTTTGTTAGTGCTCCCTTAACCGCCCCTCAAATGTAGATCACAAGTACGCAATTCGCCAAAGGGGGTTTACCGCTGCTTCAGGTCGCCGGCTTGTCGTTGGGGGCCTTGATGTTGTCCTGCAACTGCGGGCTCATTGGCAGGCCGATGGGCTGGTTCTTGGGCGGGATCGGCTGCATGAACCACTTGTCGTACAGCTTGGCGAATTCGCCCGACTTCATCATGCCGGTGATGACGCCGTCGACCAGCGCCTTGAACTGCGGGTCGTCCTTGGGCAGCATGCAGGCATAGGGCTCGACCTGAAGCGACTCGCCGACCACTTCCAGTTCCGCCGGCGACTTGGCGTTGGCCTTGAGGCCGAACAGCAGGATGTCGTCCATCGCGAAGGCGGTAGCGCGGTCGCTTTCCACCAGCAGCAGCGCGTCGGCATGGTCCTTGGCCGAGATGATGTCGATGCCGAGTTTCTTCTCCTCGTTGTACTTGCGCACCACCTGCATGTTGGTGGTGCCGGCGGTGATGGCGACGTTCTTGCCCTTGAGGTCGGCATAGTCCTTGACGCCCGAGGTCTTCTTCACGAGCAGCCGGGTGCCGGTGTAGAAGTGGTTGATGGCAAAGCTCACGTCCTTGCCGCGCGCGGTGTTGTTGGTCGTGGAACCGCACTCCAGGTCGATGGTGCCGTTGGTGATGAGCGGGATGCGGTTCTGCGAGGTGACGGCCATCAGGCCGACTTCGAGGTTGGGCTTGTTGAGCTTCTTCTTGACCTCGGCCGCCACGGCGTTGGCGATGTCGACCGAGAAGCCGATCGGCTTCTCCGGCCCGTTGAGGTAGCTGAAGGGCACCGACGATTCACGGTACGCGAGGGAGATCTTGTTGGCCGCGGCAATCTTGGCGAGCGTGTCGGCCGCCTGGGCGCCTCCCGCGAAGCTGGCAAGTCCCAGCAATACCAGGGCGGAGGTCACGGCAGAAATCTTCATGTGGCAGGTTCCCTTCAGGATGTGGCGTTGGTCAGTGATCGGTCAGTCTAGGAGCGAAGTGCGATGGCCCGCCCCCTCCATTTCCCGAACGGGTGCGGCCCCGGCTACAGTGCATGGGCAGTCACCCCATCCAAAGGACGTCGAAACCCCTCATGCAAGTCACAGTGCTCGGCGCCGGCATCGTCGGCCTTGCCGCCGCGTGGGAGTTGTCGCTGCGCGGCCACGCGGTCACGGTGATCGACCAAGCCGCACCGGGCCATGGCGCCAGCGGCGGCAACGGCGCGCAGCTGAGCTACTCGTATGTGCAGCCGCTGGCCGACCCATCCATCTGGGCCCAGTTGCCGAAGCTCTTGCTGTCGCGCACTTCGCCGCTCAAGCTGCGACCGCAACTCGATCCCCAGCAGTGGCGCTGGGGGCTGGAGTTCCTGGGCGCCTGCAATGCCGAGACCTCGCGCAGCACCACCGAGCAGTTGCTGGCGCTGGCGATGCGCAGTCGCGCGGGCTTCGAATCGATGATGGCCGAGCTGCAGCCGGACTGCGACTTCTCAGCCACCGGCAAGCTGGTGATCTACCGCAGCCAGGAGGCCCTCGACGGCGCCGCGCGGCAGGTCGCGTTGCAAGCCGAACTGGGCAGCGCGCCGCAGCGCATCGTGTCGCCGGATGAATGCATCGCGATCGAGCCCGCGCTCGTCGCCGTGCGCAACGAGATCGCGGGCGCGGTCTACACGGAGAGCGAATGTGCCGCCGATTGCCTCAAGCTTTGCATCGCGCTGGTCGATGCGCTGCAGGCGCGCGGCGTGCACTTCATGCTGGGCGAGACGATCGACGGCTTTGCCTTGCGCGGCGACACCATCAGCGCGGTGACAACCTCGCGCGGCGCGGTGGATGGGGATGCCTTCGTGCTGTCGCTGGGGAGCGCATCGAACGCGCTCTCGCAACGGCTCGGCGTGCGGCTGCCGGTGTATCCGCTGAAGGGCTACAGCATCACGCTGGCGGTGGACGAGACGCCCGGCGCGGCGCCCACGGTGAGCGTGACGGACAGCGCGCACAAGGTGGTGTTCGCGCGGCTCGGCCAGCGGTTGCGCGTGGCCGGGATGGCGGAGCTGGTCGGGGCGGATGCGTCGATTCCGGCGGCGCGCATCGAGTCGCTGGTGGCTTCGACGCGCGCGGTGTTTCCGAAGTGCAGCGACTTCGCGGAACTGAATCCGTGGACCGGCATGCGGCCCGCGACACCCACAGGCCTGCCGATCGTGGGGCAGCTTCCCGGCGCGCCGCGCAACCTGCTGTTCAACACGGGGCATGGGGCGCTGGGATTCACGCTCTCGTTCGGTTCCGCGGGGCGGATTGCGGATGCGCTCAACGAGTTCGCGCCCTCGCCCGCGCCGCCGGAGACGGGATGGGGGCGGGATACGCAGGATTGATTCAGTCCTGCGCCTGCGCTCGCGCCAGGCGTTCGCTCTTCCAATACACGTCATCGCCGCCGTCGACGCGGTTCAGCACGCGGGCCAGTACGAACAGCAGGTCGCTGAGGCGGTTGAGGTACTTGCGCGGGGCGTCGTTGAGCTGCTCGCCCTGCCCGAGCGCCACCACAGCGCGCTCCGCCCGTCGCGCGACGGTGCGGCACACATGCGCATGCGAGGCGGCGCGCGTGCCGGCCGGCAGGATGAATTCGGCCAGGCGCGGCAAGGTGGCGTTGTGCTCTGCCAGAGCGTTGTCGAGTTGCAGCAGCGCATCGGGCTTGAGCAGCGTGTAACCCGGCATCGACAGCTCGCCGCCGAGGTTGAACAACTGGTGCTGCACGTCGACCAGCAACTCGCGCACCGCATCGGGCATCGGCTCGCACAGCAGCAGGCCGATGTTGGAATTGAGTTCGTCGACGTCCCCCATCGCGTGCACGCGCAGGTGGTCCTTGGGCACGCGCGTATTGTCGCCGAGGCCGGTGCTGCCGTCGTCGCCGGTGCGCGTGGCGATCTGTGTGAGGCGATTGCCCATGTGGGTAGCTTTCTGGAGTGCGGTTCCTAGAATGGTAGACCGCCAATCGCCGCGCGCCCGATGCTGCGACCGGGAGGCCCCTTTTCTGGAGACAAGCCGATGAACGCCCCTGCCGACCTCGCCCACCTGACGCCCGAGATTGCCTTGCGCGACGTGCCCGAAGCCTTGATCGCCGCGCTCAAGGCGCGCTTCGGCGCCAACTGCTCGACGGCCATGGCGGTCCGCACGCAACATGGCCGCGACGAGTCCTCCTTCGACGCGCCGCCACCCGCGGCCGTGGTCTTCGCCGAGTGCACGCAGGACGTGGCGGATGCGGTGAAGCTGGCCAGCGACTTCAGCGTGCCAGTGATCCCCTTCGGCGTCGGCTCTTCGCTCGAAGGCCACCTGCTCGCGGTGCAGGGCGGCATCAGCATCGACCTGCAGCGCATGAACCAGGTGCTGTCGATCAACGCCGACGACTTGACCGTGACGGTGCAACCCGGCGTCACGCGCAAGCAGCTCAACGAAGAGATCAAGAGCACCGGCCTGTTCTTCCCGATCGACCCGGGCGCCGATGCCTCCATCGGCGGCATGACGGCCACGCGCGCCAGCGGCACGAACGCGGTGCGCTACGGGACCATGCGCGAGAACGTGCTGGGCCTGGAAGTGGTGACGGCCAGCGGCGACGTGATCCGCACCGGCACGCGGGCCAAGAAGTCATCGGCCGGCTACGACCTCACGCGACTCATGGTCGGCAGCGAAGGCACGCTCGGCGTGGTCACCGAGATCACGCTGCGCATCTACCCGCTGCCCGAGGCGGTGTCGGCCGCGATCTGCTCATTCCCGAGCATCGAGGCGGCGGTGCGCACGACCATCCAGATCATCCAGCTCGGCGTGCCGATCGCACGCGTGGAGCTCATCGACGTGAACGCGGTGCGCATGGTCAACGCCTATGCCAAGCTGGGCCTGCGCGAGGAGCCGATGCTGCTGATGGAATTCCACGGCTCGCCAGCCGGTGTGAAGGAGCAGGCCGAGACGGTGCAGGAAATCGCCAGCGACCACGGCGGCAATGCCTTCGAATGGGCCAGCACGCCCGAGGAGCGCACACGACTCTGGACGGCGCGGCACAACAGCTACTTCGCGGCGGTGCAGTCGCGGCCCGGCTGCCGCGTGATCTCGACCGACACCTGCGTGCCGATCTCGCGGCTGGCCGACTGCCTGCTCGAATCCGTGGCCGAGACCGATGCCAGCGGCATCCCCTACTTCCTCGTCGGCCATGTCGGCGACGGCAACTTCCACTTCGGCTACCTGATCGACCCGAACATCCCCGAAGAGCGCGTCAAGGCCGAGAAGCTGAACCACGACCTGGTCAGCCGTGCACTGTCGCTGGAAGGCACCTGCACCGGCGAGCACGGCGTGGGCCTGCACAAGATGGACTTCCTCATCACCGAGGCCGGCGCCGGCGCGGTGGACATGATGCGCACGATCAAGCGGGCGCTGGATCCGAAGAACATCATGAATCCGGGGAAGATCTTCAGCTTGTAGATGGGTCGCGGGGCGCCTGCCGAGCGCCGGGAGCGTTTCCAGACCCGATCGAAGAATGGGAATTCGGTCGTTGGGCCCTCAGGCGTCAACGACTTGAATCGAAGCTCCGAGACTCACTTCTTGCGCACGGGCGGCGGCGCAGAGGTTTGCGAAGGTGCCACGCCACCATCGACCCCGAGCCTGCCCCCGCCGCCGAGGCCTTGGCCTTGCACCGTCTGCGCCCTGTAGCTGCGCAGTGCGACGACCATCTGGTTGTACGCATCCATGAAGGCCGCGGCGATGACCTTGCCCTGCGCCGTGTTGGTGTAGCCGCCCAGCCCGCCGGCGCCGCCGCTGCCGAAGACCGAGCCGAAGGCGCCGAAGTCGGTCTTCGAGGCGCTTCCCTCCGAGGCCGCGACTTGCACACCGGAACGGTTGTCGATCAGCGTCAGCATCGCATTGGCTTCTTTGGTCTGCATGTTGCCGCCAACAGCGGTCAACACACCGCTATAGCGCCCGCCGACCAATCCACCCAGGGCGGCCCCGGCGCCCCCGGCATTGCTGTTGCTGAAGATGATGTCGGGCGACATGCCGTAGTCCGAAGCGACCATCTGGCCCGCGCCGAAATTGCTGCCCTGGCGCATTTCGCCGGATTGCATCAGCTGGCGCTCGCGATTCATCGCGTTCATGCCGGCCGCACCGCGCTCGACCACCACGAAGCAGTTCGATTGCTGGATCAGCAGGCGCAGAAGGTTCGAGGTCGGCGGCAGGCGGTATTCGTTGCGCAGGATGGTGTACCAGCCGGCGTTCTGGTTCTCGACGAGGGAGACAGTGCCCAGGGGTGAGGCGCAGCGCTCGAGCTGGCCGCTGGCATTGGCCGTGGCACTGCCCGCCGCACTGCCGGTGGCCGTGGTCTTGGCAGCCGGGGAACCCATTTGCATGTTCGTCGATTCGCAGCCGCCGAGCAGCAGCAAGGCGCCCGCCGTCGCGGCGCCGATGGACAGTCTGCCGAATTGCATGATGCACCCCACTCCATGTTTTGCTTGACGAAGCTTAGAGAGAAAGGGCCTGCCTGCTCATTCGCCAAAAGACAGCCGCGTGGAGCTATGCCGTCCGACGGATGTAGTCGATGCTTCCGTTCAGTGCCCGTGCTGCCAACTCTTGTAAACCGCTTCGAGGCTGTAGCCATCGGGGTCGAGAACGCTCGCCGCGTAGTAGCGCGGGTCGTAGTGGAGACGTGCGCCGGGCTCGCCGTTGTCGGTCGCGCCTGAGCGCATCGCGGCCTCGTGGAAGGCATTCACTTCGTCCTGGCTGCTGGCGACAAAGCCGACATGCACGGACCTCGCGTCCGCATCTCCCTGCCGGAGCCAGAAGAACACACGGCCATCCCGTCCGAAGCCCTTGAGGTCGGGATGCCCTTCGGGACCATCCTTGCCGTCGTAGTCGAGCACATGCGCGATGCCGAGCGGCCGGAGCGCTGCCTCGTAGAAGTCCATCGAGCGATCGAGGTCGCTGACGGTCAGGAAGATGTGGTCGAGCATGATGGGTCAGGCGTTCCTGCCTTTGCTCAGCCAGAGCGCGGCACAGGCGAGGAAGACGAAGAAGGCCGTTGTTGCGTGCATGACTTCCAGGATCAGCAGCCTGGAATAGTTGATCGCCCCGTCCGTGCCCGTGGCGCCCGAAATCGCAAAGGGCGTGGCGCAGACAAGGGCGGCAACAAGAATGCCGACAAGCAAAGCGAGGCGGCGACGATCGCCGGCACCCAGCACATCGAGGGCGCCGAAGCGTCTGGCGTAGCGGCCGTAGGCAAGGGCCAGGCAGAGGGTTCCAAACGCCGTGCTCGCATGCTGCGCGATGTTGAAGACCAGGACATCGCGACCGAGCACGGTGACGACCGGCTCACGAAGCATCGCAATGCCTTGCACGAAAAGACCTCGTTCATGCGTGAAGGCATCCCAGGCGATGTGCGTGGCCGCGCCGATCGCCAGCGACACTGTGACCAGCAGGATCGAACGGATCCCGGTCGGCCCACGGACAGCACCCATTGCAAGCAAGGCCTGGCGATGCGGCTTCGGCAAGAGATGCGCGACAGGCTCGCGCATCCGCAAGGCCACGAAAAGGACCAACAGCCCTGCAGGCAGGCAGACCGCAAGAATCCCGGGCGGCGTGTGCGCGAAGCTGGCGAGCCCGAAGCTGCCGATGTAGTAGCCGAAGTCGGGGCTCATGCTCCCCACCACCAGGCCTGCGAAGGACAGCCTGCCCTGCCCCGTCAGCCGCCGCAGGGGCAGCACGGCGGCAGCATGCGCAGGGGTCCAGGGCATCTCTATGCTCGAACAGCGTCAGTCGCACGGACGCGGCGTGGACAAGCGCTACGCCATCCCGCGAAAGCGGTCGATCAATCCGTTCAGCGCCTCGATCGAGCCGAAGTGGATGGCCAACTCGCCGCTCTGCTCCACCTTGCCGCCGCGCTTGCTCTTCTTCTTGATGCGGACCTCGATCTCGGCCATCAGCAGGTCGGCGAGTTCCTCTTCCACGCGCAGCAGGTCGCGCGACTTTTCCTCGTTGTTGCGGGCGCGCGGGGAGGACAGGCTGAAGTCGGCGCCAAGCTTCTTGACCAGGGCCTCGGCCTCGCGCACCGACAGCTTGCGCGCGGCGATCTGGCTGGCCGCGGTGATCTGCATGGCCTTGTCGAGCGAGAGCAGCGCGCGGGCATGGCCCATGTCGATGTCGCCGGCCATCAGCATCGCCTGCGCCGGCTCGGCCAGGTTGAGCAGGCGCAGAAGGTTGCTGGCGGCGCTGCGCGACCGTCCGACGGCCTGGGCCGCGAGTTCGTGGGTCAGGCCGAATTCGGAGACCAGGCGTTGCAGGCCCTGCGCTTCTTCCAGCGGGTTCAGGTCCTCGCGCTGGATGTTCTCGATGAGCGACATCGCGGCGGCCGATTCGTTCGGCACGTCGCGCACCAGCACCGGCACGCTGTCCAGGCCGGCGAGGCGGGCCGCACGGTAGCGGCGCTCGCCGGCGATGATTTCGTATTCGGCATTCTTGGCCGCCGCCGACGCCGCGTCGAGGCGGCGCACCAGGATCGGCTGCATGATGCCCTGGGCCTTGATGCTCTCGGCCAGCTCGTAGAGCGCGCCTTCGTCCATGCGCGTGCGCGGCTGGTAGACGCCGGGCACCATCTGGTCGAGCAGGAGGGTGCTGGGGTTCTGCGCGACGCCGCCTTCGGGCTGAGGCTCGCCGGATTCGCTGGCCGTGGGGCCGAGCAGCGCTTCGAGACCGCGGCCGAGGCCCTTGGGTTTCTTGGTGACCATGGTCAGGCCACCTTTCGCCGGGACGGCAGATGCACGAGGCGATGGACGCAAGGGCAGGTCATTTCAGTCCTTCTTTTCTAGCAATTCGTTGAGCAGCTTGCGGCCTTCGGGCCAGTCGCCCAGGCCGGATTCGCCGTTGAGATGTCCGCCCTGC
Source organism: Variovorax robiniae (assembly GCF_037889955.1). Classification (NCBI taxonomy): domain Bacteria; kingdom Pseudomonadati; phylum Pseudomonadota; class Betaproteobacteria; order Burkholderiales; family Comamonadaceae; genus Variovorax; species Variovorax robiniae. The sequence continues at coordinate 172,218 of NZ_JBBKZS010000009.1, forward strand.
CCCGCGTCGATGAACCGGGCGGCCCAGTCGACTGCCATCTGGCGCGAGCGGTCTTGCGCGCAGTACGGGTCATCGTTGGCCGCGATCAGGATCGACGGGAATGGCAGCGGTTGGCGCACGATGGGCGCCCAGCCGGGGATCATCTGGCGCAGATCGTCGCGCTCCAGGTCACCGGGCGCGACCAGCAATGCGGCGCGCACCCTGGCCGTGTTGCGCGAGTGCGCAGCCCAGGCGGCGACGAGGATGCAGCCCAGGCTGTGCGCGACCAACGTGACGGGCGCCGGGGCGGCCAGCAGTTCTTCTTCGAGCCGCGCTTGCCAATCGCCCCGCAGCGGGCGCATCCAGTCGTGCTGCTCGACCCGGTGGTCACCATGCACCGCCTCCCAGCGGCTTTGCCAGTGGGGCGCATCGCTGTTCTGCCAGCCGGGCAACAGCCAGATCGAGGAGGTGGTCATTTGCTATGAATTTGATAGCAAAGGGCGCAGTGGTATGTGGCGTCGTGCTCGTGCATCGCCAAAACCGTGGATGGCCGCGCGGCCACCACGGGTGGCGCGACGGGGCAGGACGGGCGAACGGGCCGGGCCACTACGCGTCGTTCGGAGCGGGCGTTTCCGCGGCCGGCGACGAGGCCGCCGGGAATTGCGGTGCAGCCGCCGGGGCCGAGGCTCCGGCCGCAGTTCCCGGCATCTTGACCACCAACTCCTGCGCGAACGCGAGGAAGGCCTGGCTGCCCTTGGCCGACGGATCGAACACCACGCCAGGCAAGCCGTAGCTGGGCGCTTCGGCCAGGCGCACGTTGCGCGGGATCACGGTGTCGAAAACCTTGTTGCCGAAGTGCGACTTGAGCTGGTCGGCGACCTGCTGCTGCAGCGTGATGCGCGGGTCGAACATGACGCGCAGCAGGCCGATGATCTGCAGGTTCTTGTTGAGGTTGGCATGCACCTGCTTGATGGTGTTGACCAGGTCGGTCAGCCCTTCGAGCGCGAAGTACTCGCACTGCATCGGCACGATCACGCCGTGCGCGGCGCACAGGCCGTTGAGCGTGAGCAGGCTCAGGCTGGGCGGGCAGTCGATCAGGATGAAATCGTATTCGGCGCCGACGGCGGCGAGCGCGGTGCGCAGGCGCTTCTCGCGGCGGTCGAGGGTGACCATTTCCACCTCGGCGCCGGCCAGCTCGCGGTTGGCGCCGAGCACGTCATAGCCGCACTTGTCGGCGGTGATGCGGGCTTCGGCCACGGTAGCGGACTCGAGCAGCACGTCGTAGACGGTGAGTTCGAGCTGGCGCTTGTCGATGCCCGAACCCATGGTCGCGTTGCCCTGCGGGTCGAGGTCGATCATGAGCACGCGCTGGCCGACCTTGGCCAGGCCCGCGGCGAGATTGACCGTAGTGGTCGTCTTGCCGACGCCGCCTTTCTGGTTGGCGATACAGAAGATGCGGGCCATCAGTGCTCTCTTCCCGGCTCGGTCGAACCATGTTGCGAGGCGGGGTGGCATCCACCCATGGCCAGGATTTCAGCGAACTTGCGGGGCCGGCGGCATGGCGCGCGGCGAGCGGATGGACGGATGCGGCAGGATGGGTACATCAGAAGGGCGTGCGCCATCAGCTGGAAACGGCGAGCTTGACGCCGAAACCGATCAGGAAGAGGCCGGCCAGCTTTTGCAGCTTGGACGAAATGCGGGGATTGGCGCGCAGCCGCTCGGCAAAAAAGTGCGTCAACAAGACAGCGCTCAATCCATAGAGGAAAGTCAGCACGGCAACGGTCAACGCCATGACGCCGAAGGTCACGAGACCCTGGTGCCTGGCCGGGTCGATGAACAGCGGGAAAAACGCCATGTAGAAAACGATGGCCTTCGGGTTCAGCAGCGTGATGGTGAACGCCTGGCTGAAATACTGGCGTGGACGGATGTTCAGGATCGGGGCCGCGCCTGGCTTGGCCATCAACATCTTGGCGCCGAGCCAGGCCAGATAGATGGCACCGAGCCATTGGACACCGTGGAAGACGGCCGGATAGGCGGTCAGCAACGCCGCAATGCCGGCCACTGCGGCCCACATCAGCGCCTGGTCGCCCGTGATCAATCCGAAAGTCGCGGCCAGTCCGCCGCGAATGCCACCCTTGCTGGTGGACGTGATCAGTGCCAGATTCCCTGGACCGGGAATCAGCAAGAATAAAACGATGGCCGCGACGAACGCGCCGTAATCAGCGATGCCGAACATGGGAAATCTGCCTGGGGGATGAAAGCATCGAGTGTACGCAAGGGCGATGCCGAAGCGGCCGCGCGCCCTCCCCGCCAAGGGCGCTTAGCGTCAAAAATCAGTCAACAACTGTTGCTTTCTGGCGTGCCCAGACAATGCAGCGCTCCGCGTCCAGTCCCGGAACCGTCAAATGTTCCACGTGAAACACATCGACACCCGGCGGAATGGCGGCCAGTTCATCGGTCGGCACCTTGCCCTTCATGGCCATCCAGCGTGCGCCGGGGGCCAGGAGTTGGGCAGAACCGCTGAAGAAATCCGGCAGCGAAGCAAAGGCGCGCGAACTCACGATGTCGTACTGCCCTGCCAGGGATTCGACCCGCGCATGAACGCCATGAAGATTGGGGAGTTTCAACTCCGCCGCCACCTGCTGGACGAAGGCCGTCTTCTTGGCCACGGCGTCAAGGCAGCTGACGTCGATGTCGTCCCGCAGGATGGCGATGACCACGCCGGGCAAACCGGCCCCAGCGCCCACGTCGATGAGCTTGCCGCCAGAAGGCAATTCACGCCGCAGCGGCTCGATGACCGCCATGCTGTCCAGCAGGTGGTGGGACAGCACCAATGCTGGATCGCGCAAGGCGGTCAGGTTGTAGACCTTGTTCCATTTCAGGATCAGTGCGGCGTAAGCGAGCAACCGATCCGCTTGCCGTTCGGTCAAAGGCAATCCCAACGCAGCGGCGCCCGCGTGCAATGCGGCAACCTGCGTCATTCCGAGATCTCGGCGGCAGCCGACGTGAAGGCGCGATGGCCGCCCTTGCGCAGATGGATCATCAACAAGGAGATGGCAGCGGGCGTGATGCCTGAAATGCGCGACGCCAGGCCCAAGGTTTCAGGCCGATGCTTGGCAAGGATCTGCCGCGCCTCGAAGCTCAGCGCGGTGACCTGGCTGTAGTCGAAGTCGGCCGGCATCTTGAGGTTCTCGAAATGGGCGGCGCGTTGCACCTCGTCGTGCTGGCGGTCGATGTATCCGGAGTATTTGGCAGCGATCTCGATCTGTTCGATTTCGGTGGCGCCCAGGTTCGCGCCCTCTTGCGTCGCGTACTTTCCACCGTCCAGCGACATCAACGATTGGTAGCTCACATCCGGCCGGCGCAGCAGGTCTGCCAAGTTGTATTCATGCTCAATGGCCTTGCCGAGGACTCGCTCCGATTCGGTGGCCGGCAAGTTGCGCGGATTCACCCAGATTGATTTGAGTCGTTGTGTTTCACGTGAAACAGCGTCTCGCTTTCGCGAAAAAGCATCCCAACGAACATCGTCCACCAGACCCAACTTGCGCCCTTCTTCGGTCAGCCGCATGTCCGCGTTGTCCTCACGCAGTTGCAGCCTGAACTCGGCGCGGCTGGTGAACATGCGGTACGGCTCGGTCACGCCCTTGGTGATGAGGTCGTCAACCAGGACGCCCAAATAAGCCTGATCCCGACGCGGCATCCAGGACTCTTCGCCCCGGCATTGCAGCGCAGCATTGATCCCGGCGAACAAGCCCTGCGCCGCCGCTTCTTCGTACCCGGTCGTTCCGTTGATCTGCCCCGCAAAGAACAACCCTTGGATCGCCCGTGTCTCGAAGCTCGACTTCAGCGCGCGAGGATCGAAGTAGTCGTATTCGATCGCATAGCCGGGCCGCAGGATGTGCGCGTTCTCCAACCCCTTCATCGAACGCACCAGCTTGTACTGCACGTCGAAGGGCAGGCTCGTGGAAATCCCGTTCGGGTAGTACTCGTTGGTCGTCAGGCCTTCGGGTTCCAGGAAGATCTGGTGGCTTTCCTTGTCGGCAAAGCGGTTGATCTTGTCTTCCACGCTCGGGCAGTACCGCGGCCCGACGCCGTCGATCTTGCCGGTGAACATCGGGCTGCGGTCGAAGCCGGAGCGGATGATCTCGTGCGTCAGTTCGTTGGTGTGGGTGATCCAGCACGGCATCTGCTGCGGGTGCATGTCGATGCTGCCCATGAAGCTGAACACCGGCAACGCCGTCGTTGTGCCGCCGGGCATGCCATCGCCGGGCTGCTCGGTGCACTTCGAAAAGTCGATGCTGCGGCCATCCAGCCGTGGCGGCGTGCCGGTCTTGAGGCGGCCCTGGGGCAGCTTGAGTTCCTTGAGCCGTGCCGACAGGCTGATCGCCGGGGGGTCTCCCGCTCGTCCGGCCTGGTAGTTGTCGAGGCCGACATGAATGCGGCCGTCGAGGAAGGTTCCGGCCGTCAGCACCACGGTGCGCGCACGGAACGCGATGCCCACCTGCGTGACGGCGCCGACCACGCGGTCGCCCTCCACCATCAGGTCATCGACCGCCTGCTGGAACAGCGAGAGGTTCGGCTGGTTCTCCAGGCGACGACGGATCGCGGCCTTGTAAAGGACACGGTCAGCCTGCGCGCGGGTCGCTCGCACGGCCGGCCCCTTGCTCGAATTGAGGATGCGGAACTGGATGCCCGATTCGTCCGTGGCAATCGCCATCGCACCGCCGAGCGCATCGACCTCCTTCACCAGGTGGCCCTTGCCGATCCCACCGATCGAAGGGTTGCAGCTCATCTGCCCCAGCGTCTCGATGTTGTGGCTCAACAGCAGCGTCTTCGCGCCCATGCGCGAAGCGGCCAGGGCGGCCTCGGTGCCGGCATGGCCGCCGCCGACGACGATCACATCGAATTCTTCAGGGTAGAGCATGGGAGCAGGCGCACAGGAGGGGCGCGGCAAAACGGGGCACCAATTTTAGTCGGCCACCCCTTCTTGTGCCTGCCGCGTGGTCAAGTGTCCCGGCGCTACGACTGCGTACGAAAGCATGCCGCGATGCCCATCAGACGCTCGTCGTCTGCTATCAATTTCATAGCGTCGCGAGGCCCTGCCCCTCTCGCACCCGGCCCTTAGCCCGCCGTCTCCAGCGAATGCGCCGCAGCATCGGCACCATCGTCGGCGCGCGGCACAACCGCCACGGGCTTCTCGATGCCCACCAGCTCGCCCGTCGGCGCCGGCTCGCGCAGCGGCGGCGCACTCTCGTCCTGGTACTCGCGAATGGTGATCGCCTTGTCGGTCATGCGCACCGGCCCGAAGATGGTGCAGAAGGCCACGTCCTTCGCATCGCGCCCGGTGCCTACGCGCACCAGCCGATCCACCGGCGCCATGCGGGTCGCATCGAACAGCACCCAACGCCCGCCCAGCCACGCCTCGAACACCGCATGGAAATCCTGCGGCGGCTCATCGAACCACACATAGCCGACCACCAGCCGCGCCGGGATGTTCAACGCCCGGCACAACGTGATGCCCAAGTGCGCGAAATCGCGGCACACGCCCGCCCGCTGCACGAACACCTCCTGCGCCGTGGTGGTCGACGTGCTGGTGCCCGGCTCGTAGGTGATGCTCTCGTGGATCCAGTCCACCACCGCCTGCACCCTCCCGATGCCCGGCGGCAGATGACCGAACAGCTGCTGCGCCGCGCGAGACATCAGGTCCGACTCGCAATACCGCGTCGGCATCAGGTAGTGCAGGACCGAATCCGGCACCTGGTTGACCGGCACCTCGCCCAGTTCCTCCGGCAAGACCAACGGCGAGCGTTGCACCACGGCGCGATAGCGGATCTTCAGCGGCCCGGGTTCCGCGTCGAAGCGGATGAAGCGGTTGCCGCTGCCTTCGTCGCAGAAGGCATTCAGTTCCAGCGGCGGCTCCACCACCAGTTCCTCGCTCAGCACCGACTGGCCGCTGGATCGCGCAGCCTCGATGTTGAGCAGCATGTGCGAAGGCCCGGTCACCTCATAGGCGAGGACGGTTTCAATGTTCGAGTAGTGCATTCAGCGCAGTGCCTTCCTGGCCGCGCCGACACCCAGCGCAGCGAGCACCAGGAACACCACAGCAAGAATGAGGAACAGGCCGAACAGCACCTTGGCAATGCCGGCCGCGCCCGCCGCCACGCCGGTAAAGCCGAGCGCCCCGGCGACGAGCGAAATGATCGCGAAAACAATGGCGTACTTCAACATGACCATCTCCTGTTTGCGGCACGACAGTCCGCGATAAAGGCAGCGTAGGTTTGCGTGCGCTCACCCCGGGACGGCAGCGTCCGCGAAGCCCCGTAGGACAAGCCCTTGCGCCAAACCCGCTAGGATGGCCCTCGCCTTTTCCAGTCCAACCACAAAAGGAGCAATTCAATGAAGCTGTACTACTCGCCCGGCGCCTGTTCGCTGTCACCCCACATCGCGCTGCACGAGGCCGGCCTCGCCTTCGAACCCGTGCTCGCCAGCACCAAGAGCCACAAGCTTCAGGACGGCACCGACTACTACGGCATCAACCCGCTCGGCTACGTGCCGATGCTGGAACTCGACGACGGTACGCGCCTGCGCGAAGGTCCCGCCATCGTCCAGTACATCGCCGACCAGGCCCCCGCCAAGAACCTCGCGCCGGCCGCCGGCACGATGGGCCGCTACCGCCTGCAGGAATGGCTGACCTTCATCGGCACCGAGATCCACAAGACCTTCAGCCCGCTGTTCAACCCGGCCACGCCCGAGGAATACAAGGTCATCTCCAAGGACAAGCTCAAGAGCCGCTACACCTGGCTCGACGGCCAGCTCGCCGGCAAGCAGTACCTGATGGGCGACACGTTCAGCGTGGCCGACGGCTACCTGTTCACCGTCACCAACTGGACCAAGCCGACCGGCGTCGACATCAGCGGCTTTCCGAACCTGACGGCATGGCACGCACGCGTCGGGGCGCGCCCGGCAGTGCAGGAAGCCATGAAGGCCGAAGGCCTGCTGAAGTAACTCCTACGGCTTTGCATTCGAGCGCAGAACAAGGCGGAGCGCCGCTGACAGTGCCGTAGCACGGCAAGGCGCTCCAACGCAGTTATGCGCTCGAAGGCAACGTCGTATGGTGCAGTGCGCGCTGGCGGGAGGCCAGCGCCGCACCCAGCCACAGCGTGCCGGCCGAGACGATCAGCCCGCGCGCCAGGCCGCCGGCGCCATCGGAGATCCATCCGGTGACCGTCGGCCCCACGATCTGCCCCAGCGCGAAGGCGATCGTGAACGCGCTGATGCCGCGCGCCCAATCCACTTGCGGCAGGTTGTGCCGTACCAGTGCCGTGGTCGATGCCACCACCGACAGGAACACCGCGCCGAACATCAGGCCCGACACCAGCGCCACGGGCAAGGACGGGCTCAGCACCGGCAGCAAGGTGGCCACGCCCAGCAGCATGTTCAGCAACGCCTGCGGCTGCCCGCCATGGAAGCGGTCCAGCAAGCCAGCCCACAGCCGTGACGATGCCACGCACGCGAGTCCCAGCAGCGAATAGAACAGCGTGACGAAGCCCGCGCTCGCGCCCTGCTCGCGCAGCAAGGCAATGATGAAGGTCATGTAGCCGATGTAGCCCGCGCCAAACAGCGTATAGCCGCCCAGCGCCCAGCCGAAGCGATGCAGGGCCACCGGTTCCGATGCCTGCTGCGCCGTGCCACCCGCCATGGCGCCCGGCGTACCCAGCCCCTGCCCCGCCATCGCATGTGCGGCCCACGCCAGCCAAACGGTGCCCAAGGCACTCGCCAGCGCCAGGGCCCACCATGCCCATGCCCATCCGTGCGCGACGCCCGCTGCGGCCTGCAACACGGCCGGCACGAGCACTGCCGAGAGCACGATGCCGAAGCCCGTGCCGCCGTAGTAGAGCCCGAGCAGGAAGCTGCTGCGCGAAGGCTGCGCCGCGCCGAGTCGCGCCGCCAGCAGGCCGCCGGCCACGAACACCCAGGCGCTCGCCAGTCCCGCCAGCAGGCGCTGCAAGAGCAAGGCCGGCGCCGAGGTCACGAAGCCGCTGCCCGTCATGAACAGCGTCGCCAACAAGGCCCCAACGATGAGCACCCGCATCGCGCCATGACGCCGCATCAACGCCGGCGTCATGAGTGCGCCGACCAGGTAGCCCACCGCATTGGCCGTGTTCATGCCACCCGCCAACGCATAGCTCCAGCCGAGATCGGCGCGCATCGGGGGCAGCAGCAAGCCGTAGGAAAAGCGTGCGAGGCCCAGCGACACCGCCGCGCCCATCGACAGGGCGAGCGCCACCCACAGCGCGCGTCCGGCGGTCATCGTGGAGGGCGTGGAAACGTTGGGCGGGGAAGAAGTCATCGGGCGAGCGGACCATTCTCCGGCAATCGCGACGATAGCGAATTCGCTCCTGCGCCGGATCATTGAAATGGGCGGCAGTGGACGCATGTATCGGGTGGACAGCACCGATCCGAATTCAAATGATTCAGCGGGTGCTACACCAAAGCCCACAACCCCACCGCAGCACGGTTGAACGCGCCGCCTTACGCTCGGCGCCCTCCTCTCGGCAACCGGAACCCAGAACAATGACCACGCTTTTCGACCCCGTCCAGGCCGGCGACCTGCAACTCGCCAACCGCATCGTCATGGCGCCGCTCACGCGCAACCGCTCGCCCAACGCCGTGCCGCGCGACATCACCGCCACTTACTACGCCCAGCGCGCCAGCGCCGGCCTCCTCATCACCGAGGCCACCGCCATCAGCCACCAGGCCCAGGGCTATGCCGACGTGCCGGGCCTCTACGGCAGCGAGCAGATAGAGGCCTGGAAGCACGTCACCGACGCCGTGCATGCCAAGGGCGGCAAGATCGTCGTGCAGCTGTGGCACGTCGGCCGTGTCTCGCACACCGAGCTGCAACCCGAAGGCGGCAAGCCCGTCGCGCCCTCGGCCATCACGGCGAAGACCAAGACAGTGCTCATCAAGGACGACGTGCCCACCTTCGTCGAGACCTCCGAGCCGCGCGCGCTGAAGGCCGAGGAACTGCCCGGCATCGTCCACACCTACGCAGCCGCCGCACGCAACGCCGTGGAATCCGCCGGCTTCGACGGCGTCGAAATCCACGGCGCCAACGGCTACCTGCTCGACCAGTTCCTCAAGACCGGCAGCAACCAGCGCACCGACGACTACGGCGGCAGCATCGAGAACCGCGCCCGCCTGCTGCTCGAAGTGACGCGCGCCATCGTCGACGCGGTCGGCGGCGGCAAGGTCGGCATTCGCCTCTCGCCCGTCACGCCCGCCAACGACGTGCGCGACGACAATCCGCAGCCGCTGTTCGACTATGTGGTCAAGCAACTCGCGCCGCTCGGCCTGGCCTACATCCACATCATCGAAGGCGCGACCGGCGGCCCGCGCGAGATCGAGGACCGTCCCTTCGACTACGAAGCACTGAAGTCCGCCTACCGCGCCGCCGGTGGCAAGGGCGCATGGATGGTCAACAATGGCTACGACAAGCCGCTGGCCGAGACCGCCGTGAAGGAAGGCGACGACCTCGTGGCCTTCGGCAAGCCCTTCATCTCCAACCCCGACCTGGTGCGCCGCCTGCGCGAGAACGCGCCGCTGAATGCGCTGGACAAGGCCACGATGTACGGCGGTGGGGCCAAGGGCTACATCGACTACCCGGCGCTGGCCTGACGGTCTGACCAGTCGTCGAGCACGGGGCTTGGCCCGCGCGATGAGTGATGCACAAGGCGCTGTCGATTGGCAGCGCCTTTTTTCCCCTGGCGGCTCACATCCAACGCTTCAGCGTTGCGGTCGCTCCAGCGAAAGATCCACGCAGCTGCAGGACGCAGGTACCGCACAGGTCGCGACAGCGCCAGCGGATGCGACCGTGCTCGTCCCCCCGATGCACAAGGCCTGCTTCTGCGCCGGGCAAGCCGTACCGCAACTGGCGCAGGCGCCCTCGACAGGCGCGGAACATCGCGGCCCCTGGATCTCCGTCTTCAGCAGCACGATGTCCGAGGATGTCGTTGTCGTGGAACATCCGCACAGGATGACGGCGCCGATCACGGAAAGCAGAAGCAGTTTCACAGGCACGCCCTTCTCTTGATCTACACCGCCGGCGGCGGACGCCAGCCGTCCTTCGGCACCAGCACCGCATCGGCCGGCTGCAGCACGTAGTTCGGCGACATCAGCTGCACGCCGTATTCATTGAACACATCGACGATGTGGCTGTGCAGCTCGTGGAGCACGTCGTACTTCAGCGCTTCGGGGCGCATGAAGACGTTCAGCTCGTACTCGATGTACCAGTCCTGCAGACGCACCTGGCGCACCACCGGCACCGGCGTGGGCAGCAGGCCTGCGGTGCGCCCGGCGGCCATCACCAGCATGGCCTGCACCTGGCGCCACGGCGTGTCGTAGCCGATGGTCACCGTGGTCGAGATCGACATCTCCGCGGGCTTGCCCGTCTGCGTGTAGTTCACCACCTTCGCTGCCACCACCACGGCATTGGGCAGCGTGACCTCCTGCTCGAGTCGGTTGCGCAGCTTGGTCGAGAACACGCCGAGGCTCAGCACCTGCCCCTCCTCGTCGCCGATCCGCACCTGGTCGCCAGGGCGCAGTGCACGCGAATAGACCAGCACGAAGCCGGCCATGATCTGCGACACCACGCCCGACGAACTCAGCGTGACCAGCACGCCGAACAGCACGCTCAGCCCCTTGAACGCATCGGAGTCCGAGCCCGGGATGAAGGGATAGGCCATCACCAGCGCAAAGATCCAGACCATTCCCGAACTGAGGCGCTTGGTGGCGCCGATGGTGTCGGGCTGCAAGGCAGGCAGGGCCGCGCCGCTGGCACGCGCACCTTCGAACAAGGCATGCAGCACCTTCACACCGATGCGCGCCAGCACGACGATGACCGCGATCATGGCCACGTCGGGCAGCGAATTCAGGACCGCCAGCAGCACCCGCGCCACGAGCTCCCTCAGCGACTCGCCCAGCGTGGCGCCCCAGGGCTGCGTGTAGGGGAAGCGCGTGAGCACGAAGGCGAGCCACAGGTACAAGGCCACCAGCACCAGCGCCAGCCGCACCCACTGCACGAGGTGCATCAGCAACTGCACCAGCATGCGGCGCCAGTCGAACATCGAGCGGGCGGCGGCACGCGCGCGCATGCCCCGGGTCCAGGCCTCGACCTCGCGCGCACCGCGACGCAGCGCCATGAGGACGGCCGAGAGGATCACGCTGGCCAGCACGGTCCATGCGATACCGACGGCCAGCCTGCGCCCGCCGCCCGCTTCCCACCGCACCAGCAATGCCGCCTGGAGCCGCGCGCCGGCCTCGGCGGCCACCTTCTGCAGCGGCGGATCGCCCGGCTCCAGGTCGGCCGGGAACACCGCGAACATGGTCGCGCCCTGCTGCGTGATGATGTAGCCGTGGACCCCGTCCTGGCTGATTTCCGTCACCAGCACCGGCTCCTGCAGGCGCGCCGACGGCACCGCATCGATGCGCTCCACCGCACGGGCAGCGCGCTGCTTCGCCGTCAGGCCGAACATCGGCGCGCGAAATACGAACACCGGGCGATTGGCCACGTAGAGCGGCGCCTCGACCGTCGCTTCCTTCGGCTGCGGCTGCTGCGCGCACACGCCAAAGGCCGAGAAGACCAGGACCAGCGCAAGCAACGCGGCGAAGCGGGACGCAAGGGACTTCATGCCTGCGACCCTAGCCGGCGCCAATCGAATGCGCAACAGGCTGCCGGGGCTGCTCAGCTAAGCAGCAGCCAGATCGCACTGACCGCGCCCATCGCCACCACTGCGAGGGTCAGCAAACTCACCGACGTGGAACTGGGCTCGAAGCGCTGCTCCACGATCTGCTTGTAGGTCTTGCGATAGCGCAACAGCGACCACAGCAACAGCACCATGCCGATGATCACCATGCCGAGCCCGACATTGGCTGCGTCGCGCATCGGGAAGTTCTCATGCTCGAGCAGCTTCTCCGCGTCCTTGCCTTGCAGCAGGTAGATGGCGAATCGGTTGATCGTGATGCCGAAGCTCATCATCGACAGCGCGGTGCGCAGGTAGGCCAGGTGGGTGCGCTCGTTGGCCAGGTGCGAACGCGCATCGGCCAAGGCCGTGCGGTGCGCGGCCATTTCATTGGAGGTGGGGCCGGGCGCCGGGCCCTCCGCGGGTTCGATCATGCGTTTGCTCCTGCGCTTGTCATCGCGGACTCCTTCCGGCGTGCGAATCACACGGCGGTTTTAGTCCCTTGCCCTGGCGCGCGGAACTGGACTTTGGTTCAGGTCGCGTCCTCGCCCTCATCGCCCCGCCGGCCGACCGCGCCGGCGATCGCCTCGAACAATTCGTCGCTGGAAAAGGGCTTGCGCAGCAGGCCCTTTCCGCCGAGCGCGAGCGCCGAACGATCCAGGCCGGGGTCGTCGCTCGCGGTGATGAAGACCACCGGCACGTCGAGCTTCGCCGCCCGCATGCGCGACTGCAGCTCGAAGCCCGACAGGCCCGGCATGTGCAGGTCCACGATGGCGCACAGCGGAAGCTGCCGGCCCTCCAGCGAGGCCAGGAAGTCCTCGCCGCTGGCGTACTCGCCCACCCGGTAATCGGCCAGGCGCAACAATCGCCCGAGCATGATGCGCACGGGCGATTCGTCGTCCACGACGGCAATGAGCGGTTCGGGATGGAGCACCGTCGGACGCTACGCCCCCACGGCCTTGCCGGGGACTGGACTTTGGTTCAGTGTGCCGTCAGCATGACACCCACCCCCGGATCGCCCCGCGGCAAGGAGAGAGATTCAAGTGGCACACATCGAACAACGCCTCGCAGCCCTCGGCCTGGTGCTGCCGCCGCCGGTCAGGCCGCCGCCCGGCGTGGTGCTGCCGTTCCGGGCGGTGCGGCTGGTCGGACGCCGGGCGATCATCTCCGGCCACGGGCCGCAAGCCGAGGACGGCGCCATCGCGCGTCCCCTCGGCAAGGTCGGCGCGGCACTCACTCTCGAGCAAGGCCACGCGGCGGCGCGGCTCACGGCCTTGGCCATTCTCGGCAGCCTGCAGCGCGCGCTGGGCGATCTCGACCGCATCAGCGCCTGGGTCCGCGTCTTCGGCATGGTGAATTCGGCGCCGGGCTTCAACCAGCAGCCGAGCGTGATCAATGGCTTTTCCGACCTGATCCTGGAACTCTTCGGCCCGGAGGTCGGCGCGCATGCGCGCAGCGCGGTCGGCATGGCCGAACTGCCCTTCGACCTGCCGGTGGAAATCGAAGGCGAGGTCGAAATCGCTGGATGACGACAATCGCCTGGGGGAGATCCATCGATGACAAGCAAACTCATGTCGCTCGCCGCGGCGATGTCCGTCGGCGCCTGGCTGGCCGGCTGCGCCACCGGCACGCCGACCGCGGCCTCGGCGGCCATCACGGCGCCCGTGCCGACCATCCGGCCGCCGGCCGGCGTCACCTGGCAACTGGCCGGCGCGCACGACTTCGAGGCGAACCGCCCCGGCCTCGGCAGCCGGCAGCGCTATGAAAGCGTGGTCGGCTGGGTGGATGTCTACCACTACGGCCTGGGCCGCAGCAACTGGGCCACGGGCGTTGCCGACCCGGCCTTCGACGCGCACTTCCGCAGCACCATCAACGAGGTCCGGCAACTGGCGCAGTCGGGCCAGTACACCGATCTCAAGATCGGCCCCACGCGCGACACACGCATCGGCGGGCTCGACTTCCGCACCGTGAGCTACCAGTTCCGCAGCCAGGGCCGGCCACTCGAATCGCGCACCTTCATGACCGGCTTGCAGGGCCGCCTGCTCAAGTACCGCATGAACTTCCCGAGCCCGGTGGAAGGCGACGTCGACGACATCGCGCGCGACTTCATCGACAAGGACCTGCGCCACGCGCCCGGGGCCATCGACGCCTCCGCGCCGCGGGCGCCCCTGCGCATTGCGCGGCGCTCGCAAGGCTGAACCACCGCAGGCACGACGACCATGGACGACGGCACCGGCCCCTACCTCGGCGACATGGTCACCGTCGCGCAAGACCTCACGCCCACCGATGCCCACATGCTGTGCGCCTGCCTCAATGCGGCGCGCGTGCCGGCCGTCGTGGCCGACGACAACCTGGTGCAGGCCAACCCGCTCTGGAGCGTGGCCGTCGGTGGCGCCAAGCTGCGCGTGGCTGCATCACACGTCGCGGAAGCCCTGCAGGTGATCGCCGCCTTCGAACGCGGCGACTTCGCGCTGGACGACGACTTCGACCCGGGCAACGCGGCGCCCCGGTGATTCAGCCCGCCGCCGAGAACGCGACGCTGGCGCGCAAGCCGCCGGTGACTGCGTCGTTCTCCAGCGTGAGCACCGCGCCCAGCAGCCCCGCATAGCGCGACACGATCGACAGCCCGAGCCCGGCGCCTTCGCCCAGCTTGTGGCCGGCCGCGCCCTGGGCCCAGCGCTGCATCAGGTCGCGCCGCGCCTCCGGCGGAATGCCGGGGCCGTCGTCGACCACGCTCAGCACCGTGCCGGCCAGCTCCACCGTGATGGTGCGGCCGCCGTAGCGCAGCGCGTTGTCGATGAGGTTGTCGAGCACGCCTTCGATCAGCGCCGCGTTGGACTGCACCACCACGTCCGCGCCCTCCTCGATGCCGCGCGCGCCCAGGTCCACGCCGCGCGCATCGGCCCGCGCCAGGTGCCGCAGCACCGTCTGCTCGACCAGTTCGGCCAGGTGCACCGGCGCGCGCACCTGCGTCGCGTGTGCCTCGTCGGCCAGGGCGATCGCGAGCAACTGGTCGACCATGTGGCTGGCGCGCGCCTCGCTCTTGGCCACGCGCTGGAGCTGTTCGCGCCAGACCGCAGGGTCCGCGTGCGCGAGGCCATAGTCCGCCAGCGCACGGATGCCCGCCAGCGGCGTGCGCAGCTCATGCGCCACGTTGCCGGCGAACTGGCGTTGCGCCTGCACGCTGTGGCTGAGCCGGTCGAACAGCGAGTTCACCGCATCGCCCAGCCCCTCGACCTCGCGCGAGGTGCGCACCACTGTCACCGGCGCAAGTTCGTCGGCATCGCGGCGGTCGAGCGCCTGCTGCAGGTCGACCAGCGGCCGCAGGTCGGTGCGGATGCGGCGCCACAGCCACACCGCGAGCAGCCCGAGCAGCAGCAGTTGCGGCACCAACGTGTACAGCAGCAGGCGCTGGATCAGAGCGGTGCGCCCGCGCGTCGTCTGCGCGATCACCACGCTGTGGCCGGTCGGGTCCTGCTGGCTCAGCACCACGGCGCGAAAGGGCTTGCCTCGGAACTGGATGTCGGAGAACTGGAAGCGGGAGCCTGGCTCGGGCATCGGTGCCGTCAAACCGGTCTCGCCGGCAATGCGGGAACCATCGGGCCGCAACACCGCGAAGTGGACTTCCTCCGACTGATCGAACAGCAAGGTGGTCACTTCCCGCGGCGACAGCAGCAACTCCACCCCGCGCTCGCCCAACTGGATGTTGGCCGACACCGCCAGCGCATCGTCCAGCATCGCGTGATCGAAGGCCTGCCCGGTCAGGTAGTGCGCGGCGCCGCCCGCCACCACCGTGCCGATCGACCAGCTCAGCGCCAGCGGCCACAGCACATTGCGCAACACCCTGCGCGTGAGCGACGGCGCACTCGGCCCCGCCGATTGGGGCTCAGGCACGGGATTCAGGTTCTGCTTCCAGCAGGTAGCCGATGCCGCGCAAGGTGCGGATGCTGGCGCCGCTGCCCGCGAGCTTCTTGCGCAGCCGCGAGATGAAGGCTTCCAGCGCGTTGTCGCCGAGCGCCTCGTCGAAGCCCGACAGCTTGTCGGACAAGGCGCGCTTGCTCACCGCACGGCCGGGCGGGCTCATCAGTTCCCACAGCACCTCGAACTCGCGCGCTGGCAGGTCGAGCGGGCCCTCGGCATTGGAGAAGCGGCGCGCCTTGCGGTCGAGCTTGAGGTCGCCCTGCATCACGATGTCCTCGGTGCCCTGGGCGCGCCGCACCAGTGCACGCAGGCGGGCCTCCACCTCGGCCAGGTCGAAGGGCTTGCCGAGGTAGTCGTCGGCGCCCGCATCGAGGCCGGCAATGCGTTCATCGGTGCGATCGCGTGCGGTCAGCACCAGCACCGGCGTGCGGTCGCCGCGGCTGCGCGCCTGCCGCAACGCGTGAAGGCCGCTGGACAGCCCGCTGGTCGTGCTGGCGGTGGCAGGCAGGTTCAGGTCGAGCAGCACCGCATCGAAGGGCTGCACGCGCCAGAGGTGGTCGGCGTCCTCGACGTTGGTCGCCACATCGATGCGGTGTCCCGCATCGGCCAGGCTGCGCAACATCACGTCGCGCAGAACCGTGTCGTCTTCAACCAGGAGGATTCGCATGGGCTTCAGTACTTGGGCCAACGCATGCGTGGGGAGTCTGCATTGGCGCGATTGAACAGGGCCAACAGCATACGGCAGCGCCCTGACCAAATCGTTCAGGTTTCCGCACGCGACGGCCGCCAGCGCCGCAGCAGCAAGGCATTCGCCATCACGCTGACGCTGGAGAGCGCCATCGCCGCGCCGGCCACCACCGGACTCAACAGGCCCAGCGCCGCGAGCGGCACGCCGGCCGCGTTGTAGGCAAAGGCCCAGAACAGGTTCTGCCGGATCTTGCCGACGGTGCGCCCCGAGAGTTCCAGCGCCTCGGCCACCAGCGCCAGGTCGCCGCGCATCAGCGTGATGCCCGCGGCTTCCATCGCGACGTCGGTGCCGCCCTGCGCATGCGCCATCGCGATGCCGACATCGGCCGCCGCGAGGGCCGGTGCATCGTTGACGCCGTCGCCGACCATCGCAACCACATGCCCGCCGCGCTTCAGTGCGCCGACCACGGCCGCCTTGTCGGCGGGCAGCACATTGGCATGAACATCAGCCCCATCGATGCCCAGGCGCGCGGCCATCGCGAGCGCCGCCCGCTGGTTGTCACCGGAGATCATCACCACGCGCAGGCCTCGAGCGCGCAGCGCCGCAATGGCTTCGGCCGCGTGCGGCTTGGGCTGGTCGGTGAAGGCCAGCAGCGCGCGCAATACGGGATGCTCGCCTTCGAACCGAAGCAGCGCCGACAAGGTCGCGCCTTCATCCTGCAACGCGCGCGGCGGCTCGACAGGCACGCCCAGTTCCTCGCACCAGCGCAGGCTGGCCATGGCCCACTCGCAGTCGCCCACCCAGCCGCGCACGCCGCGCCCCGGCAGCGCTTGCAGGTCCCGGGGCGCTTTCACCGACACGCCGCGCCGCTGTGCCGCCACGAGCACAGCGCGCGCCAGCGGATGGCCGCTGCCACCCTGCAATGCCGCCGCCACGCCGAGCAACCCCGCCTCATCGCCCTCGCCCACAGGCAACAGCGCCACGAGTTCCGGCGTCCCCAGCGTGAGCGTGCCGGTCTTGTCGAAGGCCACCGTGTCGACACGGTGCGCCAGTTCCAGCGCCTGCGCGTCTTTGACCAGGATGCCGCGCCTTGCCGCGACCCCGGTGCCCGCGATCACCGCCACCGGCGTGGCCAGGCCCAGCGCGCATGGGCAGGCGATGACCAGCACCGTCACGGCATGCACCAGCGCCGGCTCCATGCCCACGCCGGCCAGCCACCAGCCGAGCAAGGTCGCGAGCCCGAACAGCAACACCGCCGGCACGAACACCGCGGCGACCTTGTCGACCAGCTTCTGGATCGGCGCCTTGGCTGCCTGCGCATCCTCGACCAATCGGATGATGCGCGACAGCACGCTCTCGGCGCCCACCGCCCGCACCTCGACCACCAGCCGCCCCACACCGTTGACCGAGCCGCCAGTCACCGCATCCCCCACGCGCTTCGGCACCGGCAAGGGCTCGCCCGTGAGCATCGACTCGTCCACCTCCGACTCGCCCTCCAGCACTCGTGCATCCGCCGGCACGCGCTCGCCCGGCCGCACCGCCAGCCGGTCGCCCGGCATGACCTCGGCGAGCGGCAGGTCCGACTCCGCTCGCGGCCCGACCAGGTGCGCCACCTCGGGCCGAAGCTGCTGCAACGCGCGAATCGCCGACGTGGCCTGCCGCTTGGCGCGCGCCTCCAGCCACTTGCCGAGCAGCACCAGCGCGATCACCACCGCCGAAGCCTCGAAGTACAGATGCGGCACCGCATGGCCTGCATGCGCGTCCGTACCGGCCCGCCACCACAGCCAGAGCGACAGCCCGAAGGCCGCGCTCGTGCCCAGCGCCACCAGCAGGTCCATGTTGCCGGTGCGCGCCTTCAACGCATGCCAGCCGGCGCGGTAGAAGCGCGCGCCCAGCCAGAACTGCACCGGCGCTGCCAGCAGCAGTTGCAGCCACGGCGGCAGCATGAAGCTGATGCCCAGCGGCGCCAGCAGCATCGGGGCGAGCAGCGGCGCCGACAACAGCAGGCCGGTGGCCACCGGCCCGAAGCCGTGCCAGGCCGACACTTCCGGCCCGGCACCCACCACTGTCAGGCGCGGCTCATACCCGGCCGCGCGCACGGCGCGACGCAGGCGCGCATCCATCGCCTCGCCCGGCCCTTCCCCGGCCCAGGCCACGCGCGCCGATTCGGTCGCCAGGTTCACCGTGGCCACGGTCACGCCCGGCACCTGCCGCAGCGCACGCTCGACTCGGCCCACGCACGAGGCGCAGGTCATGCCGCCCACCGATATATCCAGCATCGCTTCCTTCAAGGTATCCATGCCCGCAAGCCTAAAGTCTCACACGGTGGCAAGGTCAAGTCCGACACGATCGCCTTCGCCGCGGCGCCAGCATCCACACTTCGAACGGTCCAAGAACAACCGAGGAGCCTACCCATGAGCCAGAAATTCCAGGTCGACGGCATGAGCTGTTCGCATTGCGCGGAGAGCGTGACGCAAGCCGTCAGGCAGGTCGACCCCGAAGCCCAGGTCACCGTCGACCTGCCCACCGGCCATGTCGATGTGCTGACGCACCAACCGCGCGAAGACATCCGCCTGGCCATCGAGAACGCCGGCTACCGGGCCGCATGATGCGCGTCGCGATCGGCGAGGCGGCACGGCAGTCCGGGGTGTCCGCCCGCATGGTGCGGCACTACGAGGGGCTCGGCCTGCTGCCTGCCGTCGATCGCACCGACAGCGGCTATCGCCAATACAGCGAAGCCGACATCCACACCCTGCGCTTCGTCAAGCGCGCCCGCGACCTCGGTTTCTCGATGAGCGAGATCGCCGAACTGGCCGGCCTCTGGCACAATCGCCGCCGCACCAGCGCCAGCGTGAAGACCATCGCGCAACGGCACCTGGCTGAGCTCGACCAGCGCATCGCCGCCATGCAGGCCATGCGCAAGACCCTGACCCACCTGGTCCATTGCTGCCACGGCGACCAGCGGCCGGAGTGCCCCATCCTCGATGATCTGGCGGGAACGTGACTTTGTCGGAAGGAATCCCGACGCTGCGACTTCCGGTGCATTGCCGGCGTACAACCTCGTTTGTAGGATTTGAGTATGTATTCGCAATTCCCGGCTGATCAGGGGCAGCCGACGCCCGAGACTTCGTCCGCCGCCCAGGCCGGGCGGACACGCGCACCCTGGCTCCCGATCGAAAGAGTCGACGGCACGCGCCTCGAATACGACGAGTTTCTCGCCCGCTACATGCATGCCGGCCGCCCGGTCGTCATCTCCAACGTCGCCAGCGAATGGGCTGCCATGCACCAGTGGACGCCCGAACACTTCAAGCAGCGCTTCGGCAGCAAGCCCGTGGCCATCGCCTATGGCCGCGACATGCCCTTCGACCAGTTCATCGACGAAGTGGTGGCGTCGAGCCCGGAGAAGCCGGGCCCCTACATGTACCGGTCGTTCCTGCATGAGGTGCTGCCCGAGTTGCTGCCGGACGTGATCCCGCAGAACAAGTTCGCCTTCCCGCGCCGCTATGCCAGTCCGCTGATGCCCGAGAAATGGCGCCGCCCCGATGGCTACCTGAAGCTGCTCATCGGCGGCATCGGCAGCAAGTTCCCGGTGATGCACTTCGACGGCGAGAACGCGCATGCCGTCATCACGCAGATCTACGGCGACAAGGAATTCATCGTCTACGCGCCGGAAGACACGCCGTACCTCTACGCCAAGAAGGCCTTTCCCAACCACTCGGTGGTCGACGACCCGGTCATGCAGGACCTGGAGCGCTTCCCCCTGCTGGCCCAGGCCACGCAATACCGCACCGTCCTCAAGCCCGGCGACATGGTCTTCGTACCGGCCAAGTGGTGGCACGTGGCGCGCGCGCTGTCGACTTCCATCTCGGTCTGCAGCAACATCCTCGACGGCTCCAACTGGGACGACTACGTCGAGGAAGTCGCGGTGGCGGAAGCCGGCACGTCGCCCAAGCGCGGCAAGGCCATCCGCCGCTACCTGACGGCTGCAGGCCGTGTGCTCGCAAAGCTGGAGAGCATGCAGTACAACTCGCCTGCGCTGGCCCGCGCGCTGGTGCTGCCGCGGGTGCTGGCGCCAGTGTCGGCGGAAGTGGCGCCTGAGCCTTCGCGTACACAGTTGCAGATTCGCATCCCCGGTAGTTGAGCCTGGGACGCCATGGCAGGCGCGGCCGGCGCGAGTCGGTACCATTCGCGCCATGCCGCCCAAGCCCCGCATCCTGATAGCCGAAGACGAGTCGGGCATCGCCGACACCCTGCAGTACGTGCTGCGCAGCGACGGTTTCGAGCCCGTGTGGTGCGCCACCGCGGAAGACACGATCAAGTCGTTCTCGCGGGAGCCGCCGGCGCTGGCCATCCTCGACGTGGGCCTGCCGGACCTGAATGGGTTCGAACTCTTCAAGCGCCTGCAGGGCATCACGCGCGCTTCCGGCGGCGTCGAGGTGCCGATGATCTTCCTGACTGCGCGCAGCGACGAGATCGACCGCGTGGTGGGCCTTGAACTGGGGGCCGACGACTACATCGCCAAGCCCTTCTCGCCGCGCGAACTGGTGGCGCGTGTGCGCACCGTCTTGCGTCGCAGCGGACGGGCGCAGGCGCCGGTGGCGGCGCCTGTCGCGGTCGCAGCACCGCCGCCCATGCCGCAGCCCTTCATGCTCGATGCCGAGCGCATGCAGATCCGCTACTACGGCCGCGTGCTCGATCTCTCCCGCTACGAATACGGCCTGCTCAAGCTCATGGTGCAGCGCCCCGGCCGCGTGTTCACGCGCGACGAACTGCTGCAACTGGTGTGGGACGACGCCAGCGAAAGTTTCGACCGCACGGTGGACGCCCACATCAAGACCCTGCGCGCCAAGCTCAAGGCCATCGCACCCGAGGTCGAGCCGATCCGCACATTGCGCGGCACCGGCTACGCCTTGAACGAAGAGCTTCCTGCAGCGCTGTGACCCAACGCACCCGCATCTTCATCGGCATCCTGCTGATCTACACCATCGGCATTGCATTCCTGTTGTACCGCGTGATGGCCGACATCGATCCGCGCTATCGCGAATCGGCGGAGGAATCCCTCGTCGAGACTTCGCAATTGATGGCCAGCCTCGTCGAGCAGGATGTGATCGCCGGTGCGCTCAACACGGCGAAGCTGGAGCCGCTGTTCCGCTCGGTCTACGCGCGGCAGTTCTCGGCGCAGATCTACAACCTGCACAAGACGCGGGTCGAACTGCGCGTCTACGTCACCGACCGCACCGGGCGCGTCGTGTTCGACTCGACCGGACGCGCGATGGGCCACGACTACTCGCGCTGGCCCGACGTGGCCCGATCGCTTGCCGGGGAATACGGCGCACGCACCTCGCGCGACGTGGCCAGCGATCCGCGCTCTTCGGTGATGTACGTCGGCGCGCCGATCCGCTGGGGCGAGGAGATCGTCGGCGTGGTCAGCGTGGGCAAGCCGGTGCAGAGCTTCGGGCAGTTCGTCGAGGACGCGCGCGCGCGCACGCTGTGGGTGGGCGTGGGTTCGGCCTTCGCTCTGCTGGTGCTGGCGATCATCATGTCGGTGTGGCTGGTGCGGCCTTTCGGGCTCATCTCCGACTACTGGAAGTGGGTGCGCAGCCAGCCGCGCCTGAGCGTCTCGCGCATGGTGCGCCGCGCCGTCGACGTGCTGCGCGGCGGCATCGGCGAGATGCGCGATGCGCTCACCGGCCGCAACTACGTGGCCGACTACGTGCAGAACTTCACCCATGAAGTGAAGAGCCCGCTCTCGGCGATCCGCGGTGCGGCCGAGCTGCTGCAGGAACCGTCGATGCCGCAGGACCAGCGCGAACACTTCCTCGTCAACATCACGCGCGAGACGCAACGCATCCAGGAGATCGTGGATCGCATGATGGAGCTGACGGCCCTCGAGGCGCGGCGCTCGCTGGACCGCGTGGAGCCGATCGTTCTGGCGGGCTTTCTCCAGGACGTCGCGGGCAGTGCGCACACTGCCGCATCGGCACGCGACGTGTCCGTGCGCGTGGCCATCGACTCGCCCTTTGCAACCGTGGAGGGCGACCCCTTCCTGCTGCGCCGCGCGGTGAGCAACCTGCTCGACAACGCGATCGACTTCTCGCCGCCGGGGCGCGAGGTGGTCATCACCTTGCAGGCGACCTCAAGGCTCGCACGCATCACCGTGCGCGATCGCGGGCCGGGCATTCCGGACTACGCGGAAGACAAGGTGTTCGAGAAGTTCTATTCGCTGGCGCGACCGCACAGCCACAAGAAGAGCACGGGGCTCGGCCTGGCCTTCGTGAAGGAGATCGCGGCGCTGCACCGGGGACATGTGGAGCTGGTGAACGGGCCGGGCGGTGGGGCGCTGGCGACGTTGACCTTGCCGTTGGCGGCGCGTGGGTGAGCGAGGCCTGACGCGCAGAAGAGCGCATCCCCGTCGGACGCCGCGAAGACATTCCCGAACAATCAGACGGCCGAACGCTGCGACGGCGGGAGCGGCAATGGGAGGCGAAGGCTCTGCCGCTCGATGCGATCGAACGATGGGACACGCGGCATATCGTCCCCCGGAACATCCAGTTCCAGCAACGATGCGCGCGGATCACCTTGCAGGTAGCGGACCTGCATGAGGCACTGACGAAGAAGAGCCATGAAAGACACGAGCCGTGCCGGCGCAAGCGCACCGGCACGTGAAGCGCTACTTATTGCGCGACGGTCGAAGCCTTCTTGCTGGCTTGCACCTGCGCTGCGAGCGGGTGCGGCATCGTCGACACGACGGTGCTGTTGACGCGCGAACCACGCGACACGTTCTGGTCGGGTGCGTAGTTGGCATACACGGCTTCGGCGCGGACCGCGGATGCGTCGGCCTGCACGACGAAGCGCTCGGCGCCACGCGAACCGCGCGGAATGTTCTGGTCCGCCGCGGCTGCGGTGCGGACGGCATCGGCATATACGGCGTCGCGGCTTGCCACCGACACGGGCGCTTGAACGCCTTCATAGGTCTCGGCATGCAGGCCGGCAGCCAGCAGAGCCAATGCGCTTGCGGAGAGGATGTGAAGAGTCTTCATTTCGATGCCTTGGGTTGAGAGGTTCTTCTTGCGCGGCGTCTTTCGGGTCGCCTCGTGAAAAAGATTCTCTGGCGCGCCTTTGCTGCGTGCGCACGGCGAATCGCGAACGGCCCGTTCACGAAATCGAAACGATGACAGCACCACTTTCGGTGCAGGCCTCAGCGCGCAAACATACCGAAGATCAACTCCCGCAACCACTGGTTCGCCGGATCCTGGTGATAGCGCGCATGCCAGAACAGTGTGATCGCCGTATCGGGCAGTGGCGCCGGATGCTTCACCCACACCAGCCCGAAGGGCTCGACGATCTTCTCGGCCAGGCGCTGCGGCAGCGTGGCGATCATGTCGGTGCCCGCGAGGATGTGGCCGACCGCGACGAAGTGCGGCACGCGCAATCGCACCATTCGCTTTATGCCGCGTCGCTGCAAGGCTTCATCGACGCGGCCATGGCCGGTGCCCACGGCCTCCACGACCACATGATCCGCCGCCACGAACTCGGCCAGCGTGATGCGCCGCTTGCTGTTGCTGCCGAAGTCCAGCGCATGGCCCTTGCGGAACACGCACACATAGCCTTGCGGAAACAAGCGGCGCTGCAGGAAGCCGGCCTTCAGTTGCGGCAACAGTCCGAGCGCCAGGTCGACCTGCCCGGCGCTCATCGCGTCGGAGAGGTTCACGGCCGAGTTGCGCACCGTGCTGAGGCGCACCTGCGGCGCCTGCGTCTTCAGCGCATCCATCAGCGTCGGAAGGAAGTAGATCTCGCCGATGTCCGACATGCCGATGTTGAAGCTGCGCTGGCTCGTCAGCGGGTCGAAGCTGATGCGCTGGTTCATCGCGCCGTGCAGCAGTGCCAGCGCATCGGCCACGGGTTGCGCGAGCAGCTGCGCACGCGGCGTGGGCACCATGCCGCCGGGCGTGCGCAGGAACAGTTCGTCGCCGAGCAGCTTGCGCAAGCGGGCCAGCGCATTGCTCACGGCCGGCTGCGTGAGGCCCAGCGTCTCCGCCGCGCCGGACACGCGGCGCTCCATCAGCAACTGGTTGAACACCACCAGCAGGTTGAGGTCGATTTCGTGAAGGTCCATGCCCGCCAGTATTCACCAAGTTGATGCACAGTATTCGCCGAATTCCATTGGCTGATAGCGTCAACAGGGCCATCATCGCAAGCGAGAGCCGCCCCACGAGGAGACAACCGACATGGCCCACGAAGCCGTCCTGCGATGGCACGACGCAGGCACCAGCCGCATCCCTTTCGCCGCCTACACCGACGACGCGCTGCACCGCGAGGAACTGGCGCGCCTGTTCTACAAGGGACACTGGTGCTACGTCGGCCTCGAGGCCGAGATCCCCGACGCCGGCGACTTCAAGCGCACGTCCATCGGCGAGCGCTCCGTCATCATGGTGCGCGACGCCAACGGCACGGACGTCCACGTCGTCGAGAACGCCTGCGCGCACCGCGGCGTGGCCTTCTGCCGCGAGCGCCATGGCAACCGCAAGGAGTTCACCTGCCCGTACCACCAGTGGAGCTACACGCTCAATGGTGATCTGCAGGGCGTGCCGTTCCGACGCGGGGTCAAGCAGGACGGCAAGGTCAATGGCGGCATGCCAGCCGACTTCAGGCCAGCCGAGCATGGCCTCACCAAGCTGAAGGTGGCCGTCCGCGGCGGCGTGGTGTTCGCGTCCTTCGACCACGACGTAGAACCGCTGGAAGACTTCATCGGCCCGGCCGTGCTGCACTACTTCGACCGCATCTTCGACGGTCGCAAGCTGCGCATCCTCGGCTACAACCGCCAGCGCATTCCGGGCAACTGGAAGCTCATGCAGGAGAACATCAAGGACCCCTACCATCCTGGCCTTCTGCACACTTGGTTCGTCACCTTCGGGCTCTGGCGCGCGGACAACAAGTCGCAACTCGTGATGGACGATCACCATCGTCATGCGGCCATGATCTCGACCCGCGGCGCGCAAGGCCAGGCCGAGCAGGTCACGCAGGTGTCCAGCTTCAAGGCCAGCATGCAACTGCAGGACCCGCGCTTCCTCGACATCGTGCCCGAGCCCTGGTGGGGCGGCCCGACGGCGGTGATGACCACGCTGTTCCCGAGCGTGATCCTGCAGCAGCAGGTCAACAGCGTGTCGACGCGGCAGATCATCCCGGACGGCCACGGCTCCTTCGACTTTGTCTGGACGCATTTCGGCTTCGAGGACGATACGCCGGAGATGACGCAGCGCCGACTGCGCCAGGCCAACCTGTTCGGGCCGGCGGGGTTCGTGTCGGCCGACGATGGCGAGGTCATCGAGTTGTCGCAGATGAGTTTCGAAGCCAGGCCTTCACATCGCACGCTGGTGGAGCTTGGCGGACGCGAGGTCGGCAACACCGACCACATGGTCACCGAGACGCTGATCCGCGGCATGTACCAGTACTGGCGCGAGGTGATGGAGGCATGAGCGCAGCGCCGAGCCGCCTCAAGCAAGCTCGCGCCCCCGCGGGGGGCAGCGAGGACACGAAGTGCCGAGCGTGGGGGCAACAGACATGAGCTTCGACGACTACATGGCGCTCACGCGCCTCCATGCCGACTACGCGCGCGCCGTCGACTCCGGCAACTGGGACCTGTGGCCCGGCTTCTTCACCGACGACTGCGTCTACCGCATCCAGCCGCGTGAGAACCATGAGCGCGGCTTTCCGCTGGCCACGCTGTCCTTCGAGAGCAAGGGCATGCTGATGGACCGCGTCTACGGCATCAAGGAGACGCTGTTCCACGATCCGTACTACCAGCGCCATGTCGTCGGCGCCCCGCTCGTTCACAAGGACGACGGCGAGCGCATCGAATGCGAAGCCAACTACGCGGTGTTCCGCACCAAGTTCAACGAGCTGACCTCGGTCTACAACGTCGGCCGCTACATCGACACCGTCGTGCGCACGCCCGAGGGCCTCAAGTTCGCATCGCGCCTGGTCGTGTACGACAGCGAGATGATTCCCAACTCATTGATCTACCCGCTATGAACTGGATCGACATCGCTGCCGACGACGCCGTGCCCCCGGGGGACGTCATCGGCGTGGAAACCGCCGGGCTCGACATCGCCCTCTTCGACGTCGACGGCACCATCCACGCGACAGACAACAGTTGCACTCACGGCGATGGCCGCCTGTGCGACGGCTTCCTCGAAGGCCACGAGATCGAATGCCCATTGCACCAGGGCAAGTTCGACGTGCGCACCGGCAAGGCGACCTATGCGCCGGCCGACAAGCCGGTCCGCAGTTACCCGGTGAAGATCGAGAACGGGCGCATCTGGCTCGCGGTCGGTTGAATCAACGGAACCAGTCGAGGATGCGATTGCGCTCCTCGGGCGCTGCAGGGGTGACCGCCGGCGCAGGCGCGACAGTCACAGGCGCCGGCATCGTCGGCCCACCCACCTGCTGCTCCGCCGGTGCTGTCGGCATCGCCGCTTCGAGGCCCAGGCTGGCCACGCCACGTCCCGGCGTGAAGTCGTCGTAGTACCAGTTGCCATCGACATTGATCACGCCCTCGGGCGCCTTCAGTGAAGCCACGGGCACGCTCTTCAACGCGGTCTCCATGTAACCGGTCCACATCGGCAGGCTCAGGCTGCCGCCGGTCTCGCCGCGCACGCCGAGCTGGCGCGGCGCGTCGTAGCCGACCCAGGCGATGCCGACCATCGTTGGCTGGAAGCCCGCGAACCAGGTGTCGACGGAATCGTTGGTGGTGCCGGTCTTGCCGAACAGGTCGTCGCGCTTCAGCGTCTGCCAGGCCTTGAAGGCCGTGCCACGCTTCACCACGCTGTTGAGCAGCGTGCGCATCACGAAGGCATTGCGCTCCGGGATCGCGCGCATGCTTTCATCGAGCACCGGGGGTTTGTTCTCGAACTCGACCTTGCCCTTGAAGTCGGTCACGCGGGTCACGAGGTACGGGGCCACGCGGTAGCCGCCATTGGCAAACACCGAGTACGCCGCCGCCATCTGCATCGGCGTGACCGAACCGGCGCCCAGACCCATCGGCAGCACCGCCGGATGCTTGTCCTTGTCGAAGCCGAAGCGCGTGATCCAGTCCTGCGCGTACTCGGTGCCGATGGCCTGCAGCACGCGCAAGGTGACCATGTTCACCGACTTCTCCAGTGCGCGCTGGATCGTCATCGGGCCGGCGTAGGTGCCTTCGAAGTTCTTCGGCTCCCACGGCGCGCCGCCCGTGGCTGCGCTGTCGAACACCAGCGGCGCATCGTTGACCACCGTGGCCGGCGAGAAGCCCTTCTCCAGCGCCGCCGAATAGATGAAGGGCTTGAAGGTCGAGCCCGGCTGGCGCCAGGCCTGCGTGACATGGTTGAACTTGCTCTTGTCGTAGTCGAAGCCGCCGACCAGCGCCTTGATCGCACCGTCACGCGGATCGAGCGCGACGAAGGCTGCCTCGACCTCGGGCAACTGCGTGATCTCCCAGGCGCCCTTCGCTCCCTTCGTCACGCGGATGATCGCGCCACGACGGATCGCGAGGTTCGCGGGCGCCTTGGCGGAGAGGCTCGCCAGCATAGGGCGCAAGCCCTCGCCGTTGATCTGCAAGGTGTCGCCATTGGCGCGCACCGCAACCACTTCCTTCGGGCTGGCCGAGAGCACCACGGCCGCCAGCACGTCGCCGTTGTCGGGATGGTCGGCCAATGCGTTGTCCACTGCATCGTCGAGCGCGGATTGATCCGTCGGCAGCTCGACCGTCTGCTCCGGCCCGCGATAGGGCTGGCGCCGCTCATAGTCCATCACGCTGCGGCGCAATGACTTGTACGCCGCGGCCTGGTCCGCCGCCACCAGTGTCGTGTAGACCTTGAGGCCGCGCGTATAGACGCTGTCGCCGTACTGCGCCAGCATCTCGCGCCGCACCGACTCGGCCACGTACTCCGCATGCACGCGCGCCGGGTCGGCCGCATCGCGCAGGTGCAGCTTCTCTTCGCGCGCGGCAGTGGCCTGCTCCGCGGTGATCGCACCCGTGTCTTCCATGCGCCCGATCACATGCAACTGGCGCTCGCGAGCGCGGCGTGGATTCACCAGCGGGTTGTTGGTGCCAGGCGCCTTCGGCAGGCCGGCCAGCATCGCGGCCTCGGCCGTCGTGATGTCCTTGAGCGGCTTGCCGAAGTAGCTCTCCGACGCGGCAGCAAAACCATAGGACCGGTTGCCCAGGTAGATCTGGTTCAGGTAGATCTCGAGGATCTGGTCCTTGCTCAGCGTGCTCTCCAGCTTCCAGGCGAGCAACGCCTCGTAGGCCTTGCGCGTCATGGTCTTCTCGGAACTCAGGTACACGTTGCGCGCGACCTGCTGCGTGATGGTCGACGCGCCCTGCCGGTTCGCGCCATGCAGGATGTTGGTGAGCACCGCACGCAGCAGCCCGAAGTAGTCGATGCCGCCGTGCTCGTAGAAGCGCGAGTCCTCCACCGCCACCACCGCATCCTTCAACACCTTCGGCACCTCGGCGATGGGCACCAGGTCGCGGCGCTCCTCACCGAATTCGCCGATCAACACCTCATCGCTGGAGTACACGCGCAAGGGCAGCTTGGGCCGGTAGTCGGCCAGCGCCGACACATCGGGCAGCTTGGGCGTGATCACCACCATCGCGACGCCCACCGCGCCCAGCACCAGCAACACACCGGCCACGACAGCGCCGCCGCCCCACACGACCAAACGCTTCAATACAGGATTCAACATCGGGGAATTGCGCTTTCTCATCAATCAATTGGAAGGCGAGGGCTCAGGCACCACCGCCACAGGGCCGGCCGCATTCGCGGAACCGACCGACAAGGCATACCAGTCGACCTTGCGCGTCGCCAGCATCAACACCGCCAGCATGCCGAAGACCAGCAATGCACCGAGCAACAACGCGTTGCTCTCCGAGGCCAGCAGGCCATACAGCGCGCCATACAGCACCGTCACATACGCGCCAAAGGAAAGGCCACGCTGCCACCCGCCCAGCACCGCGCTGAAGTAGGCGGCCAGCAACAGCACGCTGGCACTCGCGGCCCCAGCATAGGCCAATCCGAAAGCGACCTTCTCCGACAGCGCGAGCAACAACAGGAAGAACAGTGCGATCGACAAGCCCACCAGCCCGTACTGCACCGGATGCAGGCGCAACTTGCGGAACAGCTCGAACATGAAGGCCGCCATGATCACCAGGCCGATGAACAGCACGCCGTATTTTCCCGCACGCGTGGACATCGAATAAACGTTGACCGGTTGCGCCAGCGATACGTCAAAGGATTGCAGGAATGCCGGATCGGTTCCCTTGCGCGCGGTCACACCGTTCAACAATTGCTCACGCGCCGTCGTCACCAGCGATGACACGCGCCAGCGCGCGTCGAAACCCTGCGCCGTGATGCTGCGCTCCGACGCCAGGAAGCGTCCGCCAAAACTCGGATGCGCCCAAGGCGACGTGATGTGCGCCGTGGTCTCGCTGCCGAGCGGCACCATCGACAAGGTCTCCTGTCCGACCAGCCCCAGCTTCAATTCGAAAGGCAGTGGCTTGCCCGCCTGCCATGCCGCCAGCGCCTCGCCCGACAGCGGCGCATGAATGCCGCCGCCCATCACGCCATCGTCCGCCAGGCCGGGCACGCGCTGCGCGAAACGCAGCGACTCGCCTTGCATCGACAACGCGGGCGAGCCATCGAGCCCGCGCAGGTCGCTCACCTTGAAGGCGATGTACGGCGTCTTCATTTCGATCTGCGCATCGGTCTCGCTGCGCGGAATGCTCGCCACATTGAAGCCCGCGAACGCGCCATCGAGCGTCGCCTTGAGCGTGTAGAACGGCACCTTGAAGATGCCGCGATAGCGCTCCTGCGGCAGCAGGTTGCCTTCGATGTGCTGCCGCTCGGGGAACACGATGTGCACCGCTTCCTTGCTGCGTTGCAGGTTGCGGATGACGTTACCTTCCGCGTTGCGCTGCACCTCCGTCCAACGCTCCACATAGGGCACCACCAGCAGCGGACCGATCACCTGCTGGCTGTCCGCGTAGGTGCGTGCCAGTTCTGCCGCAGCCTCCCGCTGGCTCTGCCCGCGCTCCTGGTTCAGCGCGTCGATGCGGGCCAGCGGAATGCACAGCAGCAGCGTGAGCAACAGCAGGCCTGCGACCTTGAACAGGATCGAATTCCTCAGCGCCTGGTAAATCATGGAATGTCCTCCTCGTTTGCGACGCCGCGATGCTCGCCGCGCCACACGAAGCGGGTGTGAAACCCCGCACCGCAAGACTTCACACAGGCTTCACATTCACGCTGCTTCGTTCCCGCCGCCTTCCAATTGCCTTCGCCATCGCTCGCGACATTGAGGTCCGTGCAAGTTCGCACGACCGAGGAAACATAACAATGACGCAAGCCACTTCTCCCCGCTCCGACCCCTGGCTCTGGCTCGCCACCGTGAGCGTTGCCAGCACCTGCTTCGTGCTGCTGAGCACGCGTCCCGCGGCAGCGCAGGAGGCGCCGGGACCGCGCCTGAAGACGGAGAGCCCGTACTTCTTCGTGAAGAGCGATTCGCCCGACACCGATCGCCTGCCGCTCAAGGCCACCGAGGTCAACGTGCATGTGTCCGGCGTGATCGCCGACGTCACGGTCACGCAGACCTATCGCAACGAAGGCCAGCGCCCCATCGAGGCGCGCTACGTCTTCCCCGGCTCGACCAAGGCAGCAGTGAGCGGCCTCAACGTGCGCCTGGGTGACCGCCTCATCACCGCGCAGATCCGCGAGAAGCAGCAGGCCCAGATCGAATACAACACCGCCAAGGCCGAAGGCAAGACCGCCGCGCTGCTGGAGCAGCACCTGCCCAACGTGTTCCAGATGAACGTCGCCAACATCCTGCCGGGCGACGACGTGAAGGTGGAGCTGCACTACACCGAGCTGCTGGTGCCGAATGCCGGCAACTACCAGTTCGTCTTCCCGACCGTGGTGGGCCCGCGCTATCACAGCCCATTGGCCGACCCCACCGCGACGAAGTGGGTGGCACAGCCGACCTTGCGCGCGGGCGTGGCGCCGAACACCACCTTCAAGCTCAAGGTCGCGATCGACACGCCGATCGGCATCCAGGAGATCCGCTCGGCCACGCATGCGATCGACGTCAAGAAGGGTGATGAAGACAAGCATGCAGACATCGCATTGACCGCATCGAACGAGCCCGCCAACAACCGCGACTTCGTCCTCGACTACCGCCTCGCCGGCGAGAAGATCCAATCCGGCCTGATGCTCTTCAAGGGCCAGGACGAGAACTTCTTCCTCGCGATGATCGAGCCGCCCAAGTCGGTCGCCGCCAGCGCGATCTCGCCGCGCGACTACATCTTCGTCGTCGACATCTCGGGCTCGATGCACGGCTTTCCGCTGGACACGGCCAAGACCATGCTGGAGCGCCTGATCGGCGGCCTGCGACCGAGCGACACCTTCAACGTGCTGCTGTTCTCCGGAAGCAACAGGATGCTCTCGCCCAAGTCGGTGCCGGCCACGCGCGCCAACATCGAGCAGGCGCTGGCCACCATCAACAAGTACCAGGGGGGAGGAAGCACCGAGCTGGTTCCCGCGCTCAAGCGCGCCTATGCCGAACCCAAGCCCGACAACGTGTCGCGTTCGATCGTCGTGGTCACTGACGGCTACGTCGACGTGGAAAGCCAGGCCTTCGACCTGGTGCGCAAGAACCTCGGCAAGGCCAACCTGTTCTCCTTCGGCATCGGCAGTTCAGTCAATCGTCATCTCATGGAAGGCCTGGCCCGCGCCGGCATGGGCGAGCCCTTCATCATCACCGACCCGATCCAGGCGCCCGAGCAGGCCGCGCGCTTCAAGCGCATGGTCGAGTCGCCGGTGCTCACGCATGTGAAGGCCACCTTCGGCAACCTCGATGTCTACGACGTGGAACCGAGCGCCCTGCCCGATGTGCTCGGTGAACGCCCGGTGATCATGTTCGGCAAATGGCGTGGCGAGGCCAAGGGCCGCGTCATCATCGAAGGCCGGGCTGCCAACGGCCCGTATCGCCAGGAGGTGGCCATCGATGCCAACACGCGCCAGGACACCGCCGCGCTGCGCACCCTGTGGGCGCGCCATCGCATCGCCGCGCTGAGTGACCAGGAATCGCTGGAGCCGACCGACGTGATTGCCAAGCGCATCACCGACCTCGGCCTGCGCTACAGCCTGCTGACGCAGTACACGAGCTTCATTGCGGTGGACAAGGTGGTGCGCAACCCGGCGCCGCAGAACACGGCGAGCGTCGACCAGCCGCAACCGCTGCCCAAAGGGGTGAGCGAACTGGCCGTCGGAGGTGCGCCGACGCTGGGTGCCGAAGTGCCGAGCACGCCGGAGCCAGAGATGCTGGGCGCGGTGGCGGTGGTGTTGTCGATGCTGGCCATGCTGCGTCGCCGCGCACGCCGCAACGATGCACGCCGGTTGACGCATTGAGGGCTTGAAGATGTCACTCGCTTCCCTGGCTCAATCACACCCTCGCGTCGTGGACTGGAGCATCTGGCTCGACCGCGCACCCGCGACCGTCTTGCTCGCGTTTCAAACGGCTGCGCTCGCACCGACCTGGCTCTGGATGGCCGCACGCCTGCGCGATGGCTCAGACGATCCGCTGGGACTGTTGGCACTCGGCGCACTCGCGGTGCTGGCCTGGCACACGCGGCGCGAGTTGCGCGCTTCACCGCGCCTCGGTTGGCTGGCGCTGGCAATGCTCGGTACGGTCGCGGCCACGCTGCTGCGCCCCGTGCTGCCGCCGCTGGTCTCGGGCCTGCTGGCCGTGCTGGCGCTGGCTTGCGGCCTGTCGGCCTTCCTGCCGCGTCGCGTGGCCTTGCTGCCGGTCGCTGGGCTTGCCGTGCTGGCGCTGCCGCTGCTGTCTTCCTTGCAGTTCTACGCGGGCTATCCCTTGCGCGTGGTCACGGCGGAGGCCAGTCGCTGGCTGCTCGCGCTGGTGTTCAGCGTGGTGCGCGAAGGCAGCACCTTGCTGGTCGACGGCCGCATGGTCATCGTCGATGCGCCGTGCTCCGGCGTGCAGATGGTGTGGCTGGGCTACTTCACCGCCTGCGCGGTCGCGTTGTGGGCTGGCCGCAGCGATCGCGACTTTCTCGCACGGCTGCCCGCGGTCAGCCTGTTCGTGATGGTCGGCAACATCGTTCGCAACGCGGTGCTGGTGGCCAGCGAAGGCGCTGGCCGGCCGCTCGCGCCGTGGGCGCATGAGGCGCTGGGGTTGATCGTGCTCGCCACCGTGTGTGCAGGCATCGCGTGGGCGGTCGCGCCGCGCCGCGTGCGCGCCATGGAAGCAACTGTCCAAGGAGGCCGACATGTCGCTGCAATCGCTTGATCGCCTGTTGTTCGCCAACCAGTTCATGCAGCGCATTGCGCACAAGGCCGCCTTCGTGCTCGCCATGGTGTTGTGCGTCGCCTGGTCCGCGGCCACCGCGTTGCAGGCCCCGCCTGCCTCTGCTCGCGCGCCACAGGCTGCATCCAGGCCATGGCCCGAGACCTGGGACGGCGCACGCCTGCATCTCATCGCGCTCAGCGAGGTCGAGCAGCGCTTCGCCGAACGCTTTCCCGGCAGCATCGCGCGCATGACCGATGGCGAGCAGACGCTCGTGCTGCGCGAAGTGCGCACGCCGACGCGCATGCTGCATCCGGCGGCGGACTGCTATCGCGCGCTGGGCTATCGCATCGAACAGGCACGGCTGGAGCGGGACCCGCGTGAGCGGCTGTGGCGGTGCTTTGTCGCAGACCGGGCCGGCGGACCGAGATTGCGTGTGTGCGAGCGGATCGTCGATGCGGGAGGCAATGCCTTCACCGATACGTCGGCCTGGTACTGGGCGGCGGCGAGTGGGAAATCGGCGGGGCCCTGGCAGGCTGTCACGACGGCACGGGCGGTTGAATGAGCGCGGCTGGGATACGGGGATCGAGCCTGTCTGTCGCCCCATCTGTTCAAAGGCCCGGAGCCCTCACCCCTGCCCTCTCCCTGAGGGAGAGGGAGTGAAAAAGAAGGCGGTCGAAATTTCGGTATATAATCGTCGGCTCGGAAACGCGGGAATAGCTCAGTTGGTAGAGCGCAACCTTGCCAAGGTTGAGGTCGAGAGTTCGAGACTCTTTTCCCGCTCCAGTATTTCCTCGAAAAGGCCACCCCAGGGTGGCCTTTTTGTTTTTCACCGCATCGCAACCTGCCGCCGAAACTCGCTCGGACTCCCACCCGTCCGCTGCCGGAACACCCGGCTGAAGTGCGAGAGGTTCCCGAACCCGGACGACAACGCAATATCGGTGATCGCGCGATGCGCACTCACCGGGTCCTGCATCGCACGCATGCAGGCGTCCAGGCGCTGCCGCAGGATGTAGCCGGTGAGCGTGTCGTCCTCGTCGGCAAAGGCGTTGTGCAGGTGGCGCTTGCTGCAGTTGAGCGCGTGCGCGATGCTGTCAATCGACAGCGAAGGGTCGCGCAGGTGGCTGGCCACGTAGCTTCGGATGCGGTCCTTCAGCGCGGCGCGGTGGGTCACCGCGGTCTCCTGGCCCGCCAGTTCCAGCAGGGACAGGCGCACAAATTGCGTGATCAGTTCGCCCGCGCCGCGCGCCGCCATGTCGCTCATGTGCGGCAGCTCCTGGTAGGTGTTGCGCATCGTCTCCAGTGCCACGCGCGAGATGCCGCTGGCCCCGCCCACGCAACGCGCCATCAGGTCGTCCAGCGGCAGGCCGGGCATCGCGACCTGGGCCTTGGGGACCATCACGATCAGGTGGTCGGTGCGCTCGGGGTTGGCCACGGCATACGCGCCGGTGGTGTCGTAGATGGTCCAGGCGCCGTTGCGCACAGCAGCCTCGCGCCCGCGCTGCGTCACCGCCGCGCTGCCCTGCCAGGGCGCGACAATCTTCAGGTAGGCCTCGTCGCTGATGCGCGCCATCTGCGAGGTGCGCAGCACGCGGTGCCGGTCGGCCTCCAGCCTTGTCAGGATGACGTCGCCGGCACGCGAGGCGGCGATGTGGCCGTCGAATTCGGTGTCGCCATACAGGTCGGACTCCAGCCCGCCGAAGTGGCGCCAGACCCACTCGCGCCATGCTGGCGCCCGCTCGCGCAAGGGAAGCTCGTCGGTGGACAGAACCGTGGATGCCGACATGGGCCCCATCTCCTCGATCAGTGCTGGTCGTGGAAAAACAATTGTTGAATTGTGTTACTGCCCAGTGGGCCCGAGTGTCCCGGGTTAACCCCGACCGCTGTGCGCGCACCGTCAAGCAGTTTGTGCGCAGTCGGCAAAGCAGGCCGCCAAAACCCTTCCTACCATCCGGCTGCGGACCGCTTCGGACCCGCGAAGGAGACACGAGATGCAGAGGAACACGACCCGCCGCCGCTGGATCCAGGGGGC
Organism: Variovorax robiniae; assembly: GCF_037889955.1. Lineage (NCBI taxonomy): Bacteria > Pseudomonadati > Pseudomonadota > Betaproteobacteria > Burkholderiales > Comamonadaceae > Variovorax > Variovorax robiniae. The sequence continues at coordinate 207,913 of NZ_JBBKZS010000009.1, forward strand.
AGCCACCACGCTGGGCGCCGCGGCCGTTGCACCGCAATTGTTCGCGCAGAGCGGTCCGGTGCGCATTGGCTATGCCATCGCCCGTACCGGCCCCTGGGCCGGCGGCGCACAGGTGAGCCAGGAGCCCAACTACCTGCTGTGGCAGGAGCAGGTGAATGCCGCGGGCGGGCTCGACGTGAAGGGCATGAAGCGGCCCATCGAGTTCCTCAGCTACGACGACCGCAGCGAGACCGAGACCTGCGTGCGCACCTTCGAGAAGCTCATGGGCAGCGACAAGGTCGACCTGATCCTGCCGCCCTGGGGGTCGGGCGCCAACTTCGCGATCGCGCCGCTGGCCAACCGCTTCGGCTATCCGCTGCTTGCGCCCACGGCCCTGTCGCGCAAGCTGATCGACATGAATCTGCCCTACTTCTTCTCGTTGCTGCAGCAGCCCGACAAGATGATGGGCGCGCTGGTCGACTTGCTGGTGGCCAACAACGTGAAGTCGATCGCCATCGTCTACATGGACGACCTGTTCGGGCTGGAGAACTTCGCCGCGCTCAACAACGCGCTGAAAAAGACGCAGATCCAGGTGCTGGACCGCAAGAGCTACCCGCTCGGCGTGAAGGACCTGGCGCCGGTGCTGCGCACCATCAAGGACCTGAACCCCGACGCCTTCATCGGCATCACCTACCCGCCGGACACGCTGCTGGTGAGCCGCCAGTCGCGCGAGATCGGCTTCAACCCGAAGTTCTTCTATGCCTCGGTCGGCACCGCCTTCCAGCTCTACAAGAACGTGATGCAGGCCAACACCGAGGGCGTGGTCGGCATGGGTTCGTGGAGCGTGAAGACATCGCCCGCCGCCAAGACCTACTTCGACGCGCACGTGAAGAAGTTCGGCAAGGAGCCCGACCGCTGGGCCAGCGGGCATTGCTGGGCCGGGCTGCAGATCATGCAGCAGGCGGTGCAGAAGGTGGGCCTGGACCGCAAGGCGATGCGCGAGCTGATCGCGAAGAACGAGTTCCCGACCATCCTCGGGCCGATCCGCTTCGAGCATGGGGAGAACGCGTCCATTCCCGGCACGGTGAGCCAGTGGCAGGGCGACGACTTCGAGGTGGTTTGGCCGCTCAACCGCGCGACGGCCAAGCTGGTCGTGCCCAAGCCCGCATGGAAGTGACGCACAAGGCGGCTGCGTGCACCTGAGCTCCTGGGCCGAACTGCTGGCGGGCGGGCTCATCACCGGCGGCATCTATGCGCTGGTGGCCATCGGCCTGAACCTGCAGTACGGGCTCATGCGCATCATGAACATCTCGCATGGCGAGTTCCTGATGCTGGGGGCCTTCATCACCTGGTGGGCGAACACGGCGATGGGGTTGTCGCCGCTGGTGGTGATGCCGCTGGCCTTCGTCGCGCTGTGTGCACTCGGCATGCTGATCCATGCGCTGTGCTTCCGCCGGCTTGCGGCCCGGGCGCCTTCGGTCGAGGTGTTCGAGGCGCGCAGCCTGATGGTCGGCTTCGGCCTCATGTTTGCCGTGCAGAACGCGGCGCTGCTGATCTGGGGCGGCGACCTGCGCGGCTATGAATACCTGGCCGAGCCGGTGAGCTTCCTCGGCATGCGCTTCACCGCGAACAAGCTGGTGCTGTTCGGCGTGGCGCTGGCCCTGAGCCTGGTGTTCATCGGGCTGCTGAAGTTCACGCTGCTGGGCAAGGCGGTGCGGGCGCTGATGCAGTCGCCGACCGGCGCGCAACTGGTCGGCATCGACACGAAGCGGCTGCATCCGCTGATGTTCGGCGTGGGGCTGGGGCTGTCGGGCGTGGCCGGGTCGCTGCTGTCGATGACCTACGAGATCACGCCGTCGATGGGCGAGCCGTATACCGTCACCGCGCTCATCGTCATCACGCTGGGCGGCTTCGGCAGCATCGCGGGGAGCCTGGCCGGCGGGTTGCTGCTGGGCGTGGTCGAGGCGCTGGGCATGCACTTCAGCAGTCCGTCGCTGAAGATGCTGCTGTCGTATGGCGTGTTCATCGGCGTGCTGCTGTGGCGGCCGAACGGGCTGTTCGCGCGATGAGCAAGGCGCGCATTGCGTTTGCAGCGGGTTTACTCGCGACAGCCTGCTTGCCGTGGCTGGGCTCGGAGTTCGCGGCTTCGCTGGGACTGAGCTGCCTCATGTACATCGCGCTGGCGACGAGCTGGTCGACCTTCTGCGGGGCCACGCGCTACCTGTCGCTGGCCACCTCGGCCTTCTTCGGCATCGGCGCGTACACCACGGCGGTGCTCGCCGATGTCCTGCCGTGGCCGCTGGTCGTCGCGTCGGGTGCGCTGGTGGCCAGCGTGGTGGCCGTCGTCATGGGCGCCGCCGTGCTGCACCTGCGTGGCACCTACTTCGCGGTGCTGACCTTCGGCATGACGGAGCTGATCCGGCATGCGGTGACCTATGTGGAGAAGCAGGTGTCCGGCACGGTCGGCCGCGTGCTGATGACGGTACCCGAGGCCACGACCGTGTACTTCACGGTGCTGGTGATCGCGGCGCTGTCGATCGGTGCGGCGGCCTGGGTGCGCGGCAGCCGCTTCGGCCTGGCGTTGCAAGGCATTGGCGCCGACGAGCAACGGGCGCAGACGCTGGGCGTCGACACGCGGCTCGCCAAGATCGCCGGCTTCGCGCTGACCGCCTTCTTTGCCGGTGCGATCGGCGCGACCATGGCGGTGCGCTGGACCTACATCGAGCCGGCCGCCGTATTCAGCCCCTTTATCGGCTTCCAGACGGTGCTGATCGCATTGATCGGCGGCGCGGCCAGCATCGGCGGGCCGATCCTCGCGGCCATCGTGTTCAGCCTGCTGGCCGAGACGCTGCGCCTGCAACTGCCCTACGGCTACATGCTGGTGCTGGGCCTGCTGCTGGTGCTGTGCGTGCTCTACCTGCCGAACGGGCTGGCCTCGCTGTGGCAACGCAAGGCGGTGAAGCCATGACGACGCAGCACCTGCTGGAGGTGACCGACCTGAGCGTGCGCTTCGGCGGACTGGTGGCGGTGGACGCGGTGAGCGCGACGCTGGCCGCGGGCGAACTGGTCGGCATCATCGGGCCGAACGGCGCGGGCAAGACGACCTTCTTCAACGCGGTGTCGGGCGTGATCGCGCCGAGCGCGGGACGCATCGTCGTGAATGGCGACGAGCTCACGGGCCGAGCCCCGCACCACTTCGCCGCGCACGGCATCGCACGCACCTTCCAGACGCCGCGCGTGTTCGCCGACATGCGGGTGATCGACAACGTGCGCTTCGGCACGCAGTTCGCGGGTCGGCATCGCAGCGCGCCGGCAGGACTTGCCACCGAGCAGGAAATCCTCGCGATGCTGGGCCTGGAAGCGCTGGCCACGCAGCGTGCCGGCGATATCACGCCCTCGCAGCAACGGCTGCTGGAGATCGGCCTGGCGCTGGGCACCCGGCCGCGCGTGCTGCTGCTCGACGAAGTCGCGGCGGGCTTGACCGAAGCGGAGGTCGATGCGATGGCGCGCCGCATCCGCCGGCTGCGCGATGAATGGCAGCTCAGCGTGATCTGGATCGAGCATGCGGTGAGCACGCTGCTGCGTTACGTCGAGCGCGTGATGGTGCTGCACCAGGGCCGCAAGATCGCCGATGGGACGCCGTCGGAGGTGGTGCGCAATGCCGAGGTGATCGAGGCGTATCTGGGGGATGAGATGGTGACGGAGGCAGGGCCATGACCAGCGCCCGACTCGCGGTGCGCGGCCTCGGCGCGGGTTACGGCGGCTTCGCGGTGCTGCGCGCAATCGACATCGATGCACTGCCCGGCATCACCGTCATCCTCGGCCCGAACGGCGCCGGCAAGACGACCTTGCTGCGCGCCCTCGCCGGCCTGACGCCGCGCGAAGGCGAGGCGCGCCTCGACGGTGATTTGCTACCTTCCCATGACGCAACCGGCTGCGTGCGCCGCGGCCTCGCGCTGGTGGCCGAAGGGCGGCAACTCTTTCCGCAGATGACGGTGCACGAGAACCTGGAACTGGGAGGCTGGCTGGTGCCGGCGGCCGAACGCGCGCGCCGGCTCGCCCAGGCCTTCGCGGACTTTCCGCGTCTGAAGGAGCGTGCCTCGCAACTCGCCGGCACCATGAGCGGCGGCGAGCAGCAGATGGTGGCCGTCGCCCGGGCCATGATGAGTGCGCCGCGCCTGCTGATGCTGGATGAGCCTTCGCTGGGCCTCGCGCCGCGCATGGTCGACGAGCTGCTGGCCATCGTGCAGCGCATCGCGTCGCAAGGCGTGACGGTGCTGATGGTCGAGCAGAACGTGCGCAAGGCACTCGCCATCGCCGACCGCGGCTACGTGCTGGAGCGTGGTCGCATCGTCGCGGCCGACACGGCGCCGGCGCTGCTGGCCTCCGACGCCATCCGCCGGGCCTACCTGGGCACCGCCTGAACGCTCCTGAAGCCGGGCGCCGGCGGCCTGCTCGACATTGCCCAAAAGCCCGCCGAACCTTGCGGGCGCGCTACGCCGCCCGCCCGCAATCATCGACACTCCGATCAGCCAGGCGGCATGGCGCCGTCGCGCCGCTGTGGCAAGCTCGCATCACTGCTCAACGACTTCGACGAAACCGCTTCCGTGAAGAAGATCCTGCGCTACCTGCTCTATGTGGCCCTGGCCCTGGGGGTGACGGCGTGCGTGGCCATCGTGCTGATCGTCAAGATCGCGCTGGCACCGGCCAGCGGGGAGTGGGCCACGCGGGTGCAGGCCGGGCCGATCGGCTTCGACGTGGGCGTGCCGACGGTGATCCGCGTCGCCACCGCGCCCTGGTTCGCGCCCTGGCTCGACGGCCGTTCGCTCAGCACCCGCTACGGCCCGGTGCGCTTCGCCTGGAACGAGCCGAAGCAGACCCTCGAACTGGTCTGCGCCCCCTGCAGCGCCACCGTGCCCGAACTCGGCGCCAAGCCGATCAGCGTCGACCGCCTGCGCATCACCGTGCACCGCGACGTCGTCGTGCTGACCGGCACGCTGGAGGCGATGGCGCCCGGCAGCGCCGCCTCGGTGCTTAGGGGCCGTTGGGACGGCCGGCTCTCGCAGACCAAGCTCCAACTCAACGTCGACATGGACGAAGGGCCGATCGACAAGTGGTACGCCGTGTTCGCGCCGGCCCTGCCCGAGCTGACGCGCGCGCGCATCGGCGGCGCGATGTCCCTGCGTGCACAGCTCGCGCTGCCGGCCGACAGCTTCACCATCCAGCCGAAGATCTCGAGGTTCACCGTCGAAGGCCTCGGCACCGACGTGCTGCTGAGCAACCGCAGCAGCTGCGGCCCGTCCGCCAAACTGTCGCCGGAAAGCTGGCTGGCGCGCGCCGTCATCGCGGCGGAAGACCAGCGCTTCTTCGAGCATCCGGGTTACGACCTCACCGAACTGGGCGCCGCGGCCGCCGCCAACCAGAAGGCCGGCCAGGTCGCGCGCGGCGGCAGCACCATCGACCAGCAACTCGCCAAGATGCTGGTCACCGGCAGCGAACGCACCGGCGAGCGCAAGCTGCGCGAGATGCTCTATGCGGTGGAAATGGAACAGACGCTCGGCAAGGCCCGCATCCTGCAGATCTACCTCGACAACGCGCCCTGGGGCGACGGCATCTGCGGCGCCGAGGCGGCGGCGCGGCGCTACTTCAAGCGCAGTGCGGCGCGGCTGGAACCTTCGCAGGCCGTGTGGCTGGCCGCGATGCTGCACAAGCCCGATGGCGAGCTGGCCGAATGGAAGCGCACCGGCAACATCAACACCGCACGCGCCAAGTGGGTGGCCGAGAACCTGCACACCGTCAGCAGGGGGCAGCGCGATGCCACGGTGCGCGCGGTGAGCAACGCGCGCTTCGCGCCGCCGCCCTGACGAGGGTGCAAGTCCCCCTGGTGCGGGCGCCCACCTCGGCGCCCTCGCGACCAAATCTTCGCGCCTTCTGCGCTCCAGAATCCAGACATGACATTGCAAGACACCGAGGCGATCGAGCGCGCCACCTTGGCCGCCGTCGCACCCCGAACCGTGGAGGAACTCGACGGCTGGCTGCTGCCGTTCGACAACGGCACGGTCGGCCGCGCGAAGTCCGCCGTGCCGCTGCGCCATGAAGCACCGCCCGACGCCGACGAGCTTGTGGCACGCATCGAGGCACGCTATGCCGCGCAGGGCTTGCCCGCCGCATTTCGCATCGCGGACCTGCCCTGCTTCGATGCACTGCACGTCGGCTTGCAGGAACGCGGCTACCAGCGCGGCAAGCCCACCGTCACGCAGACAGGCGACCTGAAATCAGTGCTCGCGCTGTCACCCGACGCACCCGGTGATGTCGATACGGCGCCCGACGAAGGCTGGGCCTCCGTGTTCCTCGGCGAAGGCTTCGACCCGGTCGATGGTGCAAGCCGCGTCCAGGCCCTGAGCCGCGCCACCGGCACCCTGTTCGGCAGCGTGCGCGAAGACGGCCGCACTGTCGCCGCCGGAGCGATGGCGCTGGCCCACGGCTGGGCCAGCCTGCATGGCATGCGCACGGAACAATCGGCCTGGGGCCGCGGCCTTGCCGGTCGGGTGATGGCCGGCCTGGCGCAAGCGGCCCTGGCGCTGGGCTACGAGCGGGCGTTCCTGCAAGTCGAGGCTGGCAATGCGGCCGCGCTGGCCCTGTACCGCCGCGCGGGATTCGTGCCGCAATGGACCTACGAATACTGGACTCCGATCCAAAGCTGAGCCTCCGACGCGCTCGTTCGTGGTGCACCGAAGCCGGCGCGTGGTAGCGCGCACATTGGCACATGTCTTGCGAATGTCATCGCAATGCAAACTGTCGCCACCCCTCCTCCTGCGGCTGTTGAGATCGTCGCGCTGACCAAGCGTTATGCGGCCGGCACGCCCGCCGCCGTCGACCAGATCGACCTGCGCATCGAAAGCGGCAGCTACTGCTGCCTGCTCGGCCCCTCCGGCTGCGGCAAGAGCACCACGCTGCGCATGATCGCGGGCCACGAATCGGTCTCCACCGGTGACGTGCTGCTGGACAACCGCAACATCACCAACCTGCCCGCCGCAGCGCGCGGCACCGCGATGATGTTCCAGAGCTTCGCGCTGTTCCCACACCTCTCCGCGCTCGACAACGTGGCTTTCAGCCTGAAGATGAAGGGCGTGGCCAAGGCCGAGCGCCACCGGCGCGCCGGCAACCTGCTGGAACGCGTCGCGATGGGGCACCTCGCGCAACGCAAGCCGGCCGAACTTTCCGGCGGCCAGCAGCAACGCGTCGCCCTGGCCCGTGCGCTCATCACCGAACCGCGCGTGCTGCTGCTCGACGAGCCGCTGTCGGCGCTCGACCCCTTCCTGCGCATCCAGATGCGCGCCGAACTGCGCCGCTGGCAGAAGGAGCTGGGACTCACATTCATCCACGTCACCCATTCGCAGGAAGAGGCGATGGCGCTGGCCGACACCATGGTCGTGATGAACCAGGGCCTGATCGAGCAGGTCGGCTCGCCGCATGCGGTCTACAACCATCCGTCCAGCGAGTTCGTTGCACGATTCATGGGCGGCCATAACGTGATTGATACACCGACCGGCCCCATTGCGGTGCGCAACGATCACATGCGCATTCGTGGTGCGGACGAGTCCGGTCTGGGTGCAGTGGTCACCGATGTCGAATACCAGGGCACCTATGTGCTGCTCGGGCTCGAAGTGACGCAGGCTGCGCCGGGACGCAAGGGCGTGTCGGTACTGCTCAACGAATCGACCTTCCTGACGCATCCGTACAGCGCAGGCGACCACGTCACGCTGTCGTGGGACGCTGCCGATGCTCGCGTGCTCGGCCCGGGCGTGTCGCGGCCTTCCGCGCGCAACGCTTCGGCGCGCGCCCCGCGCGACGAACTGGCCGCCGAAGCGGCCTGAAGCCCTCGACTCGATCTTCCCGCATCCCGTTTCCGCAACGCCGTTTTCCCGTTCACCACCAACTCTGGAGGCCTTCCCATGTCCGACCCGATCGACTCATCCAACAACAACGGCATCCAGCGCCGCGCGCTCGTCAAGGGCGGCGCCGGCCTCGCAGGCATCCTGGCCACGGGCATGGCCCCCTTCGTCCATGCGCAGGAGAAGGTCGTGCTGCGCTACCTCGGCACGGCGGTGAACCAGGACAAGGCCATCGGCGAGAAGTTCAAGGCCGACACCGGCATCGAGATCCAGTATGTGGCCGTGACCACCGACGACGTGACCAAGCGCGCCGTCACCGCACCCAACAGCTTCGACCTGATCGACACCGAGTTCTTCTCGCTGAAGAAGATCGTGCCCACCGGCAACCTGAAGGGCATCGACACGAAGAAGATCAAGAACGCCGACAAGATCACCACGCTCTTCACCAAGGGCGAGGTGGCCGGCAAGGCGGTAGGCGACCAGGGCACGGCGCCCAAGAAGGTGATCTACCTCGAAGGCGAGAAGTCGAAGACCTTCTCGGCCAAGCCGACGCAGTTCATGTCGCTGATCCCGACGGTCTACAACGCCGACACGCTGGGCATCCGCCCCGACCTGATCAAGCGCCCGATCGAATCCTGGGCCGAGTTGCTGAACCCCGAGTTCAAGGGCAAGGCCGCGATCCTGAACATCCCGTCCATCGGCATCATGGACGCCGCGATGGTGGTGGAGGCCAAGGGCATCCACAAGTACAAGGACAAGGGCAACATGACGAAGGCCGAGATCGACCTGACGATCAAGACCCTCATCGAGGCCAAGAAAGCCGGCCAGTTCCGCGCGCTGTGGAAGGACTTCAACGAGTCGGTCAACCTGATGTCCTCGGGCGAGGTGGTGATCCAGTCGATGTGGTCGCCGGCCGTGACCGCCGTGCGCACCAAGGGCATCGCGTGCAACTTCCAGCCGCTGAAGGAAGGCTATCGCGCCTGGGCTGCCGGCTTCGGTTTGCCGGCGACGCTGAGCGGCAAGAAGCTCGATGGTGCCTATGAGTTCATCAACTGGTTCCTGGACGGCTGGGCCGGCGCGTATCTCAATCGCCAGGGCTACTACAGCGCCGTGCTCGAAACCGCCAAGGCCAAGATGGAGGCCTACGAATGGGCCTACTGGATGGAAGGCAAGGCGGCCGCGCAAGACATCAAGAGCCCGAACGGCGACCTGCTGGCCAAGGCCGGCGCGGTGCGCGACGGCGGCAGCTACGAGCAGCGCATGGGCGGCATCGCCTGCTGGAACGCGGTGATGGACGAGAACGAGTACATGGTCCGCAAGTGGAATGAGTTCGTCGCGGCCTGATCTCTCTCTTCACTCCCTCTCCCCTCCGGGGAGAGGGCAGGGGTGAGGGGCAGCGGCGGTGGTTGAAGCAGTGCCTTATCGACCGCCCATGCCCTCACCCTGCCCTCTCCCGGAGGGAGAGGGGAAAGACCTCACAACATCATGAGCTCACCTGTCGCAACCGGCCACTCCGCTTCCATGCCTACCCACACGGTGAAAGCATGGTGGCAGGCGGCGCCGTTCGCGCTGGTGTTCCTCCTCTTCTTCCTCATCCCGCTGGCCCTGATCGCGATGGTCAGCCTGTGGAATTTCAACGAGTACGAGCTGATCCCGGCCGTCACGTTGCGCAACTACCTCAGCATCTTCGAGGGCTGCTCGCACCTCACCGACAACGGCGACTTCTGCGTCACGCTCAGCACCTACCTCAGCACGCTCAAGTTCTGCCTGCTGGTCTGGGCCATCACCTTGCTGATCGGCTTTTCGGTCGCCTACTTCCTCGCCTTCCACATCCGCTCGCCAGGCATGCAGACGATCCTGTTCGTGCTGTGCACCGTGCCCTTCTGGACCTCGAACGTGATCCGCATGATCTCGTGGGTGCCGCTGCTTGGGCGCAACGGCCTGGTCAACGATTTCCTGGTGACCCTGGGCCTGGTGGACAAGCCGGTGGAGTGGCTGCTCTTCTCCGACTTCTCGGTGGTGCTGGCCTTCGTGCACCTCTACACGATGTTCATGATCGTGCCGATCTTCAACTCGATGATGCGCATCGACCGCTCCCTGCTCGAAGCGGCCAGCGACTCGGGCGCCTCGGGTTGGCAAACGCTGTGGAACGTGATCGTCCCTCTGTCGCGCACCGGCATCCTGATCGGCTCGATCTTCGTCATCACCATCGTCATGGGCGACTTCGTGACCATCGGCGTGATGGGCGGCCAGCAGATCGCCTCGGTCGGCAAGATCATCCAGGTGCAGACCTCCTATCTTCAGTTCCCGCTGGCCGCGGCCAATGCGGTGATCCTGCTGGCGGTGGTGCTGATGATCATCTGGGGCCTGACGCGGCTGGTCGACATTCGCAAGGAGCTTTGAGATGGAGCACGCCGCATGAGACTCCCCATCGGTGAACATCGCGCGCCCGGCTTCTGGCCGCTGGCCATCGTCTTCGGGTTGTTCGTGCTGTTCCTCTACGGCCCGATGATCACCATCTTCGTGCTGAGCTTCCAGGGGCCCGAAGGCGGCCTGACCTTCCCGCTACGCGGCGTCTCGCTGCACTGGTTCCAGAAGCTGGCCGAAGGGCTGGGCACGGTCGACATCGGCGCGGCCTTCCGTCGTTCTCTGATGCTGGGCACGGTGGTCATGCTGTTCACCGTCGTGCTGTCGGTGCTCGCAGGGCTTGCGTTCCGCAAGAAGCTCAAGGGCGGCAACATGGTGTTCTTCATCACCGTGGCCAGCCTCATCATGCCGTCGATCATCGTGTCGCTCGGCATCGGCTTGCAGTTCCGGTTGCTCGACGCCGGCATCAAGGACGTGCTCACCGCCATGGACGCGACCGGCACGCTGGAGAACTACGGCACCGCGCTGGGCCTGCTCACTTCCGCGCTCGGCGCGCACCTCACCTGGACCTTGCCTTTCGGCCTGCTGATCATGTTCGCCGTGTTCAACCGCTTCAACCCCGCGTATGAAGAGGCGGCGCGCGACCTCGGCGCGACGCCGTGGCAATCGTTCCAGCATGTGGTGCTGCCGCTGATCGGCCCGTCCGTCGTCGGCATCGGCATGTTCGGCTTCACCTTGAGCTGGGACGAGATCGCGCGCACCTCGCAAGCCATCGGCGACGTCAACACGCTGCCGCTCGAATTGCAGGGGCTGACCTCGACCGTCACGACACCATCGATCTACGCGCTCGGCACCGTGACCACCATCGTGTCCTTTGCCGTGATGGGCATCGCATTGGGCGCGGCTGCGTTGCTGCGCCGGCGCTCGGCCAGGAAGAAGTGATCGCTACACTGATTCCCATGCCTTCGCTGCTCGTCATCAACCCCAACACGTCCGAATCCGTCACCCTCCTACTGCAACAACATGTGCACCAGGAGGTCGGCGACGCGCTCGACGTTCATACCCAGACCGCACGGTTCGGCGCACCGTACATCTCGTCCGAAGCCAGCTATGCCGTGGCCAACCACACGGTGCTCGACGCATGGGCGGCGGCACTCGCACAGCGGCCCAGGCCCGATGCGGTGCTGATCGGCTGCTTCGGCGACCCGGGCCTGTTCGCGCTGCGCGAAGGTGCCGGCGTGCCGGTGAGCGGGCTGGCGGAAGCAGCCTTTGCTGCAGCCGCATGGCATGGCCGTTTCGCCATCGTCACGGGCGGCGAGCGCTGGCGGCCGATGCTGGAGCGACTGGCCGGCGCCCTCGGCCACACGCAGGCGCTGGCCGGCATCCACACCGTCGCACCCACCGGCGCCGAACTCGCGGCCGACCCGGCCGGCGCGCGCAAGCTGCTCGCCCAAGCCTGCCGCGAAGCCGCCGAACGCTTCGACGCGGAGGCCATCATCCTTGGCGGTGCGGGACTGGCCGGTATCGCGAACTGCATTGCCGAGCAGGTGCCGGTACCGCTCATCGACAGCGTGCAGGCCGGTGCGCAATGGGCGCTCGATGCGGTGCGCGACGGGCAGAAGACAGCAGGCATTGGCGGCTTTGGCGTGGCCTGGCAGAACGTGTCGCCAGAAATGGCCGCGCTCGCTTGATGGCAAGCCGCGCGCCGCGCAGCTGAACCCAACACCCGCGTCGCCGGCGCGGTTGCCCGCTTGGTGCCACCATGTCCCGGATGACCACCAACGCCCCCACCACTCCCCACGTCACCCGCCTCACCGAACTGCAACCCGTGGCCACGCCACGCGGCATCGACCACATCGTGGCCGGCGTCTCAACCAGCGACGGCGATGGCGTCAAGCTCACGCGCGTGCTGCAACAGCCCCTGCAACAGCGGCTCGATCCCTACCTGATGCTCGACGCCTTCGGCAGCGACAACCCGGGCGACTACATCGGCGGCTTTCCGAACCACCCGCATCGCGGCTTCGAGACCGTCACCTACATGATCGCCGGTCGCATGCGGCATCGCGACAGTGCCGGCCATGAAGGCCTGCTCTCCAATGGCGGCGTGCAATGGATGACGGCCGGCCGCGGCCTGGTCCACAGCGAGTTGCCCGAGCAGGAAGACGGCGTCATGGAAGGCTTCCAGCTCTGGCTCAACCTGCCTTCGAAGAACAAGATGTGCGACCCCTGGTACCGCGACATCCAGAGCGCGATGCAGCGTGAACACACCGAACCGCTCTACCTCGACATCACGCTGCCCCCGGGCGCCGAGTTCTGGCAGCCACTGCCGGACGACCGCAATGCGCTGGTCTATGCCTTCCGCGAATCGGTGTGGATCGGCAACAGCGAGGTGCCGACCCGGCGCATGGCGATCATGGCCAACGACCCGGGCAGCGACGGCATCCGCCTGCGCGCCGCCGCCACCAACCACAGCCCGGCACGCGCCCTGCTGATTGCCGGCAAGCCGCTGCACGAACCCATCGCGCAGTACGGGCCTTTCGTGATGAACACGCGCGAGCAGTTGATGGAAGCGGTGCACGATTTCCAGAATGGCCGGCTGGGTTGAACGACGCCACGTCATCCCTATGCACGCGGCGCAAAGGCTGAAGGCAGAATCTTCCGCATGAGCACGCCCTACACCCCCGAGACCACCGACCGCGCCGCGGTCGACCGCCTTCCCGGCCCCACCGTCGTCGAGTTCGGCACCAACTGGTGCGGCTTCTGCCAACGCGCCGAGCCTCTGATCGACGAAGCCTTCGAAGGCCATGCCGACGTGAAGCGCATCCGCGTGGAAGACGGCAGCGGCCGGCCGCTCGGCCGCACCTTTCGTGTCCGCCTGTGGCCCACGCTGGTCTTCATGCGCGACGGCAAGGAGCTTGCGCGCGTGGTGCGTCCGACCAGCGCCGACGAGATCAGCCGCGCCCTGGGGCAGATCGCCGCACCGGCCTGAGAAACTCAGCGCGCGCGATGTCGATTTCGCGTGCCCCCGTTCGGTGTGTAGACAGGGCCGCCACGGATCGATGATCCCATCGACCGGGAGGCGGCTCTTTCAATCCTTCAGGAGCATCCCAATGAAATTCATGGTCATCGTCAAGGCCGACGCCAACAGTGAAGCCGGCGTCATGCCCACCGAGCAACTGCTCACCGAAATGGGCAAGTTCAACGAGTCGCTGGTCAAGGCGGGCGTGCTGCTCGCGGGCGAAGGCCTGCACCCCAGCTCGAAGGGCGCACGCATCCGCTACAACGGCACCCAGCGAACTGTCATCGACGGCCCCTTCGCCGAAACCAAGGAACTGGTCGCCGGCTTCTGGCTGATCCAGGTCAAGTCGAAGGACGAGGCGATCGAATGGCTCAAGCGCGCGCCCTTCGACGGCGGCGCCGAGATCGAGATCCGCCAGGTGTTCGCGCCCGAGGATTTCGGCCCGGCCCTCACGCCCGAACTCAAGGCCAACGAGGAAAACCTGCGCGCCCAGTCCGCGGCGCAACAACAACAGCAATAGGCGAAGAACCATGCGATTCATGATCATCCGCAAGGCAGACGCCGAGACCGAATCCGAAACCAGTCCCGCTGGCCCAGAGCACGCGCAGTTGCTCAAGGACATGATGGCCTACAACCAGGCCATGCTCGACGCCGGCATCATGCGCGGCGGACAGGGTCTCAAGCCCAGTTCGGCCGGCGCACGCGTCCAGTTCAAGAACGGCAAGCCCACCGTCACCGACGGCCCCTTCGCGGAAGCGAAAGAGCTGATCGCCGGCTTCACGCTGATCGAAGTGAAGTCGAAGGAGGAAGCGCTCGAATGGATGCGCCGCTGGCCGGCGAGCGACGGCCATGGCAACGTCTCGCTGGAACTGCGGCAACTCTACGAACTCGAAGACTTCGAAGGCGTGGCCGGGCCCGAACTGAAGGAACTCGAGCAACAGATGCACGCATCGGCCGACGTGCCGCGCTGAAGCTTCAATACAGGGAGAACGAATGCTGAAGAAGATCCTGCTCACCCTCGTCCTGCTGCTCGCGGCCGGCATCGCGATCGTGCTCGGCATGGCCGCCGGCAAGCCCGACACCTTCCGGGTCGAGCGCAGCGTGACGATCCAGGCGCCGCCCGAGAAGATCACGCCGCTGATCGAGAACTTCCAGAACTGGAGCACCTGGTCGCCCTACGAGAAGCTGGACCCGGCGATGAAGCGCACCTTCAGCGGCGCGCCCAGCGGCAAGGGCGCGGTCTATGCCTGGGACGGCACCGGCAACGCCGGCGCGGGCCGCATGGAGATCGTCGAGGCGACGCCGCAGCGCGTGGGCATCCAGCTCGACTTCAGCAAACCCTTCACGGCCCACAACATGGCTGCGTTCACGCTACAACCGCAAGGCGCCACCACACAAGTCACCTGGTCGATGGATGGCCCGGCGCCGTTCGTGTCGAAGGTCATGCAGGTCTTCTTCAGCATGGACACGATGATCGGCAGGGACTTCGAAGCCGGCCTGGCGAATCTCAAGGCCGCCGCAGAAAAGTGAGATGAGCGGCACCGGCGCCACCCACAGCGCCATCGACGCCGTCTGGCGCATCGAGTCTGCCAGGATCATCGCGGCCCTGGCGCGCATCGTGCGCGACGTCGGCCTGGCCGAGGAACTGGCGCAGGACGCGCTGGTCGCGGCGCTGGAGAAATGGCCGCGCGAGGGCGTGCCGGACACCCCCGGCGCCTGGCTGATGACCGCGGCCAAGTACCGCGCGCTCGATGAACTGCGGCGCCGCAAGCTCATCGAGCGCAAGCAGGACGAATACGGCCATGAGCTGGAGGTGCACGAGGCACATCTGCACCGCGATTCGCACGAGGCGCTCGACGACGATGTCGGCGACGACCTGTTGCGCCTGATCTTCATCGCCTGCCATCCGGTGCTCTCGCCGGCTGCGCGGGCCGCACTCACCCTGCGCCTGCTCGGCGGCCTCACCACCGACGAGATCGCCCGCGCCTTCCTCGTGCCCGAGGCCACGATGGCGCAACGCATCGTCCGCGCCAAGCGCACGCTGTCCGAGGCCCGGGTGCCCTTCGAAGTGCCGCGCGCCGCCGAGTTGCCGACGCGGCTGGCCTCCGTCCTCGAGGTGATCTACCTCGTCTTCAACGAAGGCTATGCCGCCACCGCCGGCGACGCCTGGATGCGGCCCGCGCTGTGCGAGGAAGCGCTGCGCCTCGGCCGCATCCTGGCGGAACTGGTGCCCGCCGAACCGGAGGTGCACGGCCTAGTCGCGCTGATGGAAATCCAGGCCTCGCGCACGCCCGCGCGCGTGGATGCGCAAGGCACGCCGATCCTCCTGCTCGACCAGGACCGCTCACGCTGGGACTGGCTGCTGGTGCAGCGCGGCCTTACCGCGCTGGCACGGGCTGAAGCGCTCGGTGGCGCGCTTGGTCCCTATGCGCTGCAAGCCGCCATCGCCGCCTGCCATGCGCGCGCCCGCACCGCCGACGCCACCGACTGGACACGCATCGCCGCGCTCTACGACGCACTTGCGCAACTCACGCCCTCGCCGGTCATCGAACTCAATCGGGCGGTCGCGTTGTCCTTCGCCTTCGGTCCGGAAGCCGGCCTCGAAGTCGTCGACCAACTGGTCACCGAAGGCGAGCTGCGGGGCTATCACCTGCTCAACAGCGTGCGCGGCGACCTGCTTGCGAAGCTCGGCCGAACGACCGAGGCGCGGGCCGAATTCGAAGCCGCCGCAGCCCTTACGCGCAACGCCCGCGAACACGCCTTGCTGCTCGACCGCGCGGCCTCTTGTTCGTCGCAATGATTCGCCAACCACAGCGCCGCGTTCACCGAACTTTACGCAAGCACACCGCCGGCTCACGCTTGGGAAACAGTGGGATCCGACACTCTCCTTCACCTGCTGCCGAGTGGCATCAGTCTTCTTCGAAAGGAAGCTCTCTCATGATCTCGCTCACCCAACGTCTCCTCTCCGCCGGCTTGCTGGCCACCGCGGCCTTCGCCGCCTCGGCCCAGGCCCCCGCAACCCCCACCGTCCCCGGTGCGCCCGCCGCCGAGCAACGCACGGACCGCCAGCAACGCGACGCGAAGTTCTTCGAACGCATGCAGGCACGCCGCGCCCAGCACCTGGCGGCCCTGAAGGCCAAGCTCAACCTGAGTGCCGCGCAGGAAGGCGCGTGGTCGACATACACGGCGGCCACTGCGCCACCGGCTCGGCCGCCGCAGCGCCCTGACCGCGCCGAGTTCCAGAAGCTCACGACGCCGGAACGCATCGACCGCATGCAGGCGCGTCAAGCCGAACGCCAGGCCATGTTCGCCAAGCGTGCCGACGCGACAAAGACCTTCTATGCGGCGCTCTCTCCGGAGCAGCAGAAGACCTTCGACACCGAGTCGCTGGCCATGATGCGCCACGGCCCGCGTGGCGGCCCGGACCACCACGGTCATCGCCCGCCACCGACGAAGGGTTGAATCCACGGCCGGCAGCGGCCTGATCCCGACCTTTGATCCTTGACGACACGAAGCCCGCGGTACTCATGCACCGCGGGCTTCGTCACGATGGGGTTCAGCGTTTACTTCGGTGTGCCCGTCTCGTGCTGCGGATTGGTCGGCACGTCCGGCCGCTCACCCTTTTCGCCGCCCCGGAAGGTCGGCTTCACCTTGTAGGTCTGCTGCCGCACCTCGGCCCGCGTGGTGTCGCTGACCGGCGAGGGCATCATGTTCGGTTGGTGGTTGATCGTCGTGCTCGCTTCACCGCCCGGCGTCAGCGAATTGGCCGGGGTGCGGTTGTGGATCCGGGCCTCCGTCCGCACGGCGTCCCGCGAGACCGGCGCCTCGACGCTCGCGCCCGGCTTCACCGGATCCGGCTTCTGCGCCATCGCACTGCCCGTCACGGCCAACAGGCCAGCCAGCAAGGCCGATGAAATGAGTTGTCGTTGCTGCTTCATGGTGTCTTCCTTTTTTGCATGGTTTGAAAACTTTTCGGCCCCTTTCAAGGAACCGTGAAATCACCGTAGGCCTCCAACAAGGCACAGGGATGTGGTCATCGGACAGACACCCCTGTAGGAACAGGCCGCCGTGGCGCGAAGGCGCGCCCTGAACGTCGCGTGCTCCTACAGGCACGGGCTTTTCAGCGCCGTAAAAAGTGATCTCCATGACCCAACAACCACCCGCCACGCCTGTCATGCAATACACGCCGACATCGCTCAAGGTGATGACGGTGAACACGCACAAGGGCTTCACCGCGCTCAACCGCAAGTTCATCCTGCCCGAGTTGCGCGACGCGGTGCGCACCGTCGGCGCGGACGTGGTGTTCCTGCAGGAGGTGCAGGGGACGCACGAACGCCATGCGCGCCTGCATGACAACTGGCCCGACACACCGCACTACGAATTCCTGGCCGAGACCATGTGGCCGCAGTTCGCCTACGGCCGCAATGCGGTGTATCCGAAGGGACATCACGGCAACGCAGTGCTGTCGAAATTTCCGATCGTCGATTTCCAGAACCACGACGTGTCCATCGCCGGCCCCGAGAAGCGCGGACTCCTGCATTGCGTGTTGCGCCTGCCCGGTCGCGCCAGCGACGTGCATGTGATCTGCGCGCACCTGGGCCTGGCCGAAGGCCATCGCCAGCAGCAGCTGGAACTGCTCTGCCACATCGTGCGCGACGAGGTGCCTGCCGATGCCGCGCTGATCGTGGCCGGCGACTTCAACGACTGGCGCGGTCGCGCCCACGACGTGCTGGCCGAAGGCGCCTCCTTGCGCGAGGTTTTCGTGCAAGCGCATGGCAGCGCCGCGCGCACCTTCCCCTCGCGCTTTCCGCTGCTGCCGCTGGACCGCATCTACGTGCGCAATGCCGGCTCGCATGCACCCGTCGTGCTGCCGCGCAAGCCCTGGTCGCACCTGTCGGACCATGCGCCACTGGTGGCCGACATCGAACTTTGAAATGAACCGGAGAACCGCACCATGAGAAGCCGCTGGACCACCGGCAACAGCATCGAACTGCTGGAGAACGGCGAGAGCTTCTATCCGCGCGTCTTCGAGGCCATTGCCAATGCCGAGCGCGAAGTGATCATCGAGACTTTCATCCTGTTCGAGGACAAGGTCGGCGAGGCACTGCGCGACGCCATGCTTGCGGCGGCGCAACGCGGCGTGAAAGTTGACGTGATGGTCGACGGCTTCGGCTCGCCCGACTTCTCGCACGAGTTCGTCGACAGCCTCACGCGCGCCGGCGTGAAGGTGCGCGCCTTCGACCCTGGCAGTCCGGTGCTCGGCAAGCGCGTGAACCTGTTGCGCCGCATGCACCGCAAGATCGTCGTCATCGACGGTGTGCTGGCCTTCGTGGGCGGCATCAATTTCTCGGCCGACCATCTCGCGGACTTCGGGCCCAAGGCCAAGCAGGACTATGCGGTCGCGCTGCGCGGTCCCATCGTCAACGACATCCACCGCTTCGTGCTGCATGCGATCGCGGCCGGCGGAAAGGGCCTGCGGTGGTTCCGCCGCCGCGTGGAAGCCACCGCGCCCGACGTGCAGGCCGCACAGGCTCCGGGCAACGCCGACGTGCTCTTCGTCACCCGCGACAACCGCCACCACACCAACGACATCGAGCGCCACTACCGCGCCGCGATCCGCTCGGCGCGCCATCGCATCATCATCGCCAATGCCTACTTCTTCCCCGGCTACACCCTGATCCGCGAGATGCGGCGCGCGGCCCGGCGCGGGGTCGATGTGCGCCTGATCCTGCAAGGCGAGCCCGACATGCCGATCGTCAAGACCGCCGCGCGCATGCTGTACCACCATCTGCTGCATGCCGGCGTTCGCATCTACGAATACTGCGACCGGCCCCTGCACGGCAAGGTCGCGCTGGTCGACGACATCTGGAGCACGGTGGGCTCCAGCAACCTCGATCCGCTGTCCCTGTCGCTCAACCTGGAAGCCAACGTCGTCATTCGCGACAAGGCCTTCAACGCAGTGCTGGCCGAACGGCTCAGCCATCTCATGTGCGAAAGTTGCACGCAGATCGAACACCAGCACCTGGACGACTGGAGCGGGTGGCGGCTGGTGCGCAGCTTCTTCATCTTCCACCTGATGCGCTGGTATCCCTCTTGGGCTGGCTGGCTGCCGCCGCATGCGCCCAAGGTGGAGCGCGTGCACCAGGGACAGCCTGCCTCACGCGGTGCCACGCAAACGGACGCGGCATGAGCTTCCATTCGCTCACCGCCCGCCCGTGGTGGCCTTGGGCCAAGCGCATCGGCGTTGCGGGCTTCATCGCCTTCGTGCTCTTCATGCTCGTGCATGAAGCCCGCACCATCGACTGGGGCGAAGTCTTCGCGACGATGCGTGGCTATCCGCTCGGTGTCGTGGCCCTGGCAGCCGCGCTGGCCTGGACCAGCCACCTGATCTACAGCACCTTCGACCTGGTCGGCCGGCACTACACGGACCATCCCTTGCGCCCGGGCTCGGTCATGGCCATCACCTTCGTGAGCTATGCCTTCAACCTCAACCTGGGCACCGTGGTCGGTGCGCTGGCGATGCGCGTGCGGCTCTACACGCGGCTCGGCTTGGAGGCGCCAGTCATCGCGCGCATCGTCGGCCTGAGCATGCTGACCAACTGGCTCGGTTATTGCCTGCTGGCCGGCTTGGCCTTCCTGTTCTGGCCGGTGCCGCTGCCATCGGACTGGCACATGGGCACGGTGGCGCTGCGCGTGCTGGGCGGGGTGCTGGTGCTCGCGTCGCTGGGCTACCTGCTGCTCTGCGCGATCTCGAAGCGCCGCGAATTCAGCGTGCGCGGCCATGAAATCGACTTGCCGAACGTGCGCCTGGCCTGCGTGCAACTTGCCCTCTCGAGCGCCAACTGGGCAGTCATGGGCGCGACGATGTTTGTCCTGCTGCAAGGCCAGGTCGCCTACCCCGTGGCGCTGGGCGTGCTGCTGATCGGCGCGATCTCGGGACTCATGTCGCGCGTGCCGGCCGGGCTCGGCGTGCTCGAAGCTGTGTTCATCGCGCTGCTCTCACCGCCGCTGTCGACCACGACGCTGATTGCCGCGGTGCTGACCTACCGCGCCGTCTACTACTGGGCGCCGCTGGCCGTTGCGACCGTGGTGTACCTGGCGATGGAAGCCCGTGCGAAGAAGCTCGCAGCGCGGGCATCCGACGAGGGCGCAGCGCGAGGGCAACGACTGCAACCTTCCTGCTGACGACCTCAGAAGCGGTAGGCGTAGCGCAGCTTCACCAGGTTTTCCCCCGGATTCGGCTCCTTGATGCCGCCATTGGACACATGCAGCAGGCGCAGCGAGACCTCATGCGCGCCGGTCTCCCCGAAATTCCTCCCCACCGCCAGGACCTCGGTGAACTGGAACTGCGTGCTGAACCGTCGGCTGTCGGTCTCGTAGTAGCCGTCGAACACGGTCAGGCCGATGCCGAGCTCCGTGAACCAGGGCGAAGCGCCGCCGCTGAATCGGTAGCGCGCATTGGCAATCGCCCCAATCTGGGTGTACGTCTGATGACCCAGGAATCGCTGTCGGGCCCGCCAGTTGCTCACGAAGAAGTCGCCATAGGTCGTGACGACCCCGCCCCACATCTCACGCCGCGGCCCGAACGGGTAGGTGACCCCCACCGCGAGTACATCGGACTTGGAGGTGCCCTCCAGCGTCGATCCTCCTTCCACGTAGATGCCCCAATGCGTCGTCTGCGGCTGCGGACCCTGGGAGGACTGGGCCATCGCCGACCCTGCCGCCACCGCCATCACCCCACCGGCTGCACACGCTGCCACCGTCCTTCGCACGCACATTGGTTGAATCCCCCGCGGCAATCGCGCCGCCAACAAGATCTTGTTTGAACAATTGTGTCCAACGAAACGGAAATTTACCTGGGACGCGGTAGGAATGCAGGCCACCCCAATGAACTTTTTGCTGCAGTGCAGCAAAAAGGGATCGTTGCGCCGATAATCGAGGCCATGCGCACGCCCAACACCTCTCCCCGCTTCTTCAATCCGCTGATGCTCTGGACCGATGTCGCCCTGAAGACCGGCGAAATGCTGGTGTCCTCGGGCTCCGTCATCCAGATGCGCACGAGCCGCATGGCGATGCACGGCCTGCAGCCCTCGCCGGCCGACATGCGCGAGATCCACCTGATGAGCGAGGAAAAACTCGCCGCGGCCACCGAATCCGGCACTGCCATCGTGAATCAGCTGCACACCACCAGCTACGCGCTCGTCAATCGCGCCGTGCAACAGTGGTTCGAAAGCCACGGCGCGCTGTGGTCGCTGGCCACCAGCTTCACGCCCGCCCAGCTGCTGACCCGCAGCCAGGCCCTGCTGGATGCCAGCACGCGCCTCGTGCACACCTGGAGCCAGCTCTCCAGCGCCAGCGCCCGCATTGCCCAGCGTGCGCTCAAGCCGATCCATGCCAAGGCCACGTCCAACGCGCGCCGCCTAGCGCTGCCCGCACCCGCGGCGGCCTGACGCCTTTCAACGCGCGCGCACAAGGCGCAGCAGCGCGATTTCCGAGGGCGCGCCAAAGCGCTTCGGCGGCCCCCAGTAGCCGGTGCCCCGGCTCACATAGACCCACATGTCGCGCAGCCGGTGCAGGCCGGCCGTGAACGGTTGCTGCAACGGCACGAACAGGTTCCACGGAAAGAACTGGCCACCGTGCGTGTGGCCGGACAGCTGCAACTGGAATCCCGCCGCGGCGGCCGCCGGCGCGCTGCGCGGCTGATGCGCCAGTAGCACGCGCGTCGTGCTGGCCAGGGGCGCCCCGGCCAGCGCGCCTTCCGGATCGCTCGCCTGCGACGCGTCGAAATGGCCGGCGGTGAAATCGGTCACCCCCGCCAGCACCAGCGCCTCGTTGTCGCCAGTCGAGCGACCCGGTGAGTCCTGGCGAAGCACCACATGCTCGTTCAGCAGCACCTGCAACCCGATCCGGCGGAGCTCCGCGATCCAGGCCGGCGCCCCGGCGTAGTACTCGTGATTGCCGGTCACCACGTAGGTGCCGTGCCGCGCACGCAAGCCACCCAGCGGCGCGATGTGCTCGCGCAGCTCCGGCACGCTGCCGTCCACCAGGTCCCCGGTGATCGCCACCACGTCGGCATCCAGCACGTTCACCGCGTCCACCATGCGCTGGATATAGCCGCGCTTGATGGTCGGCCCGACGTGGATGTCGCTCAATTGCGCGATCGTGAAGCCTTCCAGGGCGCTCGGCAGCCCGGCGATGGGCACGTCGACCCGTCTCACGCCCGCTGTACGCCGCGCATTCACGAATCCGAGGAGGGAGGTACCGGTGGCCATCAACGGCACCGCAGCGGCGCTCCAGGCGGTTGCCACGGGCCAATCGACCGTCCAGAGCCCGGCCCAGTCGCCCAGCCAGGCACCCAACAGGCCGGCATCCCGCACCAGCGTCAGCACGAACATCGAGGAAAACCACCCCATGCTGAGCAGTCCGACCCACTTCAAGGTGTCCGACACCAGCTTCGCGGATGAACGCCGCCCGATGAAGGGCAAGGGCATCGTCACGGCGGAAACGAGCAGCAACAGCAACACCGCCGGCCACAACGGTGTCAGGCTCGCGAGCGAAGGAAGAAGCCGCACCCCGATCAGGAGGTGCAGCAGCAAGGTCAGCAGTGTGAGGGGGCGGATCGGCATCGGGGCCTGAGGCGACGGGGTATCCCGGGCCTATCACATGCAAGGCGCATGCCCCGCATTCAAGGCGCGGTCGCGAGAGATATTCCGGTTCTCAAGACGAAGTAGCTTCGCCGCCGTCAGCCCCGCGCAACCCGACCCCGGGGGGCTCAGGAACTCAGCGCGCTGGTCGGCCAGACAAAGGTCGCCTTGCTCGGCTCGCCCGCGCGCACCGTCAGTTCCTGCGTCAGCGTCTGGCCATTGAGCGTCGCCTCGACGTCATAGCGGCCCGGATCCAGCCGTGCCAGCAGGAACGGCCCGTCCGACTTGGCACTCAGCAACGCCCTGCCGGTGGCGGCATCCAGCACCCGCACCTTCACGTTGGCCGTGAAATCCGCGCCGCGCGCGTTCGTCGGATCCTTGACCGCGAATTCCAGCGTGGCCGCCCAGCGCGGCGACACCGTTTCCATGAACTGCGCCTCGTCCTTGCCGATACCGCCGCTCATGTACTCGATCCCATTGGTCATGCGGATCGGCGGATTCGCTGCCTGCGCGGAGAGCGCGCCGAACAGGCCGGCGCCGCAAAGCACAGCGATCGCCACGGGCCGCATCCTTGATTGCCAGGTCGTCATGGTCCAACTCCTTTCAAAGCGTGTGTGACATCCACATGCACACTCTGCGCCGCGCACCTTAGGGGAACCTGATCGACTCGGCGCCGCCGGACGGCTACAACCAGCCCGCCTTGCGAAACCGGTAGTACAGGTAGCCACTGGTGCTCACGATCAGCCCCAACGCCATGACGTAGCCGTAGCGCCACTTCAGTTCCGGCATCGCTTCGAAGTTCATGCCCCAGATGCCCGCGAAGGCCGTGCACACCGCAAAGATCGCGGCCCAGGCCGCCAGCCGCTTGGTCACTTCGCCGTCCTCGATGGTCACCATCGACAGATTGACCTGGATCGCCGTGCTGATCGTGTCGCGCATCGACTCGATCGACCCGTTGATCCGGCCCAAGTGGTCCACCACATCGCGGAAATACTCCTGCGTGCCCACGCAGACTTGCGGCACGCGCCCGCCATGCAGCTTGTTGGCGCCCTCGAGCAGCGGCGCTACCGCATGCTTGAGCACCATCACGCGCTGCTTGAGCGCATACAGGTTCTGGATGCTGGTGCGCGCGTTGCGCTCGACGAAGATCTGCCGCTCGACCTGCTCGAGCTCCACCTCCAGCGCATCGATCACAGGAAAGTAGCGGTCCACCACCGCATCCATCAGCGCATACAGCACGAAGCCAGAACCATTGCGCAGAAGCTCAGGCTCCCGCTCGCAGCGCGCCCGCACCCCCAGGAACCCCGATTTGCTCCGGCTGCGCACCGACACCACATAGTTGCTGCCCACGAACACGTCGACTTCGCCGACGTTGAGCCCGTGTTCTTCGCCACCCGCGACGGGTTCCACGATCTGCATCACGACGAACAGCGAATCGCCGTACTCCTCGATCTTCGGCCGCTGGTGACCGTGCCGGGCGTCCTCCACCGCCAGCTCATGCAGGTCGAACTCCAGCTTGAGTTCATCCAGTTCCTCCGGCGACGGGTCGCTCAGCGCCACCCACACGAAGCAGCCGGGCCGCAGCATGTAGTCGCTGATCGCCGACACGGGGATATCGGCCAGCTTGGCCCCGTCTTGATACGCAACACAGTTGATCAGCATCGTGAGTTGACCTCCGGTGGAGGTGTTGTGGCTTTGACAAGATTGTCCGGCTGGCCCGAGGGACGCGGTTGTTCTTGCTATTTCTTCTTATTCTTCTTATTCAAATTAGTAGTAGTAGTAAGGGCAGCGCTTTTCTGTGGACAGTGCCGTTTTTTCCTTTGGTTGCAAGGACTTGCGTCACTTCAACGGCTGTGCGCAGCCGCGCTTCCGAGCTGTCGCGCCGAAGCGAACAACATCGCGCTCGATCCGCGCGCTGTGGACAACCCGCCACTTGTGCCGAAAGCGTCCCCAGACTTGTACTTTGACAGCGTCCGAAAACCCCGATAAAGGGAGAAATGCACGTCGCAGTCCTCTGCCCAAGGATTAAGCAGACTGTTGATTCCCATTTAAAATCAACAACTTGCACGATCCCTACAGGTCAGTCCTACAGTTGTCCACAAAGTTACCCAAGTTTTGTGGGGAAAGATGTGACACGCGCATGACGCCGCGCGCACGGGATTGACCATTTCTTTTCGATGTTGCGCGGTGCACCAGGAAGCGCGCGCAAACATCGCTCAACGGTCTTGTATCGACGCTTCAGAAGGCGATGCAACCGGCGCCAGGCGCTGCCAGGCCGCCGCAAATGACGGTGGCGATGGGTCAGCGCGCCCCTTGCCATGGATCGCTTGGCCGGCCTCGCATGGCATGCCAAGCCCGAACCGCATGGAAAGCCCACAAATCATCCCTCTGGCAAGCCGCGGCCGCTCGTCCTCCGTCGCTCCATTGCCCATGCGTGGAACACGAGCCGGCATTCGAGCTCATCGAGATGCTTGCCGAAGCGGGGAAAGCATTCGGCGGCCACGGTCGTCGATCCTCGGCTGTTGCGAATTTCAACTGTTGCGTCGATGCGCCGCCGCAACGCGGGGCGGGGCTCTTCCTGCTATCTCTTCTTATTCTTCTTATTTAAATTAGTAGTAGTAGATAAGGATCGCACCGTCCTGTGGACAGCCTTCTTTTTCTGTTCTCTGACAAGAACTTGCGCCTCCTCAACCATTGTGCGTACCTGCGCTTTTGTGCTGTCGCGCCAAGGCGAACAACATCGAAAGCGTGGCTGGCGCTGTGGACAACCCCTCGCTTGTGCCGGAACGATCCCCAGACTTGTGCTTTGACAGCGTGCGGAGGACTTGATAAAGGGCCGAAATTCCATGCGCCAGGCACTGCCCAGGAATTAAGCAGACTGTTGATTTCCTTTGAAAATCAATGACTTGCATCGGTCCTACACAGTACTCCTACAGTTGTCCACATGGTTGCTCAAGGTTTGTGGGGAGAAGCTTGTGACAGGGTGATGACGGCGACGTTCGAGCCGAGAAATTCGATGAATGACTTTGCATTAACCCAAAAGTTAACAAGTGAAATAACTGCCGGTGAATGCTATGGTTCGCCCGCAGCTCCGCCCGCCCTTCATGAGCCTCCAAGACCCCGACTACATGCACCAACGACGTCAGGCGAGGACTGGCTGGGAGCGCAATCTGCGGCCGCAGCCGGAGCGCCTTGGCGTGCCCTTGCTGCTCTTCTGGATCTTCGCTCTGGCTTTGCTCTACCTCGGAGGGCGATGGCTGCTGGCGCTGCGCTCGCAGCGTCAAACGGCACCAGTAGCCACGAGCGTGCCGAACGTCCAGCGGCAGGCGCTCCCGTCTCCATCAGAGCCGAGTCAGACACAACCGCAGGCGCCAGCTGCTGAGCCTCCGCTCAGCGTTGAAATCACCAAGTGCGTATCGGGCGCCGGCAGGGCCGAATACTCCGATGGACCTTGCGCGAAAGGTTCCCGCGCTGTCGCCGTCCGTGTTCAACCCGACATCAATCTCGCTGATGGCATGAGTCCACAGGCCCGCGAGGCGTCGCGCCAGAACAACCGCGCACTTGCGTTGGAGGTCCGTCGCCGCGAAGAAGCCGTGGCGCGAAACGTTGGCTTCGACAACTCGGCGGCGTGCCGGACGTGGGAAGAGGCCATCGCATCGTTGGATGCCCTTGCTCGCCAACCCAACAGTCCGCAGAGGCTCGATTGGATTCGAGACGAACGAAAAGCGCTGAGAGACCGGCGATTTCGCGCGGGATGCCGGTGACGTCGCTGAGACGAGACGCGACTGTTACTAGACCGAGAACCTCACGCTCATTGGGTTGCTCCCCGTGTGGGACTGGTACCGTGCCTTGCCTCGATACTCGAATGGAGCAGCCTTGCCGCGTTCCAACTTGGTGTCCCGCACAAACAGGTGGATCTCGATTCCCAAGGCCTCGTGTCGAATGATCTCCTGGCCTCGCTTGCTCTGGGGTGTCGTGGCATTCTGACTTTGCCAGTGAAACGTAGACTCGTCGATCCAGCGATCAAGGTATCGGTGTTCGGCTGCTTTGCCCTGCTTGTTCAAGGTGACCAACAGGATATGCACCTTCTTGTCGTTCAGCACCACGTGGCCGACGTTCCAACTCCCCGGATTGAACGACTCGTCGAAGAGCGCTGGAATATCCTCGCGCGCGAACGACTGGCCGACAGCCAGGTCGATTGGTGCGATCACGTTGCGCAATCTGGCAAGCGTGCGCATGTCGTCCTCGGCGGGTAAGTCGGCGTAGTCGGGATTGTTGGCTCGGAGGATGTAGCGGCCATCCTTGGCCTTCGTGACCACTCGGAGCAGATATTGGTTATCGCCCCCGACTTCGTCTTGGCGTTCAAAGGCCATGACAGTACCGGTGGTCGAGCCGGCCTTGCTGGGGCTGAGCATTTCAAGCAGGAGGTAGTCTCCGTCGACGATGGGGTTCTTACCGCCGTTCATCGAGTTGCCCGAAGCGCGTGCGATGAAGTGCCGCGTCGGGTCCAATTGGCCATATTCCGCAGGAAGTGACCGATGCTCCTCGGCATCCGCGCGACCTGCTCGGAAATGGCCGCATGCAATCTTCAAGTTGGGAAAGTAGGGAAGCTCGACGATTGGCTTTGCCTTGGGGACGAAAGGGATGACGTTGGATGCAGCAAGGCCCGTGGATTGTCGGAACTCGTATGTCGCCAATCGGTAGTCGACGAGTTCCTGGATCATTGCTTCGGCAGTGGCCCCGGACCCTTGCGGCAAACTCTTTGCAAACTGGAATCGGTCGTTATCGATGCGGAAGTGCGCCTCGGAGGTGTCCGTGCGAGCTGCACGGATCCAGGCATCGATGGGATTTTTTTGCCAGTAGTTCATCCATTCGGCGGCCCGACCTCCGGACAACTGTTGCTTGTCGTCGGGCAAGTCGCTCAGCAATCCTTTCGGCGATGGATGACTTCCCATGATCGATCGGCCAGGTCGGCGACGGTCGGCGGGGAAATCAATCCATCGAGTTCCAAGAGGGCTTCGAGCAGCACCATCTTGAAACTCTTCGTCAGAGCTGTGGTCTCCACTTCCAGGAAGAAATCGCCAATGCGTTTCAGCAGGTCCGTCTCGCTCTCATCGAGATCGCCCATCGCGTGGACCAACTGGAACCACGAGCCATATTGACGGCGCACTGCCTGCACGCTGGAACCGGAACGGAAAAACTCGGCCAGCGTAGGCCGCCGACCGAGGCTGGCCCGCGAGGCTTCGTATTCTTTCTGTGGCCCTCTGCTGTCCAATGATTTAAGGAACTCGATGATCGCCAAGTCATAGTTGACGTAGCAACCATCAGGCAAATTGAGGCGTTCGTGCTCGGTATCCCTTGCAAAGTCGGCGAGCGCCTTGTAGGTAGCACCGACGCCGAAGAGCGCTTGTGGCTTCTGAAGAAAGCTCTGGTGGTTGCCGATGAAGTCCAAGACCACCAAGTACTTTTTTGAATCGTCACGCCGCAAGCCGCGTCCCAATTGCTGGAGGAAAAGAACCTTTGATTCTGTTGGACGCAACATCATCACGGTGTCGATGCTCGGCAAATCGATGCCTTCATTGAACAAGTCGACCGAGAAGATCACCGCCAGTTCACCATCGCGCAATTGATCCATCGCCTCGGTACGCCCGAGGACAGACCCGCCATAGACTGCCGCCGACGGAATTCCAGCCTTGTTGAATTGATCGGCCATGAAATCGGCATGCGCAATCGACACGCAGAACGAGAGTGTTCGACGCTGTGCACGTGATCTCCATTCTTTGAGGGCATGACGCGCACGAGCCAGCGTTGCAAGCTTGTTGGACAACTGCTCTGGATCGAAACGGCCATTGCGCCACGGGACTTCCCGATAGTCGACCGTCTCGTCGACGATGCCGAAGTAGTGAAACGGTGCGAGCAACTTGGCCTCGATCCCTTCGAACAAATGGCAGGTGAAGACGAGGTTGTCGTCGCACAACGAAAGGATGTCGGATTGGTCCGTGCGATCAGGCGTAGCGGTCAGCCCCAGCAGGAAGTCTGGTGCGAAATGGCCGAGCAGTCTTCGATATGTAGCTGCAGCGGCATGGTGAAATTCGTCGATGACAACGTAGTCGAAATGGTGTGGCGAGAATCTTCCGAGGTGTTCTGTCCGTGCCAGCGTTTGAACAGACGCGCAAAGGATGTCGACCTGCGTATCGCGGTTCTGGCCCATGTAGTAGCCGACACGCGCGCCCGGTCGGATCCGAATGAACGTCTGCGCTGCTTGATTCAGTATCTCTTCGCGATGCGCCACGAACAGAACGCGCCGAGCACCCATTCGCGCCGCATCGAATGCGGCCAGCCACGTCTTGCCCAATCCAGTGGCCAATACGACCAGCCCGCGACGGAATCCTTCGTTGCGTGTTTCGTTCAACGCGTCGAGTGCTTCAAGCTGCACTGACGTCGGAACAGGTGGCGGATCTTGTTCCTGGCTTCCAGGCGCAATGGCGCGCGGTGGCGGCACACGGCGGCGTTCGTAGTCTTCGATCCAACTGTCGTCCAGCGTCACCGTGTGGGGATGAGCAAACAGTTCCGCGAACCGTTCACGGGCTTCGAGGAAGCCATGATCGTCGGGGTAGGCGACCCGGTAGTTCCATTCGAGCCCGTCCTGCAATGCTTGACGGCTGATATTGCTGGAACCAATGAAGGCGGTGCCTTCAACGATTGCACCGGCGGCATGCTGGGCGAATATGTACGCCTTGAGATGGAAACTGCTGTTGCCCTGCGCTGCATAGACTCGAACCAACCCGCCTTGCTCTTGCAGCAATTGGAGATTGCGTAGGGCTTCAGGGTCTGTGACGTCCAAGTAATCACTGGTCAGGAAACGGACGCGGCACGGGGGCGACTTCGTGTTGGCCTGCGGAGTCAATGCCGCCAACAGGTCCGGCATCAGCAGACGCAGTCCCGTCATCTTCGTGAATGCGACGGCGATATCGATCTCAGTGGCTTGCGCCATCGCATGCGACAGATGCGGCAGGAATGGATCGGCGCCGCCAGTGACCAGTTTTCTCTTTCGTGTGTCTTCGCGAAGGATCAACGCGTTGATCCATTGTTCGGCACGGTCGGGCCGCTGGTCGTCCGTCACCCAAGTGTTGATTGCCTCCACTGCGGGTATTGAGCGGAACCACCCACGAATGGTCGCGTCATCTGCATCCGTAAACCGGCGACCACCATGCAAACGATCGCCACTCCCGAGTTTGAAGCTCACATAGAGGCAACCGCCCGGCCGAAGCGCTCGCCACAAGCGATGCAGCGCATCAGGGATCTCGGGCGACGCTACATGCAACAGGCTCGCGCAGGACCAGATACCGTCATAGGCAGCGATTTCCTCGACCTGGGCAAAGGTTCGTGCTTTCACTTCGAAGCCACAGTGATCACTGGCCAATTGGGCCAGTTCGGCTGAGGCATCAAATGCGCTTACTTCGAAGCCTCGAAGCGCAAATGCCTTGGCGTCTCGGCCTGAGCCGCAGCCGGCGTCCAGGATGCGCGCGCCCGGAGGCAATTTTGCGAGGAACGCCGCATACAACGTCGACATGTCGACATTGACGGTTGCTTCGAAAAACCTGCTCGCGTTTTGCTGGTAGTACTCGGTGTTCGGGTCCATCTCTGATGTCAGGCAGCAGCCCAACGGACAACGTGGAAGCCGGCGCGCTGCAGCCTACCAGGTGTCTCAGATATTGTTAACAGCCAGAACTGTGAGTGCCGAAATCCTACAGGGCAGCAAGCTTGGCGGAAGTGCCAATTTGAGATGCCAAGCGCTCGCCTCGAACGCAATCTGCATCAAACGTCGATATTCGCCGCCCGCAGCGCGTTCTGCTCGATGAACTCCCGCCGCGGCTCCACCTCATCCCCCATCAGCATCGTGAACACGCGATCCGCCTCGATCGCATCGTCGATCTGCACTTTCAGCAGGCGCCGCACGTTCGGATCCATCGTCGTTTCCCACAGCTGCTCAGGATTCATCTCGCCCAGGCCCTTGTAGCGCTGGCGCGAGGTCGTCCGTTCGGCTTCGCTGATCAGCCACTTCATCGCGATGCGGAAGTCGCCCACGCGTTCTTCCTTGGCGCGCTCGCCTTCGCCGCGCTTCACCACCGCCTGGTCGGACAGCAGGCCGCGGAAGGTGTTGGCGGCCTCGGCCAGCGCAGCGTAGTCGGCGCCGTGGACGAAGTCCTGCGTGATCACGCTGCTCTTGATGTTGCCGTGATGGCGGCGGCTGATGCGCAGCAGCGGCTTGTCGGTGCGCACGTCGAACTCGCTCGCGACTTCGGCGGGCACACCGGTCGTGTTGAGCTCACGCAGCTTGGTCTGCAAGGCCACGGCCGAGGCTTCGGCGCTGCCGGTCGTGTCCAGGTCGAGCCGCACGCCGTCGGCAATCGCGCGCAGCGCTTCGGCATCCATGAAGTTGCGCAGGCGTGCAATGACGGCTTCGGCCAACTGATGCTTGCGCGCCAGCTCCGCCAGCGTGTCGCCGCTGATCGTGGTCGACTTCTCGCCGCCGGTCTCGATGCTCGCATCCTTCAGCGCCACCTTCAGCAGGAACGCATCCAGCGCCGGGCCGTCCTTCAGGTACTGCTCTTCCTTGCCGACCTTCACCTTGTAGAGCGGCGGC
Organism: Variovorax robiniae; assembly: GCF_037889955.1. NCBI lineage: Bacteria > Pseudomonadati > Pseudomonadota > Betaproteobacteria > Burkholderiales > Comamonadaceae > Variovorax > Variovorax robiniae. The sequence goes on from NZ_JBBKZS010000009.1 coordinate 239,464, forward strand.
TGCGCGATGTAGATGTGGCCGCGTTCCACCAGCTCCGGCATCTGACGATAGAAGAAGGTCAGCAGTAGCGTGCGGATGTGCGCGCCGTCCACGTCGGCGTCGGTCATGATGATGATGCGGTGGTAGCGCAGCTTGGCGACGTTGAAGTCGTCCGCGCCGCCGCCCGCCGTGGTCGCGCCGGCACGGCCGATGCCGGTGCCGAGCGCGGTGATCATGGTCAGGATTTCGTTGCTGGTCAGCAGCTTCTCGTAGCGCGCCTTCTCGACGTTCAGGATCTTGCCGCGCAACGGCAGGATGGCCTGGAACTTCCGGTCGCGGCCTTGCTTGGCGGAGCCGCCGGCGGAGTCACCTTCCACCAGGTAGACCTCGCACAGCGCCGGGTCCTTTTCCTGGCAGTCGGCCAGCTTGCCGGGCAGGCCCATGCCGTCGAGCACGCCCTTGCGGCGCGTCATCTCGCGGGCCTTGCGGGCGGCTTCACGGGCACGCGCGGCCTCGACGATCTTGCCGCAGATGATCTTGGCGTCGTTCGGGCGCTCCTGGAGGTAGTCGGTCAGCAACTTGCCGACGATGTCTTCCACCGGCGCGCGCACTTCGCTCGACACCAGCTTGTCCTTGGTCTGGCTGGAGAACTTGGGCTCGGGCACCTTCACGCTCAGCACGCAGCACAGGCCTTCGCGCATGTCGTCGCCGGTGACTTCGACCTTCGCCTTCTTGGCGAACTCGTTCTCTTCGATGTACTTGTTGATGACCCGCGTCATCGCGGCGCGCAGGCCGGTCAGGTGGGTGCCGCCGTCACGCTGGGGGATGTTGTTGGTGAAGCACAGAACCTGCTCGTTGTAGCCACTGTTCCATTGCATCGCCACTTCCACGCCGATGTGCGTGCCGGGGATGCCGCCGTAGGTGTCGGCCGGGCGCTCGCCCTCGGCATAGAAGGAGTTCGGATGCAGGACGGTCTTGCCCTTGTTGATGAACTCGACGAAGCCGCGCACGCCGCCGGCGCCGGAGAAGTCGTCTTCCTTCCCGGTGCGCTCGTCCTTCAAGCGGATGCGCACGCCGTTGTTCAGGAAGCTCAGCTCGCGCAGGCGTTTGCTCAGGATTTCGTAATGGAAGTCCGAGTTCTCCTTGAAGATCTGGACGTCGGGCAGGAAGTGCACTTCGGTGCCGCGCTTGTCGGTGTCGCCGATGATCTTCATGGGCGAGACTTCGACGCCGTCGACCGTGTCGATCAGCCGGTTCTGCACGAAGCCGCGGCTGAATTCGAGCTCGTGGATCTTGCCTTCGCGCCGCACCACCAGGCGCAGCATGACGCTGAGCGCGTTGACGCAACTGACGCCCACGCCGTGCAGGCCGCCCGACACCTTGTAGCTGTTCTGGTTGAACTTGCCGCCGGCATGCAGTTCGGTCAGTGCAATCTCGGCGGCCGAGCGCTTGGGCTCGTGCTTGTCGTCCATCTTCACGCCGGTCGGGATGCCGCGGCCGTTGTCGGTGACGGAGATCGAGTTGTCGGTGTGGATGGTGACGACGATGTCGTCGCAGTGGCCGGCCAGCGCTTCGTCGATGGAGTTGTCCACCACTTCGAACACGAGGTGATGCAAACCAGTGCCGTCGGAGGTATCGCCGATGTACATGCCGGGGCGCTTGCGCACCGCTTCCAGGCCTTCGAGGATCGTGATGGAGCCTTCGCCGTACGAGGTGTCCGGCGGGGTGATTTCAATCGGAATCGCGCTGTCGATTTCCGGGGTGTAGACCGGCTCGGTGTGCGGTACTTCGGGCTTGTTTTCTTCGCTCATCACTTTCCTTCCTCGGGCAACTCGGTGCGAGTCACCGTTCTCTCTCTGGTCCAGGGATGCCGCGCAACCGACGCTTGCCGCGTTGCGGGCATCGCCCCTTGCAAGGGGCTGGTCGGCCGCACGTCGTGCAGCCGACTTGTCCTCAAATCCGCATCGGCATCACGACGTACTTGAACGAAGCGTTCTCAGGGATGGTCAACAACGCAGAGCTGTTCGAATCGGCCAGGTCCAGCTTGACCATGTCCTGGCCCATGTTGGCCAGCGCCTCGATCAGGTAGGTCACGTTGAAGCCGATCTCGATCGCGTCGCCGCCGTAGTCGATGTCGAGCTCGTCCTGCGCCTCTTCCTGCTCGGCATTGCTCGATGCGATGCGCAAGGTGCCCGGCTCGATGTTCAGTCGCACACCCTTGAACTTCTCGCTCGTCAGGATGGCGGTGCGCTGGAGGCTGGCCAGCAGCGGCGCGCGGCCCAGGGTCACGCTGTTCTTGTGGTTCTTGGGAATCACGCGGTTGTAGTCGGGGAACTTGCCCTCGACCAGCTTGGTGACGAATTCCATGCCGCCGAAGCTGAACTTGGCCTGGTTGCTCGCGAACTGCATCTCGATGACCGGCTGGTCTTCACCGCCGGCATCGCTCAGCAGGCGCTGCATTTCCAGCACCGTCTTGCGCGGCAGGATCACTTCCTGGCGCGGCACTTCTACGTCCAGCGTGGCCGAGGCAAAGGCCAGGCGGTGGCCGTCGGTCGCGACCAGGCTCAACTGCTTGCCTTCGGCGACGAACAGGATGCCGTTCAGGTAGTAGCGGATGTCATGCACCGCCATCGAGAAGGACACCTGGCTCAGCAGGTCCTTCAGCGTCTTCTGCGGCACGCTGAACACCGGGCCGAAGCTCGCGGCTTCCTGCACCAGCGGGAAGTCCTCGGCCGGCAACGACTGCAGCGTGAAGCGGCTCTTGCCACCCTTCAACACCAGCTTGCTCGCGCTCGATTCCAGGCTCACCGTCTGGTCGGCCGGCATGGTGCGCAGGATGTCGATGAGCTTGCGCGCACCGACGGTCGTCGTGAAGTTGCCCTCGTCGCCGCCGAGCTCGGCGCTGGTGCGGATCTGGATCTCCAGGTCGCTGGTCGTCAGTTGCAGTTGCCCGCCGGTCTTGCGGATCAATACGTTGGCCAGGATGGGCAATGTGTGGCGCCGCTCCACGATGCCGGACACCGATTGCAGCGCGGCGAGAACTTTGTCTTGTGTGGCCTTCAGGACGATCATGCTTGCTTACCTCTTCCAGTCTTTCTTTGAATTGCGTTCCAACACTTGGAGGATCATCAGCCCTTGAGCGTCTGCTCGAGGACGTGCAGTTGCTGATTCAGTTCGGTGAGCTGCTGCCGCTCGCCGGAGATCTTGCGCACGGCGTGCAGAACGGTCGTGTGATCGCGTCCGCCGAACAGCTCGCCGATCTCGGGCAGGCTCTTCTGCGTGAGTTCCTTGGCCAGGTACATCGCGATCTGGCGCGGCCGCGCGATGCTGGCCGGGCGCTTCTTGCTGTACATGTCGGCGACCTTGATCTTGTAGTAGTCGGCCACCGTCTTCTGGATGTTCTCGACCGAAATCTGGCGATTCTGGATCGACAACAAGTCACGCAATGCCTCGCGGGCCAGCGCGATGGAAATCTCTTTCTGGTTGAAGCGCGAGTACGCGAGGATCTTGCGCAGAGCGCCTTCCAACTCGCGCACGTTGGAGCGCACGTTCTTCGCGACGAAGAAAGCCACTTCCTCGGGCATCTCGGCCGACTCGGCGCGCGCCTTGTTGATCAGGATGGCCACGCGCATCTCGAGCTCCGGCGGCTCGATGGCCACCGTCAGGCCCGAATCGAAGCGCGACACCAGCCGCTCGTGGATGTCCGCCAGACCCTTCGGATAGGTGTCGCTGGTCATCACGATGTGCGACTTCTTGGCGAGCAGGGCCTCGAAGGCGTTGAAGAACTCTTCCTGCGTGCGGTCCTTGTTGGCGAAGAACTGCACGTCGTCGATCAGCAGCAGGTCGAGCGAGTGGTAGCGTTCCTTGAACTCATCGAAAGTCTTGCGCTGATAGGCTTTGACCACATCCGACACGAACTGCTCGGCATGGATGTAGAGAACTTTCGATTCAGGCTTGTCCTGGAGCAGGCGGTTACCCACAGCGTGCATCAAGTGGGTCTTGCCCAAACCAACGCCGCCGTAGATAAAAAGCGGGTTGTACAGATGGCCGGGCATGCCGGCCACGTGCATGGCCGCGGCGCGTGCCATGCGGTTGGCCGTACCTTCCACCAGGGTCTCGAAAGTGAGGCCGGAGTTCAACCGGTTCTTGAAGCCGGCAGCGACCGGATCCTCGCCCGGGCCGGCCACGTCGCGGGGCACATCGGTCTCGGCCAGCGCCACCATGGGCGAAGGCCGCACGGGCGCTTCACGCGGAGCAAGCGCTAACTCAACGGCCACCGGTTGACCATAAAGCTTCTCCGCCATGGCGGCGATGCGGCCGGCGTACTGGGCCCGGATCCAGTCCAGCTTGAAGCGGTTGGCCACGAACACCGTCATGCGCGACAGGTCCTCTGCGACCTGTGCGGTGAGCGGTTTGATCCAGGTGTTGAACTGCTGTTCGGACAGCTCCTGCGCGAGCTGGTCGACGCAAGCCTGCCACAGGCTGTCGCCTATGCTGTCACTTGACATGGGGCTGCGGACGAATGGTGAAACCCTCTGTCATCTCTTGTTTGTGTTGTGGATATTTGCTGGTGCGAAGCGCCGGGCATTCTAACTTGTCAAAAACTTATCCACACGTCCGCGACGTGCCCGCAAAAGCCCGACTAAACAACCCTCCATTGTTGCCACACAAAATGTCTGCGATAATCGCGGGTTTCCCTGAATGCCTCTTAGTGTGTGTGTTTCGGGGGCGTCCGGCGCGTCACCTGTCATCCGACAAGCATCGATGAGCCGGACTAATCAGGAAGAACCATCATGAAACGCACCTACCAAGCATCCAAAGTCCGCCGCGCCCGTACCCACGGTTTCCTCGTCCGCATGAAGACCCGTGGCGGCCGCGCCGTCATCAACGCACGTCGCGCCAAGGGCCGCAAGCGCCTGGCCGTCTGACGGCAGCTCCGCGGGCGCCGTTGCCGGCAACCAAGCCATCGGAGCCATCGCCTGCCCTGGCGGCGGGCGCATCGGTTCCCATGCAACGGCTCAAGACCCGCGCGCAATTCCAGGCCGTCCTCGCGGGTTCCACCGTGGCGCGCACTGCTCACTTCGCCCTGCACCGTTGTGCGCTCGATGGCCCATCGCTTTCCGCTGATTCCTCCGCTGCACCGCTGTTCACCGTCGATGACGTGTGGATCGGCGCCATGGTGCCCAAGCGGTGGGCCAAGCGGGCGGTCACGCGCAATGCGATCAAGCGGCAGGTCTACAACGTGAGCGCCCAGTCGGGCGCCGTCTTGCCGCGCGCGGCGCATGTGGTGCGCCTGCGTGCCGCTTTCGATCGCAAGGAATTCATCAGCGCCAGCTCCGAGAAGCTGAAGGCGGCCGTTCGCGCCGAGCTTCAGCAACTGCTGGCGCGCGCAGCCGCGACCCCCTCCGCCGGCGCTGCAAGCACCTCCAGAAAGGCGAGGCCGTGATGCAGCGCCTGCTGGTCGGCATCGTCAAGGCCTACCGGCTGCTGCTGAGCCCATGGCTCGGCGCCTCCTGCCGCTTCGAGCCGACCTGCTCCCTCTACGCCATCGAGGCGCTGCAGGTGCATGGCGCCGGACGCGGCAGTTATTTCACGCTCAAAAGATTGGCCCGCTGCCAGCCCTGGTGCAAAGGCGGGCATGATCCGGTGCCGCCTGCAGGGGGGTCTGCAAAGACTGATTCAGGCGCCCTGTTCACATCTCTCATCTCCGACAAGAAGTCTTCTTCATGAACGATATCCGCCGAACCATCCTGTGGGTGATCTTTGGTTTCTCACTGGTGCTCCTGTGGGACCAATGGCAGGTCTACAACGGCAACAAGCCGACCTTCCTCAACACGGAACATCCCAAGGCGACCCAGCCGGCGACTACCGGCGGCGCGGCGCCAGGCGGCGTGCCGGCGGCCGCGGCCGGTACCCCGGGCAGTGGTGCCGCCGTGCCGGCACAAGCCACCGCGCCGGTGGGTGAAAAAGTGACCGTGTCGACCGACGTGTTCAAGGCGACCATCGATGCCCAGGGCGGCACGCTGTCGCAGCTCGAGTTGCGCAAGTACGTCGACCAGACCAACCACGGCGGCCTGGTCGAATGGTTCATGAAGCTGATCGGCCGGCCTGTGCCGCCGAACGAGATCAAGGACGTGACCTTGATGGAAGACGGCTCGCCGGCCACGCGCTATGTCGCGCAGACCGGCCTGCTGAACCCGGTCGACACCGGTGAGCGCTTCCCCACCCACCTGACCCAGATGACGGCCAAGCCCGGCCCGCGCGAGATGGCCGACGGCCAGAACACGCTGGAAGTGGTGTTCGAGTCGCAGCCCGTGGGCGGCCTCAAGTACGTCAAGACCTACCTGTTCACGCGCGGCGACTACTCCATCCGCGTCAAGCACCAGATCGTGAACACGACCGACCAGCCGCGAGACGCGCAGCTCTACCTGCAGTTCGTGCGCCATGGCACCGTGGCCTCGAGCACGATGTTCGGCACCAACACCTTCACCGGCCCGGCGATCTACACCGACGAGAAGAAATTCCACAAGGTCGACTTCGCGGACATCACCAAGAAGAAGGTCGAGGTGCCGCCGGCCGCCAACAACGGCTGGATCGCGATGGTGCAGCACTACTTCGTCTCGGCCTGGTTGCTCAACGCGCCGGACAGCAAGGACCTGAAGCGCGAGTTCCGCGTGGCCGACCTCGGCAACAACCAGTACTCGCTGGCCATGGTGCTGCCGCTGAACAAACTCGCACCTGGCGCGACCCAAACCGTCGACACCGACCTGTTCGCCGGCCCCGAGGAAGAGAAGAAGCTCGAAGCGCTCGCGCCCGGCCTTGAACTGGTCAAGGACTACGGCATCTTCGCGATCATCTCCAAGCCGCTCTACTGGCTGCTGAACCAGCTGCACGGCATCCTGGGCAACTGGGGCTGGGCCATCGTCGCGCTGGTGGTGCTGCTGAAGGCGGCCTTCTACTGGCTCAATGCCAAGGCCTACGCCAGCATGGCCAAGATGAAGGCCATCAATCCGAAGATCACCGAGATGCGCGAGCGGCTGAAGGACAAGCCGCAGGAAATGCAGCAGGAGATGATGCGGATCTACCGCGAGGAAAAGGTCAATCCGATGGGCGGCTGCTTCCCCATCATGATCCAGATCCCGGTGTTCATCGCGTTGTACTGGGTGTTGCTCTCATCGGTCGAGATGCGCCATGCACCGTGGATCCTGTGGATCCATGACCTGTCGGCACCGGACCCCTGGTTCATCCTGCCGGTGGTCATGACGGCGACCTCGCTGTTCCAGACCTGGCTCAACCCGACCCCGCCGGACCCGATGCAGGCGCGCCTGATGTGGATCATGCCGCTCGCCTTCAGCGTCATGTTCATCTTCTTCCCGGCCGGCCTGGTGCTGTACTGGATCACCAACAACTCGCTGTCGATCCTGCAGCAGTGGTTCATCAACAAGCGGCTGGGCGTGCTCGGCATGAAGTGATGCGGGCCTGATCCGCCGATTCCCAAGGGCCGCCATGCGCGGCCCTTTTTCTTGGTCTGAAAGAATGTCGCCCATGCTTGCCCACGCCACGGACCCCATCGTTGCCATCGCCACCGCACCCGGACGCGGCGCGGTCGGCATCGTGCGCGTCTCGGGCGCGCGACTGGGGCCCTTGATCGAGGCGCTTTGCGGCAAGCCGCTCAAGGCGCGCGAAGCGACCTACCTGCCTTTCCGCGATGCGGCCGGTGAGCCGGTCGACCATGGGCTGGCCATCCACTTTCCAGCACCGCATTCCTTCACCGGCGAGGACGTCCTGGAACTGCAGGCGCACGGTGGCATGGTGGTGCTGCAGTTGCTGCTGGCCCGATGTCTGGAAGCGGCGAACGAAGTCGATGCGTCCAGCGGGCGCGCGCGACTGCCCGGCCTGCGCGTGGCACAACCCGGAGAGTTCAGCCAGCGCGCCTTCCTGAACGGCAAGGTCGACCTGGCGCAGGCCGAGGCGATCGCGGACCTGATCGATGCCAGCACCGAGGCGGCAGCACGCAGCGCCGGCCGCTCGCTGTCGGGTGCGTTCTCGCGCGAGATCCATGTGCTGCGCGATGCGCTGATCCACCTGCGCATGCTGGTCGAGGCCACGCTCGACTTCCCGGAAGAGGACATCGACTTCCTCCAGAAGGCCGACGCGACCGGCCAGCTCGCCGCCCTGCAAGCGCAACTGGCCACGGTGCAACTGCGCGCGCGCCAAGGTGCCCTGCTGCGCGAGGGCATCAAGGTGGTCATCGCGGGCCAGCCGAATGCGGGCAAGAGCTCGTTGTTGAATGCACTGGCGGGCGCCGAACTGGCGATCGTCAGCGCCATACCTGGCACCACGCGCGACGTGGTGGCCAAGACCATCCAGATCCACGGCGTGCCGGTGCATGTGGCTGACACCGCCGGTCTGCGCGAGAGCAGCGACGAGGTCGAGCAGATCGGCATCGCGCGCGCCTGGAGCCAGATCGAATCGGCTGACGCGGTGCTGTTCCTGCACGACCTCACACGTACGGACCGACCCGACTACGCGGCCGGAGACGCCGACATCCTGAATTCGCTGCGGCTCAAGCTGCCGGCCGGCGTGCCGGTGCTCGATGTCTGGAACAAGCATGACGCAGTCGCCAGCACTTCGCAGCCGCACGAGGGTTTGGCCCTGTCGGCGAAGACCGGCTTCGGCATCGAGGCGCTTCGCACGCGCCTGCTCGACATTGCCGGCTGGCAAGCGGTGCCGGACGGGGTGTACCTTGCGCGGGCCCGCCATGTGCATGCGCTGGCCCGTGTCTCGGACCATCTGTCGCTGGCCGCCGATCGGCTCGCCGCTCGCGAGCCGGCATTGGACTTGCTGGCCGAGGAACTTCGCCTGGCACAGAACGCGCTCAATGAGATCACCGGCGCCTTTGGCGCGGACGAGCTTTTGGGCGTGATATTTTCGCGTTTTTGCATCGGTAAGTAACACGAACGGTTTAAATTTGTGACAATTGTTCCCACAAGTATGTCGATTCACGCATACTCCGACCGGCCATCGAGGGTTGAACCATGTCTTCCGCCATTCAGGAACTCTGTCGCGCCATCGCGCAGAACACAAGTTATGACGCCTTTGCCCCCGCCTTCTCGCAGGCGCAGTGGGACATCCTGGGCGCCTACTTGCAGCCGCTCGACATGCCCGCCGGGCAAGTGCTCATCAACCAGGGCACCCAGGATCGCACGCTGTTCTTCATCGAGAGCGGCGCATTGAGCGTGCATGTGGTGGGCGAGGAAGGCCAGATGCAACTCGCGATCCTCAATCCGGGCTCCGTGGTCGGCGAGGGGGCGTTCTTCTCGCGGCTGCCGCGCTCGGCCAATGTAGTGGCGACCGGCTCTGCACGGGTCTGGCGCCTGAGTCCGATCCGCTTTGCCGAGCTGGCCAATCGCCAGCCCGCGGTGGCGCTGGAACTGACGCTGGCGCTTGGCTCCGTGATCGCCCGGCGCATGGTCAACAAGCCCAAGCGCGTGGCGGTCACCTGATGCAGGCGCGACTTCGCCGGTCGCCGGTCGCGGTTGCAGATTGAAAGGCGCCGACATGTCAGTGGTATGCGCGGCTTGCGCCGCAACCAACCGCGATGCCGCCAGGTTCTGCAAGAACTGCGGGTCCAGATTGTCGGCAGCCGCGCCGACGCGTGCGACTTCTTTCGCCCCCGAGTCCGAGGAAGATGCCGCATGGCCAGCCACCGCCCCTGCGCCCCTTGCGCGGGCGCCGGAAGTGGCCGTGGGCGTATTCGATCCCAGTGTGCCGGCACCCGCCCCGCATCCCCGTCCGGAGCCGGTTCCGGCACCGGTCCGACGGCCAGCCGTGTCGGCTGTGAACGCACCCGCGCCAGTCCCGAGCCAGTCATCCCCGGCGCGGCGGGCATCCACGACCGTGCCGCAGGCGCTGCGGAATTCGGCACCGAATCGCAGCCGGATTCCAGGTGTCGGCGTCGCTGTCCTCGTGGTTGTCCTTGCAGGAGCCGGTGCCTGGTATGCCGTGCGTGGCACCAACACGTTGCCGCCGGCGGAAGCTGTCGCCCCTGCGCCGGTGGTTGCCGCCCCAACGCCCGCAGCGTCGCCTGCTCCGGAGGCGGCTGCGACCACGCCGGCGCCGCAAGCACCTTCGCTGGCCGAGTACGTCCAGCCTTCACCAACGCAACCGCCCCAGCTAATTCAGCCTGTTCAGCCACCCGCTGCGGAAGTCGCGCCACCCGCTCGCGCGCCCGTTGCCGCGGCACCGAAGCCCCGGAAGGCCGCGGTCGTCGCTCCGGCGCCCGTTGCAACGCCGCCGGCCGTGGTGGCAGAGGCGCCCGCACCGGCGCCAGCGCCGCCACCCCCTCCGCCGAATCCGCAAGCCGCCTGCGAAGGCCGGAACTTCATTGCCAAGGCCCAATGCATGGCGGCCCAATGCGCCATGGCAGAGTTCAAGGCCACCGCACAATGCGAGGCGGTTCGCGCACAGCAGAGAATTGAAGAAGAGAAACGCAATCCGACCTTGGCCAATTGAGCCGGGCGGGTGCAAGGTCAGGGAGTTGAAAAGAAATGCTTTGTCCGGCTTGTTCCCGGGAAATCGAGGGCGCCTCGCGATTCTGCGACCAGTGCGGCGCCTCCATGTCCGCGCATCGCCGTCGCCGCATCGCGCTGTGGGGCGGCATTGCCGCGGTTGCGCTGGTGACGGCTGGCGGCATCGGCGTGCAGCGCTGGCTCGCCCCGCCGCCGGCCACGTCGGCGGCCCTGCTCGCAGCCATGTCGAACGCGATCGCGAACGGCCAGGTGGCGCCTGGTCGCGACCCCATCTGCGTGGCCAATGGCATCGCCTATGACCAGGAGCCCGTCAACGTGCAGACCGGCAACGTGGCAACCTTGTCGTGGATGAACATGCTGGTCGAGGCGGGGCTGTACGAGAGTCCGAGCAGCGGGCAGTCCGGGGGCTTCCTGTCGCAGCCGATCTCGATCTACCAGCCCTTGCCGGAACTCGCCCGCTGGGGTGGCGGCAAGCGGCTCTGCGTGGCCCGCGGCGTACGGCTCGATTCGGTGTCGAACGTCGGGCGGGTCGAAGAGATGCGCTTGCGCGGCAAGCGCTACACCGGCGTGCTGGCCGATGTCCGCTGGACGCTGGACGGGCCTGCGCCGTGGCTGGCAATGCCCGGCGTCGGCGAAGCGCTGGCCGGCGAACTGCCCGGCTGGCGCAGCGCGCGCTGGCATGCCGGGCCGCATGGTTGGGCGTTGACGCAACGCAAGAGCTTCGTGCTGGTCGACGATCGCTGGACGGCGGGCGATGCGGTCGAGCGCGCCACGTCGACGCGCGGCAGTTCGGACCAGATCTAGGCCAATTCACCCCTTCTGCAGCTTGTCGACGGCGATGGCCAAGGCCCCCGGCTTGCCCGACAGCACCAGCGTATCGCCGTCCGCCAACTGGGTGTCCTCCTGCAGCGGGACGGCCTTGCCGTCCTGGCGGCGCAGGCTGGCCACGCGAACCCCCACGGCATGCAGTGCCAGCCGGGCCAACGGCTGGCCGATCGCACGCGCGCCTGGCGTCAGCGTGAAGGAGTTCAGGCGCTCATGGTCGACCTCGTCGGCATTGTCGTCGTCGGCGCCATGAAAGTAGCCGCGCAGCAGGTCGTAACGCGCGTCGCGCTGCTCCTGCACCACACGGATCACGCGCCGCATCGGCACGCCGACCAGCGCCAGGGCATGGCTTGCGAGCATGAGTGAGCCCTCGATGGCCTCGGGCACCACTTCGGTGGCGCCGGCCGTGCGCAGCCGTTCCAGGTCGTGGTCGTCCTGCGTGCGAACGATGACCGGCACCTGCGGCGCATGGGCCCGGATGTTGGCCAGCACCTTGATCGCGCCCGGCACGTCGAGGTAGGTCACGACCACGGCGCTGGCCCGCGCCAGGCCCGCGGCCATCATCGCCTGCAGCCGCGCGGCGTCGCCGAACACCACGGAATCGCCGGCCGCCGCCGCCTGCCGCACGCGGTCGGGGTCCAGGTCGAGCGCCATGTACGGAATGCCTTCCCGCTCCAGCATGCGTGCCAGGTTCTGGCCGCAGCGGCCGTAGCCGCAGATGATGACGTGCCGGCTGGTGTTGATGGTCTTGCGCGCGATGTTGGTCATCTGCAGCGACTGTTGCAGCCAGTCGCTGGCCACGAGCTTGCGCACGATCTTGTTGCTGTAGAGGATGATGAAGGGCGTGGCCAGCATCGACAGCACCATCGACGCGAGCACCGGGTTGGCCAGCCATTGCGGCAGCAGGTTGCGGTCGCTCGCCAGCGCCAGCAGCACGAAGCCGAACTCGCCCGCCTGCGCCAGGTAGAGGCCGGTGCGTAATGACACGCCGCTGGTCGCGCCCAGCACGCGCGCCAGCACGGTCACCAGCAGTAGCTTGAACAGCAGTGGTAGCGCCAATAGCACCAGCACCAGGGCCCAGCGCTGGACGGCGACGTGCCAGTCGAGCGTCATGCCGATGGTGATGAAGAACAGCCCGAGCAGGACGTCGTGGAAGGGCCGGATGTCGGTCTCCACCTGGTGCTTGAACTCCGTCTCCGACACCAGCATGCCGGCGATGAAAGCACCGAGTGCCAGCGAGAGCCCGGCGAACTGTGTCAGCCAGGCCATGCCCAGCGTGAGCAGCAGCACGTTGAGGATGAACAACTCCTCGCTGCGCAGGCGGGCCACGATGGTGAGCCACCAGCGCATCACGCGTGGCCCGCCATAGAGCAGGATGAACACCAGGAAGCCGCCCTTCGCGACCGCGAGCGCCAGGGCCTTGAACATGGCCTCGGCCGGCGCGCCCAGGGCCGGAATGAGCACCAGCAGCGGCACCACTGCCAGGTCCTGGAACAGCAGCACGCCCATCACGCGCTTGCCGTGCTCGCTTTCCAGTTCAAGGCGTTCGGCCATCAACTTGACCACGATCGCGGTGCTGCTCATGGTGAGCGCGGCCGACAGCGCCAGCGCGGTCTGCCAACCCAGCCGCCATTGCGGCGGAAGCCACGTGGCGACGACCAACGCACCCGATGTGGCCATGGCCATCGTCAACAACACCTGCAAGAGCCCCAGCCCGAACACATGCTTGCGCATCCCGCGCAGCTTGGGCAAGCTGAACTCCAGCCCGATCACGAACATCAGGAACACCACGCCGAACTCGCCCAGGTGCTGGATGCCATCCGAGTTGTCCGCGAGCGCCATCGCATGCGGCCCGATGATCACGCCGGCCACCAGGTAACCCAGCATCGGCGGCAGCTTGAGCGAGCGGCATGCCACCACGCCGACGACCGCGGCCAGCAGGTACAGGAGGGTGAGTTGGAGCGCCGACATGGTCCGATGCTAGAGGAACTCCGGGCGTTTGGAGCCACCATGGCGCGGCCGCGCCGGCAAAGCGGTATCGACGCGAGAGCCCCCGCCTAAAATCCCGCCGATGAGTTCCCTCCCCGACCTGTCGCCCGGCACCGACGCCGATGCCTTGCTGGCGCGCGCACGCCTGACCTTCGACATCGAAGCCGCCGCCGTGCTCGGCCTGAAGGATCGCGTCGGCCCGAGTTTCGTGGAGGCGGTCCGGCGCATCCTGAATGTGCGGGGTCGTGTGGTCGTCATGGGCATGGGCAAGAGTGGCCATGTCGGACGCAAGATCGCGGCCACCCTGGCATCGACCGGCTCGCCGGCGATGTTCGTGCACCCGGCCGAGGCCAGCCATGGCGACCTCGGCATGATCAAGACGGTCGACCTGGTGCTCGCCATTTCCAACAGCGGCGAGAGCGATGAACTCGCCGCGATCCTGCCCGTGGTCAAGCGCCAGGGCGTTCCCCTGATCGCGATCACCGGCGGCCTCGATTCCATGCTGGCCCGCCATGCCGACGTCGTGCTCGACAGCGGCGTCGAGAAGGAAGCCTGCCCCCTCAACCTCGCACCCACCGCCAGCACCACCGCGCAGATGGCGCTCGGCGATGCGCTGGCCGTGGCCCTGCTCGACGCCCGAGGCTTCGGCGCCGAGGACTTCGCACGTTCGCATCCCGGCGGCGCGCTCGGCCGCAAGCTGCTCACGCACGTCAGCGACCTGATGCGCAGCGGCGACCATGTGCCCCGCGTCTCGCCCGGCGCCACGCTCAGCGAGTTGATGCGCGAGATGAGCTCCAAGGGCCTGGGCGCCACCGCGGTGGTCGATGCCGATGGCCGCGCGATCGGCATCTTCACCGACGGCGACCTGCGCCGCCTTGTCGAAACCGGCGCGGACCTGCGCGAGCTGACTGCGGGCGACGTCATGCACAAGGGACCCCGCACGATGCGCGCCGATGCGCTCGGCGTGGAAGCGGCCGAGTTGATGGAGCAATACCGCATCACCAGCATCCTGGTCACGGATGCGGCCGGCCTGCTCATCGGCGCCATCAGCATCAACGACTTGATGCGTGCGAAGGTCATCTGATGACGGACATGCCGAGCGTCCGGTTCGACACTGAAACACTGCTCGCCGCGCAGGACGTGCGCGTCGTCTTCTTCGACGTCGACGGTGTGCTCACCGATGGCGGCGTCTACTTCAGCGAACACGGCGAAACGCTCAAGCGCTTCAGCATCCTCGACGGCCTCGGCCTGAAGCTGCTGCGCCAGGCCGGCATCACGCCGGCCGTGATCACCGGTCGCGATTCGAAGCCGCTGCGCGTGCGCCTCGAAGCACTCGGCATCGAGCACGTGCGCTACGGCACCGAGAACAAGCTGCCCGCCGCCGAGGCCATGCTGGCCGCGCTGGGCTTCGGTTGGAAGCAGGCCGCCGCGATCGGCGACGACTGGCCCGACCTGCCGGTGCTGGTCCGCTGCGCCTTCGCGGCTGCCCCGGCCAATGCGCATGCCGAGGTCCGCGCCATTGCCAACTACGTGACCAGCGCGCGCGGCGGCGAAGGCGCGGCCCGCGAGTTCTGCGACCTCTTGCTTACAGCCACCGGGCACTACCGTCGCCTGCTCGACGTGGCGCGGGGGCCGGTCGCTTGACCGCCGGCGCCCGGCGACTGCTCGGCCTGCTGCGGCGCGGTGTCGACCGCGTCAGCCTCTACCTGCCGATCATCGTGGCGGGTGCGCTGGCGCTGGGCACCTACTGGCTGGTGCGCAATGCGCCGCGCCTGGCCGTCCCCATGCCCAAGGAGGAAGCCACCCACGACCCGGACTACTTCATGCGCGGCTTCGTGGTGAAGAACTTCCTGCCGAACGGCGAACTCCGCAGCGAGCTTGCCGGCACCGAAGGGCGGCACTATGCCGACAACGACACCATCGAAGTCGACCAGGTCCGCGTGCGCTCCATCTCGCCGCAGGGGCTGGTCACGCATGCCTCGGCCGACCGCGGCCTGTCCAACAGCGACGTCAGCGAGGTGCAACTTTTCGGCAATGCGATCGTGGTCCGCGACGCGGCCGTGAGCCCGAGCGGCAAGCCCTTGCCCCGGCTGGAATTCCGCGGCGAGTTCCTGCATGCCTACATGGATACCGAACGCGTCCGCTCCGACAAGCCGGTCACCTTGACCCGTGGCACGGACCGCTTCACGGCCGATGCCATGGACTATGACAACCTCAGCGGCGTGGCCAACCTGAACGGGCGGGTTCGCGGCGTGCTGATGCCGCCGGCGTCCGCGGCCACCGCAACGCCGCCCAAGGCTGACAACAACAAGAAAAAAGGGAAGCAATGACGCAAGGCCTGGTCTTTATCACAGGCGCTTCGAGCGGCATCGGCCAGGCGCTGGCGGCGCGTTTCTACGACGCGGGCTACAGCCTCGCGCTGGTGGCTCGGCGCACCGAGCAGATCGCATCCTGGGCGGCAGAGCGCAAGCTGGACGCCGCGCGCTACCGCGTCTATGGCGCCGACGTGGCCCTGATCGACAGCATCGTGGCCGCCGGCAAGGCCTGCATCGCCGAACAAGGCGTGCCCGACGTGGTGATCGCCAATGCGGGCGTCAGCATCGGCATGGACACCGCGGAACGCAGCGACCTCGATGTCATGGCCAGCACCTTCGCCACCAACAACGTCGGCCTGGCCGCCACCTTCCATCCCTTCGTCGCCGCGATGGCCGCGCGTGGCAGCGGGCGCCTGGTCGGCATCGGCAGCGTGGCGTCGATCCGCGGACTGCCGGGCCATGGCGCTTATTGCGCCAGCAAGTCCGGCGTGGTCGCGTACTGCGAAAGCCTGCGCGGCGAAATGCGCGCCAGCGGCGTCAAGGTCGTCACCATCTGCCCCGGCTACATCGACACGCCGCTGACCCAGGGCAACCGTTACGGCATGCCCTTCCTGATGAAGCCGGAGGCGTTCGCCGACCAGGCCTTCCGTGCCATCGAGCAAGGTGTGAGCTATCGCGTGATTCCGTGGCAGATGGGCGTAGTCGCCAAGCTCATGCGCGTCCTCCCTGATGCCGTGTACGACCGCGCAGTGCAGGGTCGGGGGCGCAAGAAGCGCCTCGGCGAAAGTTGAGACCACATAGGACGTCCACGCGGAAAGCTGTTCGGAGACCGGCCAGACAGGCAACAAAAAAGGCTCCCGAGGGAGCCTTTTGACTTGGGCGCGCGCGCCGACCGATCAATAACCGCTGTTGCCGCCGTTGTTGCCGCCGTAGCCGCCACCGCTGCGGCCGCCACCGCCACGCGGGCCGGCGCCGTAGGGGCTGCGGAAACCGCCATCGCCACCACCGCCGCCACCGCCGTAGCCGCCGCGACCACCGCCGCCGCCACCGTAGCCGCCGCCACCACTGCGACCGCCGCCACCGCCGGAGCCACCGCCACCGTAGCCGCCGCCGCCAGAACCACCGCCGCCGTAGCCGCCACCGCCGCCGTAGCCACCGCTGCGGGGCGGGCGAGCTTCCATCGGACGTGCTTCATTCACGACGACACTGCGGCCGCCGAGCGGTTGACCATTCATACCGTTGATGGCAGCTTGCGCTTCGGCGTCGCTGCCCATCTCGACGAACCCGAAGCCCTTCGAGCGTCCGGTGTCGCGTTCCATCATGACCTTGGCGCTGGTCACGGCGCCAAATTGCCCGAAGGCCTGTTCGAGGTCTCCGTCGCGCACGGAATATGGCAGGTTGCCGACGTACAGTTTGTTGCCCATGACGGGACTCCTATAAACACATCAAAGAAAGCGATGGAGTCCCGACTGCATATCCAACTTGAAACGCTGAGTCGCGCGAAACTGGCCGATCACCCACATTTGCGTCATCCAAATGTTGCGGAGGTACGCTCGCTCATTATGTGTGAAATACACATTGTGCAAGAGTAAATTTGTATCTCGCGCCACGCTTGAGTAACTAAGAAAGTCAGTACACACTGACGTACAAACCTTGTCGCCGGGCTAGAATGTCTGCTGTCATTGGGGAGTAGCCGCCTTCCATTGCGAGAAGGGCTTGCGTCAACAGACTTGTCCTGCGCCCAGCAGAACATGGCGTAAGCAGTTTCCCACCTGGCGAGACCTTTGACTGTGCAACTTCGGGAATATGGCCGAAGGTGTTGCATGGTCAATTGCGTCCTTCGGCCTGAGGAACTCACACATCATGGAAGCATTTCTGGTTGCGACGGGCATCGTCTCGCTCGCGGAAATGGGCGACAAGACCCAACTTCTCGCCCTGGTGCTGGCCGCGCGTTTTCGCAAACCCTGGCCAATCGTCATAGGCATATTCGCCGCAACGATCGTCAACCATGCCTTGGCGGGCGCGGTCGGAACCTTCGTCACGCACTGGCTCGGACCGGTCGCCCTGCGCTGGATCCTGGGCGTGTCCTTCATCGCGATGGCGATCTGGATGCTGATCCCCGACAAGCTCGACGAGGAAGAAGGCGCGGCCCGCTCGCACTTCGGCGTCTTCGGCACCACGGTGATCGCGTTCTTCCTGGCCGAGATGGGCGACAAGACCCAGATTGCCACGGTCATGCTCGCGGCACGCTTCGTCAACGACTACATCTGGGTTGTGGCCGGCACCACGCTGGGCATGATGCTGGCCAACGTGCCGGTGGTGTTCTTCGGTGAACGCATCATGCGGCGCGTGCCGATCAAGCTGGTGCATGGCGTGTCGGCGGTGATCTTCCTCGGGCTCGGGATCATTGCGATCCTTGGCTAAGCCCCCGGTGCGGGCTGCATCGGGCCCGCGGAGATATACTCCCCTCGCGCCGATTTGCTACAGCTTGCGGGCGCTTAACAAATTCAGCTAAAGACCGTGGCCGACCCGGCTCGTTTTTTGGCGAGGCCGGGTTTTTTCATGCGCACATCTGCCCACGCTCATCACTTCGTCGATCGCTGCCCTGTGGAGGGACACTGATGTTCGAAGCCGTTCCCCAGTCGATGTCCTTCGCGCGCCCCTTGGCGCTGCGCAGTGGTGCGTCGATCGCCGACTACACGCTCGCCTACGAAACCTACGGCACGCTCAATGCGGACCGCAGCAACGCCGTCCTGATCTGCCACGCGCTCAATGCCGACCATCACGTGGCCGGCAGCTATGCGGGCAAGCCGAAGTCGGAAGGCTGGTGGGACAACATGATCGGCCCGGGCAAGCCGGTGGACACGGATCGCTTCTTCGTGATCGGCGTGAACAACCTCGGCTCCTGCTTTGGCTCGACCGGCCCGATGCACGTGGACCCCACGACCGGCCGTGTCTATGGTGCGGACTTCCCGGTGGTGACGGTCGAGGACTGGGTCGATGCACAGGCGGTGCTGCTCGAAGCCCTGGGCATCCAGACGCTCGCCGCCGTCATGGGCGGCAGCCTCGGCGGCATGCAGGCCCTTAGCTGGACCTTGCAGTACCCCGACCGCGTGCGCCACGCCGTGGTCGTGGCCAGCGCGCCCAACCTCACGGCCGAGAACATCGCCTTCAACGAAGTCGCGCGCCGCGCCATCGTCACCGACCCGGATTTCCACGGCGGCCACTTCTACGAGCACGGTGTGGTGCCCAAGCGCGGCCTGCGCATCGCCCGCATGATCGGCCACATCACCTACCTCAGCGACGACGTGATGAACGAGAAGTTCGGCCGCATGCTGCGCAGCATGACCGAGGGCGAAGCGGCCGGACCGAACTACCGCTATTCGACACAGCAAGTCGAGTTCCAGATCGAAAGCTACCTGCGCTACCAGGGCGACAAGTTCGCCGAGTACTTCGATGCCAACACTTACCTGCTCATCACCCGCGCGCTCGACTACTTCGACCCGGCGCGGGCCCATGGCGGCAACCTCACCGAGGCGCTGGCCAAGGCCACGGCCAAGTTCCTGCTCGTGAGTTTCAGCACCGACTGGCGCTTCTCGCCGGCTCGCAGCCGCGAGATCGTCAAGGCGCTGCTCGACAACCGCCGGAGCGTGAGTTACGCCGAGATCGATGCGCCGCACGGCCACGATGCCTTCCTGCTCGACGACGCACGCTACTTCGGGGTGGTGCGTTCCTTCTTCGATCGGATCGCACTCGGCAATGAAGGAGGCCGAGCATGAGCGACCTCGCCACCCAAAGACTCATCGCGCAACTCGTGCCGCAAGGCTCCCGCGTGCTCGACCTCGGCTGCGGCGACGGCGCCTTGCTCGACCTGCTGCAACGCGAGCGCGGCTGCAGCGGCTACGGCGTGGAGATCGCCGACGGCAACGTCATCAAATGCGTGCAGCGCGGTGTCGACGTCTTGCAGTTGAACCTCGACGAAGGCCTGACGATGTTCGGCGACGCGTCCTTCGACGTGGTGCTGCAGATCGACACGCTGCAGAACCTGCGCAATGCCGAGATCATGCTGCGCGAGACCGCGCGCGTGGGCCGCATCGGCATCGTCGCGTTCCCGAATTTCGCGCACTGGCCCAACCGCCTGAGCGTGGCGCGCGGGCGCATGCCGGTCACGCGCCGGCTGCCCTACCAGTGGTACGACACGCCGAACATCCGTGTCGGCACCTTCAAGGATTTCGAGGTGCTCGCGCAGCGCAACAAGCTGCGCCTGCTCGACGCGTTCGGCCTGCAGAACGAACGCGAGGTGCGCTGGCTGCCGAACGCACGCGCCAGCACGGCGGTGTTCAAGTTCGAGCGCGCCTGAGTATTGCCACTGGCCCGCGTGACGGGCGCGGGTAGTAAGCTTTGCGGCCGCCAATCGCAACAACAACAGCAGGCCGACACGTCATGAGCTTCCCCCTGGGCTGCATAGCCGACGACTTCACGGGCGCGACCGATCTCGCCAACAACCTGGTGCGCGCCGGCATGCGCGTGGTGCAGACCATCGGTGTGCCCAAGGGGCCGCTGGGCGCCGAGGTAGATGCCGTCGTGGTCGCGCTCAAATCGCGCACCATCGCACCGGCCGATGCCATCGCGCAATCGCTGGAGGCCTTGCGCTGGCTCCAGGCGCAGGGCGTGAAGCAGGTCTACTTCAAGTACTGCTCGACCTTCGACAGCACGCCGCAAGGCAACATCGGCCCGGTCACCGAGGCGCTGATGGACGCGCTGTCCACCGACTTCACCATCGCCACGCCGGCCTTTCCCGACAACCAGCGCACGGTGTTCAAGGGCTACCTGTTCGTCGGCGACATGCTGCTCAGCGAGAGCGGCATGAAGGACCACCCGCTGACGCCGATGACAGACGCGAACCTGGTGCGCGTGATGCAGGCGCAGTGCCGGCGCAAGGTCGGGCTGATCGACCATCGTGCGGTGGCCGCGGGCGCCGATGCGGTGCGTGCGCGCATCGCGCAACTCAAGGCCGATGGCGTCGGCATCGCCGTCGTCGATGCGGTGTCCAACGACGACCTGCTGCGGCTCGGTCCTGCACTGGCCGACATGCCGCTGGTGACGGCGGGCTCGGGCGTGGCCATCGGGCTGCCGGGCAATTTCGGCATCGCGCCCTCGCCGCGCGCAGCGGCGCTGCCACCGGTGAGCGGCTTGCATGCGGTGGTCTCGGGCAGTTGTTCCACGGCCACCAACCGGCAGGTGCGGGACTTCATTGCGCGCGGCCATCCGGCGCTGGCGCTGGACCCGATTGCCGTGTCCGAGGGGCGGCAGAGTGCCGAAGAGGCGCTGGCGTGGGCCGCGCCGATGCTGGCCAGAGGGCCGGTGCTGGTCTACTCCACCGCCGATCCGCAGGAGGTCAAGGCCACGCAGGGGCAGCTGGGCGTCGAGGCTGCGGGCGCGTTGATGGAACGCACGCTGGCAGCCGTGGCGCGCGGCCTGGTCGAGCGCGGCGTGCGGCGGCTGCTGGTCGCGGGCGGCGAGACATCGGGCGCCTGCGTGCAGGCGCTCGGCATCGCGCAATTGCAGATCGGTGCGCAGATCGACCCAGGCGTGCCCTGGTGCCATGCGCTGGCCGATGTCGCACCGGCACCGGGCATGCACATCGCGCTCAAGTCCGGCAACTTCGGCACCGACGACTTCTTCACCAAGGCCTTCAGCGCATGACCGAGTCCCAGGCGCGCGAGGAGATTTGCCGCGTGGGTGCCAGCCTGTTCGCGCGCGGCTACGTGCATGCGACCGCCGGCAATATCAGCGTTCGGCTGGAGGATGGCGGCCATCTCATCACACCCACCGATGCCTGCCTGGGTGCGCTCGACCCGGCGCGCCTTGCACGGCTCGATGCCGACGGCCGGCAGACGAGCGGAGACCGCGCCAGCAAGACCATCTCGCTGCACATGCGCATCTACACGGCAGCGAGGCGCTTCGATGCCGACACGCGCTGCGTGATCCACACGCACAGCACGCATTGCGTGGCACTGAGCCTGGATTCGCCGGCGCATGCCGCTGAGGAACTGCTGCCACCACTGACGCCTTACTTCATCATGAAGGTCGGCCATGTGCCGCTGATTCCCTATCACCGCCCCGGCGCTCCCGAAGCCGCCGAGGCGGTGGCGCGGTCCATCACGCGCCATGGCGAAAGCGGCGTGCCGATCCGCGCCGTGATGCTCGAGCGCCTCGGCCCCAACGTGTGGCACGACACGCCCGCCGCCGCGATGGCCACGCTCGAGGAACTCGAGGAAACGGCGCGCCTGTGGCTGCTCACGCGCGATCGCTATCCAGCCCCGCTGGACCAGCCCGCCATCGACGAGTTGCGCGCCAGCTTCGGCGCGCGCTGGTAGAACACACACGAACAAGTCGCGCGCCACCAACACCCCGAGGAGACACCCATGCCCCGCTTTGCCGCCAACCTGTCGATGCTCTACACCGACCTGCCCTTCATGGATCGCTTCGAGGCCGCCGCGCGCGATGGCTTCAAGGCGGTGGAGTATCTGTTCCCCTATGCCTTCCCCGCGAACGAACTGTCTGCGCGCCTCAAGGCCAACGGCCTGCAGCAGGTGCTGTTCAACGCCCCGCCCGGCGGCGATTCGCCCGAGACCAACAACACGGCCTGGGAACAGGGTGCGCGCGGCACCGCCAGCGTGCCGGGCCGCGAGGCCGAGTTCCGCTACGGCGTGCAGCGTGCGCTCGAATATGCCGCTGCGCTTGACTGCCCGCGCATCCACGTGATGGCCGGTCTGCTGGCCGACGACCAGACCCGCGAGGGCCTGCGCGGCGTGTACATGGACAACCTGCACTGGGCCGCCGTCGAAGCCGCCAAGTCCGGCCGCGACATCCTGATCGAGCCGATCAACACGCGCGACGTGCCGCGCTTCTTCCTCAACCGGCAGGACCATGCGCACGACATTGTCGAGGCGGTCGGCGCGCTCAACCTGCGCGTGCAGATGGACCTGTATCACGTGCAGATCGTCGAAGGCGACGTGGCGATGAAGCTGCGCAAGTACCTGCCGACCGGCCGCGTCGGCCACATGCAGATCGCCGGCGTGCCGCAGCGGCATGAGCCCGACATCGGCGAACTCAACCATCCCTATCTGTTCAGCGTCATCGACGAACTTGCCGCCGAAGGCCACTGGGATGGCTGGATCGGTTGCGAGTACCGTCCCCGCGTCGGCACCAGTGAAGGGCTGGGCTGGGCGCGCGGCCTCCTGTGAATGTGAATGTCCTTCACGCTCGCTGAACCGGTCCACAGCGAGCTGCTGCTCAAGAAGAGCCGCTTCATCGGCTGCGTGCAAGCGGTGGCCGACCGGCCTGCGGCGCTGGCGGTGGTGGAAAGCCTGCGGACGCAGCATCCAGGTGCAGCCCATGTCTGCTGGGCGCTGATGGCGGGCGGCCAGTCGGCCGCCAATGACGACGGCGAGCCCGGCGGCACCGCCGGCCGGCCGATGCTCGAAGTGCTGCGGCATCAACAACTGGAAGGCGTGCTGGCCACGGTCGTGCGCTACTTCGGCGGTGTGAAGCTGGGCGCGGGCGGACTCGTTCGCGCATACACCGATTGCGTGGCGCAAGCGCTGCTCACGGCGATGCCCGTGCCGCTGGTTCAGCAACGCAGTCTCTGCTGTGCCGTGAACTATGCGCTCGAAGGCTTGGTGCGACGGGAGATCGTCGCAGCCGGCGGTGTGCTCGAGGAGGTGCGCCATGAGGCGCTGGTGCAGTTCAGGCTGTCGCTCGCTGCGTCGCAGGCGGCAGCCTTTGTGGCGCGCCTCGACGATGCCTCACAAGGCCGCGTCGACTGGCGGGCTTGAATCTTCGAGGCATGGCGCCTACCATGCTATGGATTTCATAGCGCGCGGACGAAAAGGCGCGCCGCGCGGAGCAAAAGCCAGTGCCTTTTGCGCCTGCCACAACGCAGGCAAAAGTTCAAGGGGAGTTCGACAAGTAACGTTTTTGGTTACGCATCTTTCCCAATGAAGTAATGAGGTGCGGAAGTGCGTTCTTACGATAGTCAACTTTTCCAGGAGCTACACCTTTGGCCACTCAGTCCCCCTTCTTCGGCAAGCGCACCAGCGATACCGACAACGTTCCTTCCCGCCCGGCTCCGCTGGTGGGTTCGCCAACCAACCTGTCAGGCTCCCCCGTGAACCAGGCTTCGCTCGTCAATGCACAAGTTGCCAATGCCGTTGCTCCACCGGTGAAGGAAGGCGGCAGCAAGCTCACCGTCGGCCCGAACATCAAGCTCAAGGGCGTCGAGATCACGGACTGCGACACGCTCGTGGTGGAAGGCCTGGTCGAGGCGACGATGGAATCGCGCGTGATGCAGATCGCCGAGCAAGGCGCCTACAAGGGCTCCGCCGAGATCGACATCGCCGAGATCCATGGCACCTTCGACGGCAACCTCACGGTGCGTGAGCGACTCGTCATCCACTCGACCGGCAAGGTCACCGGCAAGATTCGCTACGGCAAGATCGTCATCGAGGAAGGCGGCCAGCTCTCGGGCGAGATCACCTTCGGCACGGCGAAGAGCGACAGCAAGCCCGCGGTTGCCGACAGCAAGCCGGCAGAAAGCAAGCCGGCCCTGCAAGCCGCGGCCTAAGCCTTCTCGCTGGGCGTCCAGCCCAGGCGCTCCAGCAACGCGCCCGCCGCTGCGGGTGCGCGTTCCTTTGCGCCATTGATCATGAAGACGAACACGTCCCGCTTCACCGGCGATGTGGTCCATGCCTTGGCCCGCTTGGCCCATTCGTCGAGCGCCTGCGGTGCATAGCCCGTGGGCAGGTCGGCGGCGCACATCATCAGGCGCGCATACGCGAAGTCGCCCTCGGGTTCCTCGAAGGACGGGAACTTGTCCGAATCGGTGAACACCGTCGACACCTTGTACTTCTTCGCTAGCTTCTGGTAGTCCGGCGAGATGAAGCTCTCATGCCGCACGTCCATCACATGGCGCAGCGTACGGCTGCCCTCCTTCTTCGGCAACAAGGCCAGGAAGGCCTCGAAGTCTTCCGCATCGAACTGCTTGGTCGGCATGAACTGCCAGACGATCGGGCCCAGCTTGTCGCCCAGTTCGGCAATGCCGCTGCCGATGAAGCGCGCGATCGAATCACCCGCCTCCGCCAGCACCCTGCGGTTGGTCGCGAAGCGCGAGGCCTTGAGCGAGAACATGAAGTCGTCCGGTGTCTCGTCATGCCACTTGCGAAAGCTATCGGGCTTCATGGTGCTGTAGTAGGTGCCGTTGACCTCGATGGCCGTGAGGTGCCGGCTCGCGTACTGCAACTCGAGCTTCTGCGACAGGCCCTTCGGATAGAAGTTGTCTCGCCAGGGTTCGAAGGTCCAGCCGCCGATGCCGACGCGGACGGGGTGCTTGGAGGTGGCCATGAATGCGGACTTCCTTTGAACGCTGAAGCCGCAAAGGTTACGCAGAAGTCTCAAAAGAGGACATCATTTTTTGGCTGTTCTTTCGCGACCTTCGCGAAACCTTCGCGTCCTCTGCGTCCGGTATCCGATCCCGCTTTCAACGACCTGTGATCCAGCGCAAAATCGCGCATCGTCCCGTCAGAGAATCTCCCCGATGAACGCCCCCCTGCACCGTGAAATTCCAGCCGGCCAGCTCGACGCTGAGCGCGCCCTCTCCGATGTCTCCGCCCAGTGGGACGGCGACATCGTCAAGCAGCTCAGCAGCTACATCGAGATCCCCGCCAAGTCGCCCGGCTTCGACCAGGAGTGGTCGGCCAACGGCTACCTCGAGACCGTGTTGCGCAATGCCGCGAAATGGGTCGAGGACCAGAAGGTCGAAGGCCTCAAGCTGGAGATCGTGCGCATCGAAGGCCGCACGCCAGTCATGTTCTTCGAGGTGGCGGCCACCGGCACGACGATGACCGAGACCGTGCTCATGTACGGCCACCTCGACAAGCAGCCCGAGTTCAGCGGCTGGCGCAATGACCTCGGCCCCTGGACGCCCAAGTACGAAGACGGCCTGCTCTACGGTCGCGGCGGCGCCGACGATGGCTACGCGGTCTATGCCAGCATCGCTGCGATCCAGGCACTCAAGGCGCAGGGCGCGGCCCATCCGCGCATCGTCGGCATGATCGAAACCTGCGAGGAAAGCGGCTCCTACGACCTGCTGCCCTACGTCGATGCATTGCGGCCCCGGCTTGGCAATGTGGAACTGGTGATCTGCCTGGACTCCGGCGCCGGCAACTACGACCAGCTCTGGCTCACCACCTCCCTGCGCGGCATGGCCAGCGGCACGCTCAAGGTCGAGGTGCTGACCGAAGGCATCCACTCCGGCGACGCGTCGGGCCTGGTGCCTTCGAGCTTCCGCATCATGCGCCAGGTGCTCGACCGGCTCGAGGACAGCAAGACCGGCCGCCTGCTCCCCGCCAGCTTCCATTGCGAAGTGCCGGCCGACCGGCTCGCGCAGGCCAAGGCCACGGCCGCCATCCTGGGCGAGGAGGTCTACAAGCGCTTCCCCTGGGCCCACTATGACTGCGAAGGCGCTACGGCCTTCGCGCTGCCTACCACCACCGACCCGGTCGAGGCCTTGCTCAATCGCACCTGGAAGCCGACCCTCAGCGTCACCGGCGCGGAGGGGTTCCCTGCGCTCAAGGACGCCGGCAACGTGCTGCGCCCGTACACGGCGTTCAAGCTGTCGCTGCGCCTGCCCCCGCTGGTGCAGGCGGACGAAGCCGTGCAGCAACTCAAGGCATTGCTGGAAGACAACGCACCGTACAAGGCCCGCGTGACCTTCGAGGGCGGCAGCGCTGCGACGGGCTGGAACGCGCCGACCATCACGCCGTGGTTCGAGCAGGCGCTGCATGCCGCCAGCCGGGCGCATTTCGGCGCGTCCTGCGGCTTCATCGGCCAGGGCGGCACGATCCCGCTCATGAACATGCTGACCAAGGGCTTCCCCACGGCGCAGATGATGGTCTGCGGGGTGCTCGGGCCCAAGAGCAACGCGCACGGGCCCAACGAGTTCCTGAACGTACCCTATGCCAAGAAGCTCACGGCCGCGGTGTCCGAAGTGATCGCCGCATTGCCCGTGTCACACGCGATGGCCACGGCGTGAACCAGATGCTCGCCCCTGCGGAAGTCGAGGCCATCGCCGCCGAGGTGGACGGCCTGACCTTGCGGCGGCCCGACGGCGAGACGCTGGCGCTGCGCGAGTGGACCGTCGAAGGCACGACGCCGCGCGCGGTCGTCCAGATCACGCATGGCCTGGGCGAACACATGGACCGCTACGACCATGTGGCACAACGGCTCAACGCCTGGGGCTTCGACGTGCGCGCGCACGACCACTACGGCCATGGCCGGTCGAGCGGCCCGCGGGGCGGACTGCCGAGCGCGATGCGCCTGATCGACGACCTGGCCGCCGTGGTCGACGAGACGCGCCGCGTCTGCCCCGACACGCCATTGATCCTGCTCGGCCACAGCATGGGCGGTCTGATCGCGGCCAGCTTCATTGCACGCGAGGTGCGGCCGGTCGAGGCGCTGATCATGTCCTCCCCCGCGTTCGATCCGGGCCTGGATGCCATGCAGAAGATGTTGCTGGCCGTGTTGCCCAAGATCGCGCCGAACCTGCGCGTGGGCAACGGCATCAACGTCGAACACATCTCGCACGACCCGGCCGTGGTGCAGGCCTACCGCGACGACCCGCTCAACCACGACCGCATCTGCGGCCGCCTGGCGAGCTTTCTCGCGGAAGAAGGCGCGGTGGTGCAGTCCGTGGCACGGCACTGGAAGGTGCCCACCCTGCTGCTCTATGCCGGCGCCGACAAGATCGTGCGACCGGGTGCAAGCAAAGCCTTCGCGCGGGCCGCGCCGCAGGATGGCATCGTGGCTGCGACCTGCTTCGACGGGCTGTTCCACGAGATCTTCAACGAGATGAACGCGAAGGCCGTGTTCGCAACCTTGCGCAGTTGGCTCGACAAGCACTGTTGAGTTCAGGCCGCGAGCCGGGCGGCCCGCCGCTGCGTGAAAGCCAGCCACAGCAGCGCCACCCCCGTCAGCGCCACGGGCAGCAAGGAGCCGTAGTTCAGCAGCGTCCAGCCTTGCGTCGTGACCAGCACGCCGGAGGCGAACGAGGTCACGCCCAGCGTGGCGAACATGCAGAAGTTCAGCGCGCCCTGGGCGCGGTCCTTCTCCTCGGGCGAGTAAGTGGTCAGCGACAGGGTCGTCGCGCCGGTGAAGAGGAAGTTCCAGCCCACGCCCAGCATCGTCAGCGCGAACAGGAACTGGTGCAGGTCCACGCCCGACAGCGCCACCGCGATGCAGCCGAGGTTCAGGAGCAGCCCCACGCCCATCACCGCCAAGGCGCCGAAGCGGCGGATCAGATGGCCCGTGAAGAAGCCCGGCGCGAACATGCCGATCACATGCCATTCGAGCACCAGGGCGATGTCGGGGAACGGCAGGCTGCAAACCTGCATCGCGATCGGCGTGGCCGCCATCAGCAGGTTCATCACGCCATAGCCCAGCGACCCCGCCACGGCCGCCACCAGGAATGCGGGCTGCCGCATGATTTCGCCGAGCGGCCGGCCGCCCGCGGCCTGCTGCCGGCTGAGCGGCGGCGGGAACTCGATGAAGCGAAGCACCGCCATCGACAGCAGCGCCACCACTGCCAGCGCAAGGTACGCGCCGACGAAGGGTGCATCGAACAGCCCGCGCGTCACGGCCGCCAGGTTCGGCCCGATCACCGCGCCGATGAGGCCGCCGGCCATCACCAGCGAGACGGCTTTCTCACGCCAGGCCGGCGCCGCAATCTCTGCCGCGGCAAAGCGGTACAGGCCCGCGTTGGCGTTGTAGTAGCCGGCCACCACCGTCGCGAAGCTCAGCAGCCAGAAGTGCTTTCCGTAGGCCGCATAGGCGCAAAGGAGGGCCGAGCAGACAGCCACCGCCAGCCCGAGCTGGAACGACCCGCGCCGGCCGAAGCGGCGCTGCGAGCGCGCCACCAGGCCGGTGCTGAGGGCGCCGCCGACCACGTAGCCCATGACCGGCAAAGTCGCCATCCAGCCCCGAGGCGCGAGGCTCAGGCCGACCAATCCATTGATGGCGATGAAGGTGACGTTGTTGGTGAGAAACAGCCCTTGGCAGATCGCCAGCAGCCAGAGGTTCTTGTTCATGAGCCCATTGTGCGGGGCCGCGTTGCGCGTTCCGGGCGATGCTGCCTCGACGCACAAGAAAAAGGCGCCTGGTGAGGCGCCTCGGCATCGAGCGAAAGGGTGGTCAGCCCTTTTGCAGGAGGCCGCTGAGCGAGGACAACAGATCGTCCTGATTGCCCAGGCCCTGCTCCGGAACCTTGCCGTGTGGCGTGAGCTGGTCGATCAGCGAGGGCAGCAGTGTCGCGAGCATGGGCAGCAGCGTCGTGGCATTCACGCCGAGCTTGCTGGCAATGCCGGAGATCGCGTCGCCGCCGAGCACCTCGCCCAGCTGGTTGCCGGAGATCGGCGCGTTCTCACCCTTGCCGATCCACGAGCCGATCACGTCGCCCATGCCGGCCTGCTCGAACTTCGAGACCAGCCCGCCCAAGCCACCTGTGTCGCCGTTGTTGGCCAGCAGGCCGCCGAGTGCGCCGGCGATCCCGCCGAGATCACCGCCCCCCAGGCCTGCAAGACCTCCTAGGCCGCCAAGACCCCCTTGCTGTTGCGGCTGCGACTGTCCTCCGACCGCGCCGATGACCTGACCGAGTACTGAATCGAGCAATCCCATGGTGTTCCCCTGTTGTGCGCACGCGAGCGTGCTTGATGTGTGACAGCCTCACATTGTTGATGGGCCGGCCTTGCAATCCGCAGCGCGGCCACCTCGATCAAGGGTTCAGTGTGAAGGACTGCCTCGAAACCGCCGTGCTGATCACGCTTGCGCGCAAGGGCGGGCGACCGGGGGAATTCTGCGCGCCCGGCTGGCGGCTGTCACGCCTGCCCATTTGCGCAGAGAGGGAAAGTGGTCTTGGGCGCCTCGGCCTTGGGGGACGGCCGTGAAGGCTCAGTTCGCGAGGGCGACCAACGCCGCAATGGCCGCGGTTTCGGCGCGCAGCACCCGCGTGCCCAGCGTGAGCGGCAGGAAGCCCCGGCGCACTGCCTCCTGCTCCTCGGAGGGGCTGAGGCCACCCTCGGGGCCGCTCAGCACCGTGAAGCTGGCCGGCGCGTCCGCCAGGAGCGCCCCGGCGCTGCGCGCACCATCGGCAAAGCTCAGGATGCTTCGACACGCGCCCGCGCCCGGTGCGGGCAGGGCGGCAAGCCAGTCGTTCAGCGACCGTACCGGCAGGACCTGTGGCACACGGTTGCGACCGCTTTGCTCGCAGGCCGCCACGGCTACCGCCTGCCAGTGCGCGATCTTCTTGTCGGCGCGCTCGCCCGCCAGGCGCAGCACGCCATGCGCCGTCATCAGCGGCTGGATGCTCGCGACGCCGAGTTCCGTGGCCTTCTCGACCAGCCAGTCCATGCGTTCGTTGGCCGGCATGCCCACCGCGAGATGCACCGGCCGCGGTGCTTCACGCTCGACCGGGTCGTGCGCGCCGACATTCACCGCCACGTCGCTGCGGCCCATCCGCTCGACGGTGGCCGCATATTCGCCACCGTTGCCGTCGAACAGGGTGATCTCGTCGCCCGGCTGCAAGCGCAGCACCTGCACATGCCGCGCCGCACCGGGCGGCAGCACCAGCGTGTCGCCGCTCGACAGCGGTACGGAGCAATGAAAGCGCGGCATCGTGGCGTCGCTCAGACGCGCGGAATCGCGAACCCGATGGCGTCGGTCGTGCCTTCGACCTCGTCGATCACGCGCAGCAGCGGCGTGAGCTGGGTGTAGCGGGCGCAGGTCGTGCGGATGTAGCGGATGAAGCGTGGCGTGTCGGCGAGGTAGCGCGGCTTGCCATCGCGCAGCGTCAGCCGCGCGAAGATGCCGGCCACCTTCAGGTGGCGCTGCAGCCCCATCCACTCGACCGCACGATAGAAGCTACCGAAGTCGTCATCGACCGGCAAGCCGGCCTTGCGTGCGGCTTCCCAGTAACGCACCGTCACGTCGAGCACGAACTCCTCGTCCCAGCTGAGGAACGCGTCGCGCATCAGGCAGGCGATGTCGTAGGTGATAGGGCCGTAGACGGCGTCCTGGAAGTCCAGCACGCCGAGGCGGTTGGCGTCCGGACCCCTGCCGACGCCGGGCCGCCCCAAGGCGGCAGGCGCCCCCTCGGGGGGCAGCGAGGACACGGCAGTGCCGAGCGTGGGGGCTGCAACCATCAGGTTGCGCGGCATGAAGTCGCGGTGCACGTAGACGTTGGCCGACGCGAGGTTGGTCTCGACGATGAGCTTGAATGCGCGATCGAGCCGCTCCTTCAGGATGCCTTCGACCGCCACGCCCCGGTGCGCACCCAGGTACCACTGCGGGAACAGCGACAGCTCGCGCTCCAGCAGCGCCTTGTCGTAGGGTGGCAGCACGCCGGGCTTCGACGACAGCTGCCAATGGATCAGCGCGTCGATCGCCTGCAGGTAGTGCGGCAGGTTGGCCTCGGGCCGCTCGGCATCGATCACGTCGAGCATGGTCTGCCGGCCGAGGTCATCGAGCAGCAGGAAGCCCTCGGGCTGGTTCCAGTCGAGCACGCGCGGCGCCTTCACGCCGGCCTCGGCCATCAGCCCGGCCACCTGCACGAAGGGTGCGCTGTTTTCCTGCGCAGGCGGTGCGTCCATCACGATGCGCGTGGCGATCGCGGGATCGAGGCTGTCGACACGGAAGTAGCGGCGGAAGCTGGCGTCGGCCGAAGCCAGCCGCACGGTTTCAGGGCGCAATCCCTGAGCCGGTGCGATGGCGGCGAGCCATTGTTCGAATGCGAGGGCGCGGGCAGGGTCGCTCCACGCGATGGCCGGGTCGGCGCCGTGGGGCGTTGGCGAAGGTGCTGTCATGGATAATGGAATTCTACAAATCCGCCTGGCGCGGACGGCCGCCGGCAGCCTTGGGACTCGGCTTCGGCCCGACCCCTTGCCAACCTCCACCGGCCACTCTGCCTCCATTGCCCGACGCCCTTGCCTGTGCCGACGCCTGACCTGACCCGTGCCACCCTGCGCCGGTGCCGACCCCCGCTACCGCTGGCCGTGCTTTCGCTCGCGCTGTTGCATGCGCACGGCGCGAGCGCTCAAACAGTGGACCTCGAGGGGCCGCTCACGCTCAAGCGCACGCCGCAACTGCAGGAAACCGTGCCGCAAGCCTTGCGCGGCGACCAATCGAGCTTCATCAGCGGGGAGCGCATCTCGGGCCAGCCCGACCTGCAGACCGAGGTCACCGGCAACGCCCAGCTGCGCCGCGGCGACACCGTGATCAACGCCGACAGGCTCTCCTACGACCAGCCCACCGACCTGGCCAAGGCCACCGGGAACGTGCGCGTGAACCAGGCCGGCAACGAGTATTCGGGCCCGGATCTCGAACTCAAGGTGGAAAGCTTCGAGGGCTTCTTCAACAACGTGCGCTACCGCTTCCTGGCCACCGGCGGCCATGGCGACGCGCAACGCATCGATTTCGTCGACGATGCCCGTTCGGTTGCGCGCGACGCCACCTACACCACTTGCCGGCGCGAGGACTATCCGGGCTGGATGCCGGCGTGGATGCTGAGCGCGACCACCCTGCACACCGACACCGAGGAAAACGTCGGCGTTGCGGAAAACGCGCAACTGTCCTTCATGGGCATCAGCACGCCGCCGTTCCCGAGCCTGAGCTTTCCGCTCAACAGCAACCGCAAGACCGGCCTGCTGCCGCCGACGATCGGCATCGACAACGTCAATGGCGTCGAAATCACCCAGCCGTGGTACTGGAACCTCGCGCCCAACCGAGACATCACCCTCACGCCCACCTTCATGAGCAAGCGCGGTCTCAACCTGAGCACCGACTTTCGCTACCTTGAAAAGGGCTACAACGGCGAGGCGCGCGTCGACTACATGCCGGACGACGCCTTGCGCGATCGCGAGCGCTGGGGCATCTGGACTTCGCATTCGCAGACCTTCGATGCCAAGGCCCTCGGGCTCAGCAGCTTCAGCGGGTCGCTGAACATCAACCGCGTCAGCGACGACGACTACTGGCGCGACTTTTCGCGCACGCCGTCGCTCACGCAGCGCCTGCTGTCCAGCGACGGCACGCTCAGCTGGAGCAAGGGCGACTGGAGCGGCCAGGCGCGCGCGCTGTACTACCAGACGTTGCAGGACACCACCACGTCCTCGACCATCATCCCGCCATACAACCGCATGCCGCAGGTCACGGCCGACTACAACAAGTACGACTGGCATGGCTTTGACGTCGCGCTCAACAACGACTTCACGCGCTTCGACAGCAATCCGCTGCTGCAGTACCAGAACTCCAACGTCCTGCTGAACCAGCCGAACGCCGAGCGGGTGTACTCGCAGGCCACCATCAGCCGTCCGTTCCTGACGCCTGGCAGCTTCGTCGTTCCAAAGCTCCTGCTCAATGCGCGGGCCTACAACTTCGCGGATCCGCTCTCGGTGCGGCCTGACGCGGAGGCCTACGGCAAGATGAACGGTGTCTCGTCCGCCACCGTGACGGTGCCGACCGTGAGTCTCGACACTGGACTGGTCTTCGAGCGCAACACCAGCTTCTTCGGCCGCTCGCTGGTCCAGACCTTGGAGCCGCGCGCGTTCTACGTCTACACGCCCTATCGCGACCAGAGCGCGATCCCGGTCTACGACACCGCGGCCAACGACTTCAACTTCGCCACCGTCTACACCGAGAACGCCTTCTCGGGCAACGACCGCATCGCCGACAACAACCTGCTCACGCTGGGCCTGACCTCGCGCCTGATCGACGCCGACACCGGCGCGGAAGCCGCGCGCTTCGGCATTGCGCAGCGACTGCGCTTCAGCGACCAGAAGGTGCAGCTGCCGAACGTCCCGACCGTCGAGAAGGGCGTGGGCGACGTGCTGATGGGCGCGCAGATCAACTGGACGCCCAAGTGGGGCCTGGACACCACCATCCAGTACAACCCGGACAGCCACCGGTCGACCCGCAACACGCTGAGCCTGCGCTACAGCCCCGGCCCTTACCGCACCATCAGCATGGCCTACCGGTACCAGGCGGATTCGACCCCGGGCGCGGGCGATGGCAACAAGTCGATCGACATTGGCTGGCAATGGCCCCTGAATGACCTCTGGGGCACAAAGGACGAGAATCTGGGTCCGGGGCGCGGCCTGGGCGGCGGGCGCTGGTATGCCGTCGGCCGGCTCAACTACAGCCTGATCGACCGCCAGATGACCGACGGCATCATCGGCCTCGAGTACGACGGATGCTGTTACATCGGCCGTGTCGTGCTGGAAAGGCTTACGACCGGTCAGGTCACCGCAAACACGCGCATCATGTTCCAGATCGAATTCGTGGGATTCACCAGCGTCGGCACCAGCCCGATGCGAACCCTGCAAACCAACATTCCGCGCTACACACCGCTGCGCCAGCCGGTCCTCGGCCCGAGCCGCTACACCAATTACGATTGAGCATCCCTGTCATGAAACACCTTCGCTCCACCCCCACGCTGGCCATCGTCACGGCATTGGCCATGACGTTCGGCGCGCAGGCGCAAGGCCTCCGACCCGCCGCAACGAGCAACGGCTCCCCCGCGCCGAGCCGCGGCATCACGGACATCATGAAGTCGCCGCAGGGCTTCGTCGTGCCACCGGCGCAGCAGGCGCGTCCGCCCGCCGCCCCGGCGGTGCAGCGTTCCGCCGAATACATCGTCGCGCTGGTCAATTCGGAACCCATCACCAACTCCGACGTGCAGTCGCGCGTGGAGCGCATCATCGAGCAGAACCCCACCGAAGCCGGCAAGATGCCGCGGGCGCAGCTGAATTCGATGGTGCTGGAGCGCCTGATCAGCGAGCGCGCCCAGTTGCAGCTGGCCAAGGAACAGGGCATCAAGGTCGACGACATCGCAGTCGACCAGGCCGAACAGACCGTGGCGCGCCAGAACCAGCTCAGCGTCGACGAGTTGCGCCGCCGCGTGGCCGCCGATGGCATCTCGCAATCGGATTTCAGGCGCGACCTGCGCAACCAACTGTTGCTGACGCGCCTGCGCGAGCGCGAAGTGGACCCGAAGGTCAAGGTCAGCGATCTCGAGGTCGACCAGTACCTGCGCGACCAGCGTTCGGCGCCCAATGCCGCACTGGCGTCCGACATCAACCTGGCGCAGATCCTGGTGGCCGTGCCCGAAAACGCGACCGAGGCGCAGGTTGCCCCCTTTGAACAAAAGGCCCAGTCCATTGCCAAGCGCGTGCGCGCCGGCGAAGACTTCGCGAAACTGGCGCGCGAATTCTCTGATGCACCCGACAAGGTCGCGGGCGGCGCGATTGGCCTGCGCAGCGCGGACCGCTATCCGCAGCTGTTCAGGGATGCGGTCGAGGGCACGGCGGTCAACGGCATTGCCGGACCGGTGCGCTCGCCGGCCGGCTTCCACGTGCTCAAGGTGCTCGCCCGGTCGCAGCCGGGCGCCGCCGATGCGACCGTCACGCAGACCCAGGTCCGGCACATCCTGCTGCGCACCGATGCCAAGTTGAGCAACGAGCAGGCGATTGCCCGGCTCGCCGATTTCAAGCGCCGCATCAAGGCAGGCACCGCCACCTTCGAAGGGCTCGCGCGCGACAACTCCCAGGACGGCAGCGCCAAGGACGGCGGCGAACTCGGGTGGTCGCGTTCCGGCCAGTTCGTGCCTGAGTTCGAGGAGGCCGTCAACCGCCTGTCGCCCGGCGAGATCAGCGACCCGGTGGTGTCGCGCTTTGGCGTGCACCTGATCCAGGTGGAAGGCCGGCGCGACACCAAGCTGAACCCGGCCGAGCAGCGCGAGGCGGCGCGCACCGCCCTGCGCGACAAGAAGCTCGACGAGGCCTTCGACACCTGGTCGCAAGAGGTGCGTGCGCGCGCCTACGTCGAGTTCCGCGAGCCGCCGCAGTCTTGAAGCACATTGCGCGCAAGCGCTTCGGCCAGCACTTCCTGACCGACGGCGGCATCATCGACGCGATCGTCCAGGCGATCGCGCCGCAGCCGGGCGACGCGATGGTGGAGATCGGCCCGGGGCTGGCCGCGCTGACGCAGCCGCTGGTCGAGCGCCTCGGGCGCCTCACCGTCATCGAACTCGACCGCGACCTGGCCGCAAGGCTGCGCGAGCACGCGCATCTCGACGTGATCGAGTCCGACGTGCTGAAGGTCGACTTCGGCGCGTTGGCGACCCAAAAGGCGCCGGCCGCGTTGCGCGTGGTGGGCAACCTTCCCTACAACATCTCCACGCCGATCCTGTTCCATCTGCTCGGCTTCGCGCACCGGATCGCCGATCAGCACTTCATGCTGCAGAAAGAGGTGATCGACCGCATGGTGGCGCGCCCGGCCACTTCCGACTACAGCCGCCTGAGCGTGATGCTGCAGTGGCGCTACGGCATGGAGAACGTGCTGTTCGTGCCGCCGGAAAGCTTCGACCCGCCGCCGCGTGTGGACAGCGCCGTGGTGCGCATGGTGCCGCTGGCACAGCCGCCCGCCGTCGACGCCGCGCGTCTGGGCGAGATCGTGCAGGTCGCCTTCAGCCAGCGGCGCAAGATCCTGCGTCACACATTGGGCCAATGGCTGGAGACGCATGGCTTCAGCGGCAGCTTCGACATCCAGCGGCGCGCGGAGGAAGTGCCGGTGGCGGAATACGTCGCGCTGGCACAAGCCGTCCCGCCATGAAAAAAGCCCGTCGCATGGACGGGCTTGAATGACTGGAGGAGCGCCACTGGCCGGCATGGCCGGTCAATGGTCACCGCGTTGCAAGGACGGTGGGCGCGGCACGACGAATGCGCAGCGCTCGCCGGGCCGCACTCAGGCTGCGGCCAACCAATATCCTGCGTTGAAGGGGCTGCTCATGCGCAGCGCCAGCGGCGAGACGTCGACCAACTTGTCGGTCGGCATTTTCTCGGCGTTGGGATCGGCCTCGATGGCGATCCCGGCGGGCACGGTGGTGCCCAACGAAGCCTCGTTCGCCCGTTCTGCTTGGCTGGTGTGTGCAGAACGGGCTACAGAAAAGAATAGAAGCACCTGAACGGTATCTTCCGGTCTCCCCAGTAGTCGGAGGCGTCGCGGAAGATGTCGAGCAGTTGCTCGCGCGCTTCCTTGTCGAACTTGGTGTTGGCCGGAATCTGTTCCAGCACCACCACGAAACCAGGCTGCGGGCCCGACTTGTGCAGCGGATCGGTCATGCAGTCGTAGAGCGCGTCGAAGTTCTTGCCGACATGCGCCGGGAAGGTGAACTGTTGCGCGATCAGGTCGAGCACGTCCTGCTTGGTCTGGGCATTGCCCAGGTTGGCATACAGGAAGTGCTGACCGGCTGCGTGCGCTGCCTCCTGCAGGTCGTTCACGCGGAATGCGCGAATCGACTGCACGATGTTCGGCCGCACGGCACGAAGGGATAAAGTCATCTCCGCTGGTCTTTCAATGGTTGTCGTCGTCATTGCATCCTGGCGCGTCAAGGCGCCCCTCCATTCCAAATCGTCACTGCTCATGGCGTGATGCGCCTGAAACTTGCGTAATGGTCAGCCGTATACCAGCAGGCAGACGGTGTGGTCTGTTCGCCGCCGCACACAATGCGCTTGGCACCGCGATCTCGCGAACCAGGGGTTTCGACCGTGTATTCACGGTAATGGCCTCGCCGTTCCCGCGGCAACTGGCGTTCGCGATTGCCGAACACCGTGCCGTCTTTCTCAAATTTGAAGGGGCCACCCTTCAGGATGGCCGCGTATGTTTTCTGCCCTTGTACAGGCAACTCGGTCAACGCAATAGTTCCCGTGTCCGGCTGCCCATTCCTGAAACCGAACCATTCACGGGCCTGGACTCCGGTGGAAAGCGCCACCAGCAACAAGCCAGTGAGCGCAAACTTGGAAACAGGAAACGTGATCGGGGCGTGAGCCGCCATGGGGCACCAGGAGGAAAGAGAGCGAGGCCGAATCCGGGGCCAACTTGGGGTTAACCCGAAAATTCAGCCCGCTAGTGTGCACCAGACGCGCACGAATAGCAAGCACCTGCCCAAGGAATGAGCAGTGCCCGAGGTGGGATCCCTTTGTCTGTAAGTTAGCGCACGCTGTCTTGGTTTGCCTTATCGCTCGGCGCTTGCATCCGCGACGGTGAGGGCTGTCATGTTGACGATCCGGCGCACCGTGGCGCTCGCGGTGAGAATGTGCACCGGTTTTGCCGCCCCCAGGAGCACCGGGCCAATCGCAATATTGCCGCCAGCGGCTGTTTTCAGCAGGTTGTAGGAGATGTTGGCGGCGTCAATATTCGGGAAGACCAGCAGGTTGGCATCGCCGGCCAGCGCGCTGTGCGGCATGACCGCAGCGCGTTGTTTTCCGTCCAATGCAACGTCGCCGTGCATTTCTCCATCGACTTCCAGCCAGGGCGCCTGCTCGCGCAGCAAGGCCAGCGTCTTGCGCATCTTGATCGCGGTGGGCTGGTTGCTGGTGCCGAAGTTGGAGTGCGACAGCAGGGCGGCTTTCGGCTTCAGGCCGAAGCGCATCATTTCCTCGGCGGCCATGGTGGTGATCTCGGCCAGTTCCTCGGGCGTCGGGTCATAGTTGACGTGCGTGTCGACCAGGAACACCTGGCGATCGGGCAGCAGCAGGCCGTTCATGCAGGCGTAGACCGGCACGTCCTGCGGCGTGCTTTCGCAGCCGCCGGCGCGCTTGCCTATGACCTGGTCGATGTAGTGCAGGTGCGTCTGCGTGGTGCCCCAGGTGCCGCAGATCAGGCCGTCGACCTCGCCCTTGTAGAGCAGCATCGAGCCGATCAGCGTGAGGCGGCGGCGCATCTCGATCTTGGCGGTCTGCACCGTCTGGCCCAGGCGCTCGGTCATGCGGTGGTAGGTCTGCCAGAAGTCGCGGTAGCGATGGTCCTGCTCGACGTTGACGACGTCGTAGTCGAGTTCTTCCTTCAGGCGCAGGCCGAACTTCTCGATGCGCTGGGCGATGATGGCCGGGCGGCCGATCAGCGTCGGGCGGGCCAGGCCCTCGTCGACCACGATCTGGACGGCGCGCAGCACGCGTTCTTCCTCGCCCTCGGCAAAGGCCACGCGCTTCTTGGTGGCGCGGCGGGCCGCGTCGAAGATGGGCTTCATCGCCGTGCCGGAGGCGTAGACGAAGCTTTGCAGCTTGTCGCGGTAGGCGTCCATGTCCTGGATCGGGCGCTGGGCCACGCCACTGTCGGCGGCCGCCTTGGCCACGGCCGGCGCGATCTTCATCATCAGGCGCGGGTCGAAGGGCTTGGGGATCAGGTACTCGGGGCCGAAGCTGAGCTTCTCACCGACATAGGCGGCCGCCACACGCTCGCTCTGCTCGGCCTGGGCCAGCTCGGCGATGGCATGCACTGCGGCGATTTCCATCTCGTCGGTGATGGTGGTCGCGCCGCAGTCCAGCGCGCCGCGGAAGATGTACGGGAAGCACAGGACGTTGTTGACCTGGTTCGGATAGTCGGTCCGGCCGGTGGCCATGATCACGTCGTCGCGCACGGCATGCGCGTCTTCGGGGGCGATCTCGGGGTTGGGGTTGGCCAGCGCGAAGATCACCGGACGCGGCGCCATCGACTTGACCATGTCCGGCTTGAGCACGCCGCCGGCCGAGAGGCCCAGGAACACGTCGGCGCCGACGATGACCTGCGACAGCTTGCGCATGTCGGTCTTCTGCATGTACTGGCGCTTGTCGTCGTCCATCAGCTCTTCGCGGCCCTCGTAGACCACGCCGGCCAGGTCGGTCACGAAGACGTTCTCGCGCTTCAGGCCGACCTTGAGCAGCAGGTTCAGGCAAGCCAGCGCGGCGGCACCGGCACCGGAGGCGACCAGCTTGACCTTGGCGATGTCCTTGCCCGCGACCTTGAGGCCGTTGACCATGGCCGCCGCGACCGTGATGGCGGTGCCGTGCTGGTCGTCATGGAACACCGGGATCTTCATGCGCTTGCGCAGTTCGCGCTCGACGTAGAAGCAGTCCGGGGCCTTGATGTCTTCCAGGTTGATGGCGCCGAAGGTCGGCTCCAGCGCAGCGATGACTTCGACCAGCTTCGCCGGATCCTTCTCGTCGATCTCGATGTCGAACACGTCGACGCCGGCGAACTTCTTGAACAGGACGCCCTTGCCCTCCATCACCGGCTTGGACGCCAGCGGGCCGATGTCGCCGAGGCCCAGCACGGCGGTGCCGTTGCTGATCACGCCGACCAGGTTGCCGCGCGAGGTGTACTTGAAGGCGTTGGCCGGGTCCTTGACGATTTCCTCGCAGGGGGCGGCGACGCCGGGGGAGTAGGCCAGCGACAGATCGCGCTGGTTGGTCATCTGCTTGGTTGCCGCGATCGCGATCTTTCCGGGGACCGGGAATTCGTGGTAATCGAGGGCCGCCTTGCGCAACTGGGCGCGCTTGTCTTCAGCGGGGGCGGTCGGGGACGCGGGGGAATCGGACATGGACACCTGGCTCCTGCAGTCGCTGGGCACACGCAATCAGCCGTCGGCGACATTGATTATTGGGGGCGCGATTGTAGACCTCGGTTTGCAGGCGGGCCGGCTGCGGGGCATGGCGCCCGGGCATGAAATCGAGGCATGCCGCCATGCCGATGTGGCAATATCCGCGCGGCACAACCACCCTTGCCGAGGAGAGAGACATGGCCCTGATGGATTTCATCAAGAAGCAGTTCATCGACATCATCCAGTGGACCGAGACCGGCGACGGCACGCTGGCCTGGCGCTTCCCGATGGCGGAGATGGAAATCCAGAACGGCGCCTCGCTCACGGTGCGCGAATCGCAGGTGGCGGTGTTCGTCAACGAGGGCAAGG
This sequence comes from Variovorax robiniae, assembly GCF_037889955.1. Lineage (NCBI taxonomy): Bacteria > Pseudomonadati > Pseudomonadota > Betaproteobacteria > Burkholderiales > Comamonadaceae > Variovorax > Variovorax robiniae. The sequence continues at coordinate 279,933 of NZ_JBBKZS010000009.1, forward strand.
TGGCCGACGTGTTCGGCCCCGGCATGTACAAGCTGACGACGCAGACGCTGCCGGTGCTGACCTACCTGAAGAACTGGGACAAGCTCTTCGAGTCTCCGTTCAAGAGCGACGTCTATTTCTTCAGCACGCGCCAGCAGGTCGACCAGAAGTGGGGCACGCCGCAGCCGATCACGGTGCGGGACAAGGACTTCGGGGCGGTGCGCGTCCGGGCGTTCGGCAACTACTCGTTCCGCATCGGCGACGCCAAGCTGTTCCACACCGAAATCTCCGGCACGCGCGATGTCTACACCGCCGCCGACCTCGACGGGCAACTGCGCGGGCTGGTGCTGCAGAACATCAGCAACGCGATCGCCTCCAGCGGCGTGCCCTTTCTGGATCTTGCGGCCAACCAGATCCAGTTCGCGACGGCGCTGGCCACGCAGCTGGTGCCCGAGTTCGCGAAGATCGGAATCAAGCTCGAGAACATCACGGTGCAGAACGTGTCGCTGCCCGAGGAGCTCCAGAAGATCCTCGACCAGAAGATCGGCATGGGCATGGTCGGCAACGACATGGGCAAGTTCATGCAGTACCAGACGGCGCAGGCGATTCCGAAGTTCGCGGAAGGCGCGGGCGGTGGCAGTGGCATTGCGGGTGATGCGATGGGGCTCGGCGCCGGCGTGGCGCTGGGGCAGGTGCTGGCGCAGAACCTGGCGCAGGGCTTGAACACGAGCAATGCCGCGGCAGCCGGGCCGGCGGTGGCCCAGCCGGTGGTGGCGGTGGTCAGCGCGGCCGATGTGATGACCACGTTGGAAAAGCTCGGCGAACTCAAGGCCAAGGGCATCCTCACGCAGGAAGAATTCGACGCCAAGAAGGCGGAACTGCTCAAGAAGCTGGTGTAGCGGTTGGCTGAGGAAAGCCAGCGCGCCTACCGCGCGCCCTGCCCTGGCTGCGGCGCGCCGGTCGAGTTCCGGTCGGCGCAGTCGACCTTCGCCGTCTGTGCCTACTGCCAGAGCACGGTGGTGCGCCAAGGCGAGACGCTGGCGCGCATCGGCAAGATGGCGGAGCTGTTCGATGACTTCAGCCCGCTGCAATTGTTCACGGCGGGGCGCATCCAGGACAAGCCGTTCACGCTGGTCGGGCGATTGCAGTACAGCTATGCCGGCGGGCGCTGGACCGAGTGGATCGCCGCGCTGGACGGCGACCGCACCGGGACGTTGAGCGAGGACAACGGCGCCTACGTCTTCTCGCTGCCGCTGGCCCTGCAGCAGGCCGCGCCACCGGCCACCGCATTGCGAGTGGGCGCCACCACCGCGATCAATGGCCAGTCCTACACGGTCGCCTCCAACGAGCAAGTGCAGTTGGTCTCGGCGCAGGGCGAATTGCCCAAGCTGCCTGAACTGGGGCGGCCTTTCACGGTCGTCGAGTTGCGCAGCGACAAGGGCATGGTGCTGAGCCTGGACTACGGCTCGGAGCCGCCCGGCGCGTACCTCGGACGCGCGGTACGGCTCGAAGACCTGCAACTCGCCGGCCTGCGCGGCGAGTCGGCCAAGGAGGACAAGGGCCGCAGCTTCAACTGCCCGAACTGCGGCGCGACCGTGACGGTCAACTTCGACAGCAGCAAGAGCATCACCTGCCGCAACTGCAGCAGCATCATCGACCTGACGCAAGGCATCGGCGGTGAATTGCGGCATGCCGAGCAGGACGAGCCGGTGCGCCCATTGATCGCGTTGGGCACGCTGGGCACCTTGCAGGGCGTGCAATGGCAGGTGGTCGGCTTCCAGCACCGCATGGGCCATGCGGCCGGCGACGACGAGCACTTCGGCTGGGACGAATACCTGCTGTTCAACAAGAAGCGCGGCTTCAGTTTCCTGGTGGATGCGGAGGACGGCTGGAGCATGGTCGCACCGACTACCGGCGCGCCGACCATGGCCCAGGGCGGCGGCGCAGCAACCTACCTGGGCAAGCGCTACCTGCTGCAGTACGCGTACAACGCCGAGACCACCTACGTGGCGGGCGAGTTCTACTGGAAGGTCGAGCGCGGGCAGGCCACTTCCAACCGCGACTTCGCCAGCGGCAACAGCCTGCTGTCGATGGAGCGCTCGCCCAACGAGCTGACCTGGTCATCGGGCGACAAGCTCGACAGCGCGACGGTGGCGACCGCCTTCAAGCTCGAGGCGAAGAAGGAGATGTTCAAGCGCGCGGACGCGGCGCCGGTGAGCAGCGCGGCGCGCCTGGGCTGCGGCACCATCATCCTCATCGTGGTGATCATCCTGATCCTGTTGATCATCCTGAGCACCTGCAGCAGTTCGTCGGGCGGGGGCTACCGCAGTTCGGGTGGTTCATCCGGCGGTTTCTCGAGTGGCGGTGGGCACAAATGAATTGTTTGACTGGAGGTCCCCATGGGATTTGAATGGCTGAAACCGGGTGTGATCCTCGGCTCGCTCATCTACGCGGTGATCGGTGTCGCGGTGTTCTGGGTCGCGTTCGTGATCATCGACAAGATCACGCCCTACGACCTGTGGCGCGAGATCGTCGAGAAGCAGAACATGGCGCTGGGGCTCGTGGTGGCCGCGATGAGCCTGGGCATCTGCGTGATCGTCGCGGCAGCGATCCATTGACGCTGCGGTGAGCGCCGTGCTTTCGCCCGCGCGGGCCACGGCCGGCGCGCGGCCGGTCGAGGTCGCGTTGCTGGCCAGCGTGTTCGTCATCGCGGCCTGCGGGCTGGTGTACGAACTGACGGCGGCTGCGCTGAGCTCCTACCTGCTCGGCGATTCGGTGCTGCAGTTCAGCACCGTCATCGGGACCTACCTGTTCGCGATGGGCGTGGGCTCGTGGCTGTCACGCTACTTCGAGCGGCAACTTCCCGCGCACTTCCTGCGCATCGAGTTGCTGGTGGCGCTGATCGGCGGTGCGCTGCCGGCCGTGCTGTTCATCGCGAATGCCTGGGTGCCGGGGGCGTTCCGCCTGCTGTTGTACGGGCTGGTGATGGTGGTCGGCACGCTGGTCGGGCTGGAGATTCCGCTGGTGATGCGCATCCTCAAGCGCGACGTGGCGTTGAAGGACCTGGTGTCGCAGGTGCTGACCTTCGACTACCTCGGCGCGCTCGCGGTGTCGATCGCATTTCCGCTGCTGCTGGTGCCGCAACTCGGCATGATCCGCACGGGCCTGCTGTTCGGCTTCATGAACGCGGCGGTAGCGGTGTGGGCGCTGTGGCTGTTCCGGCATGAACTGCGGCGCGTGGGTTCGCATGCGGCGGCTTGCGCGCTGACGCTGGTCGTGATCGGCGCGGCCTTCGTGGGCGCGGACCGCATCACGACGGTGGCGGAAGACAAGTTCTACCAGGACCGCATCGTGTTCAGCGCGACATCGCCGTACCAGCGCATCGTGGTCACGCGGGGGCAACTCGGGCACCGGCTGTTCCTGAACGGCAACCTGCAGTTCGCGGAGCGCGACGAGTACCGGTATCACGAGGCGCTGGTGCATCCGGCGATGGCGGCGCAGGGCGCGCCGAATAAGGTGGCCGTGCTGGGCGGCGGAGATGGGATGGCGGTGCGCGAGATCCTCAAGTACCCCTCGGTCGAGCAGGTGACGCTGGTGGAACTCGATCCGAACATGACGAAGCTCTTCACCGAGCATGAGACGCTGGCCGCGCTGAATGGGGGCTCGCTGAAGTCGCCGAAGGTGAAGGTCGTGAACACGGATGCGTTCCAGTGGTTGCAGCAGGACCCTGCACCCAAGACGACGGGCGCGGCGAGCGACGACCTGTTCGACGTGATCATCGTGGACTTCCCGGACCCGACCAACTTCGCCATCGGCAAGCTCTACACCAACGCCTTCTATGCGCTGCTCGACAAGCGCCTGTCGGCCAGCGGCTACGCGGTGATCCAGACCACCTCGCCGCTGGTGGCGCGACAAAGCTTCTGGACCGTGGCCACGACCATCGAATCGGTGGGACTGACCGCGACGCCGTACCACGCGCATGTGCCGAGCTTTGGCGAATGGGGCTTCATCATTGCCAGCCGGCGGCCCTGGCGGCTGCCGGATGCCTTGCCGGAAGGCCTGCAATTCCTGACGCCCGCCACCTTGCCACTGTTGTTCGATTTTCCGAAGGACATGGCGCGCGTGCCGACGGAAGTCAACCGGCTGTCCAACCAGATCCTCGTGACCACCTACGAGCGGGAGTGGGGCAAGGTGGTGGGGCATTGATGTCGCGCACCGGCGGGCTCCGTCCTCGTCCATGAGGCGGCGCACTTTTCTGGGAGCGGGCGCAAGCGCGCTGGCGCTTGGCGGATGCGAGTCCCGCGATCCCGGGATCGAAGGTGGCTTCACCGGCGTCGACGTGGGGCGCGGGCATGCGGTGCGCGATGGCGCCCTCCGTGGCGCAGCGCCTTCGCGGACGCGGCGCACGCGCGTCGTGATCGCTGGCGGCGGCGTGGCGGGACTCGCGGCTGCGCGCGCGCTGCGCCTCTCGGGGATCGAGGACTTCGCCCTGCTCGAACTCGAGGACACGGCCGGCGGCAACAGCCGCGGCGGCGCGGTCGGCGGCATCGCCTGCCCGCTCGGTGCGCACTACCTGCCGGTGCCGGGCGACGAGGCACACGAAGTGCAGGACCTGCTCGAGGAACTCGGCCTGCGCCAGCGCGTGGCCGGCCGTTGGCAGTATGACGAGCGCCACCTGTGCCACAGCCCGCAGGAGCGCATCTTCATCGAGGGTGAATGGCACGATGGCCTGCTGCCGGTGCAAGGCGTGGGCGCGACCGCCCTGGCGCAGTACCGCCTGTTCAGCCAGCGCGTCGACGCGCTGCGGGCCGAGTCGCGCTTCGTCATCCCCACGTTGCGCGCACCGTTCACGCCAGCCATGCTGGCGCTGGATGCCCTGCCCTTCTCCGCATGGCTGGAGCGCGAGGGCTTCGATGAACCGCACCTGCGCTGGTACCTGGACTATTGCTGCCGCGACGACTACGGCGCCGGTGCCGCGCATGTCTCGGCCTGGGCTGGCATCCACTACTTCGCGAGCCGGCACGGCTTCCATGCGCCGGGCGACGACAACGCCGACCGCGATGCGGTGCTGACCTGGCCGGAAGGCAACGGCTGGCTCACGCAGCGCATCGCGCAGCCGCTGGGGGACCGCATCCACGGCGGGAACGTCGTCATGCGGATCGCGCAGACGCGCAGCGGTGTCGAGGTCGATGCCTTCGATGCGGCGACGAAGACGGTGGTGCGCTGGCAGGCGGAGCGTTGCATCGTCGCGTTGCCGGTCTTCATCGCGGCACGCGTGGTCGAGAACCCACCGGAAGTCCTGCGCAACGCGGCGGCGCATGTGCGCTACGCGCCCTGGCTGGTCGCCAACGTGCACCTGCGCGCGCCGCTCACCGACCGCCCCGGCGCGGCGCCGAGCTGGGACAACGTGATCTACGACAGCCGGGGGCTGGGCTATGTCGACGCGCGGCACCAATCGCTGGACCCGACGCCCGGCCCAACGGTGCTGAGCTGGTATCGACCGCTCGGGCCGAGTGGCTATGACATGGGCGATGGTCGGCAACTGTTGCTCGACCGGACGTGGGCTTCATGGCGCGATGAGTTGCTGGCCGAACTGTCGGTGCCGCATGCGGATTTGCGCGGCAAGGCCACGCGCATCGACATCACGCGCTATGGGCACGCGATGGCGATGCCGGTGCCTGGGCTGCTGGGTCGTCTGGAGTCGCAGCGGCGGGACAGGGGCGCCGTGGCCGATGGGCGCTTGTCGTTCGCGCATGCGGACTGGTCGGGCTACTCGATCTTCGAGGAGGCGTTCACGCGGGGGCACCTGGCTGGCGCGACCGCTTGAGCGTCGGGTCACGCGAGGTCGTCATCGAGGCTGTCCCGTAACATTTAATTCACATTCATCCGGCCTGCGCCCTTGCCTCGACGTGAACGCCCGCTCTTGGCCGGTGCCCCAGCCAGACGGACTATCCTGAGAATCCAGCCCCGACGAACTGACCGAAAACGCCACCGTTCATTTGTAACGGCGACTTGTTGCACTGCAGCACACCCCTGAAAACGTTTGAAAGTACGTTTGCCCCGACATGCCAACTGCAGGTAAAAACCGCGGTTGTCAATAGAGGGTAAGTAGTTTTGAACGTAGTACAAAAGACAATGTTGCCATTTATGGCGACTTTCGCATTGGTGGGCTGTGGTGGGGGTGGTGGTGGTGGCGGTGGAGGGATTGCCCTCGCACCTGTCGCGACCACGTCCGGTACGTCGGATGCCGGGACAGCGGCAGCGGTCGCTGCTGGAACCACGTCGGATGGCAAGGCAATCGTTGCCAGTAATGGCAGCGCCGGCGCCGCGGCAGGCAGCACAAGCGGTAGCACGGCTGGCAGCACGACCGGCAGCGGCAGCACATCCGGTGCCGCGAGCGGCACGCCGTCGGGTTCCGGCAGCACCGCCACCGGCACGGTTCCCGTCAACACCACGACTTGCAGCACAACCAGCGCCGACATCGTCGATGCGCAGCTGAACGTGGTGCCAGCGTCGTACAAGGCCATGGCCGCCCAGCTCAGCAAGGACGCTGGCATTGCCTACCGCTATGGCCCCGATTCGGCGTCCTGTGGCGCGACCGACACCGGCCCGGCGCTGTTCAAGCGCAACGACGCGCAGCTGATCGTCCCGGGTACCGCAGTCAACAATTTCTTCTACCAGATCGGTACGCCCTCGGGAACGCCGGGCAACTTCTCGACCAACCAGGCGAACATGGTCTACGTGGCCGACGACCCGGCCACCCGTGTCGGCGTGACTGACTTCCAAGTGTCGGGCTACATGTACAACACCTTCGCCCAGCTTCCGCAGCTGAGCTGGACCGGCGCGCACCTCGACAGCGCGACGGTGACGGACTACAAGAAGGCCGGCACGGTCAGCGGCAACCCGATCGCCGTGACCCGTTGCGTCATGGCGGGCTTCTGCGCCCAGAGCGTGGTCGTGTACCAGAACGGCGTCATCGCCACGTCGGGCACCAACACCTCGATCAACAAGGCCACCGCGACGCTGCCGGCCAACAAGGTGCCGACGGCGGTCGCGATGACCAATGACAGCGAATACGCACTGGTCACCGTATGGGACACGACCGCGCTCAAGGGCCAGGTGGCCGTGGTGGCGCTGGCCGGCATGTGCGACGGCTGCACCGTCGGCAACCCAGGCGCCTGGTACAACTGGTGGTGGGAGTGGAAGGGCGTCTACCCCGGGCTGCCGAACATGGGCAATATCGGCTTCATGAAGATCCTCGGCTACGTGGACCTGCCCGGCATGACGGCGCCGACCGAGATCGCGGTGACCACCGGCATGCACCCGTGGAAGACCATCCAGACGGGTGGCGAATTCATCGGCTTGTCCAATTCGCCGCTGAGCGCCAACTGGCAGAAGTTCGCCAGCGGCGGTGCGAACTACGGCCGGTATGCCAAGGGGGCCGTGGCGGTGGTGATCTCGAAGTCGGAACAGAAGGTGGCTTTCGTCGACCTGAAGCCGCTCTTCAATTTCGTCAACGGCGTCTACTTCAGCTCGCGCAATGGCGAGACGACCAGCGTCGGTGCCGGCGACGGGCAGTGGCCGTACACCTTTGCCAACTCGCCCTCGCAAACGCCGACGGTGGTCAAGACGGTGTCGCTTCCCAACCGGCCGACGGCCGTGAAGGCTGCGATCTCCGGCAGCGCGGTGCAGGCTTGGGTCGCCACCCAGGATGGCACGCTGCGCATCTACAGCCTGGGCGGCTACGCGCCCGGTGAGTCGGTCGCCAGTCCCGCGCCCAGCGCCATCGCCGAACTGGGCAGCGTCACGGGCATCGGCCGCAATCCGACCTCGCTGGCCACTTCGCGGAACGAGCCTTCGAGCGGTAGCGTCGATGCGATCAACCAGCAGGTCATCGTGTCCTCGCGCGGCGACCGGAAGATCTCGTGGGTGCGCTTCAGCGGCAATGGCGGCAGCATCGTGCGCAGCTTCCAGCACAACCTGCTGGTGGACCCGGTCGGGGTCGAGGATTCGGACAACTTCGCGAACCAGAACAACGTGCTGAGCGTGGCCGACTATAACGGCAAGGCCGTGCGCAACTACCGCTACGGTCCGGTCGTCTTCTCGGACGGCGGCTATTGCGCGAACACCAGTGCGTGCCCGGTGCAGGCGACGGGCACGACCCCGGTCGAATACGGCGGCGCCATGAGCGTGCCCGGCAAGCCCTTCCAGGTGTCGACCACCAACACGCCGTGAAATAGCCCCACCCCCGAATGCGCTTGCGGCGCTCCCCCTCAAGGGGGCGCACCCAGCGGCCCGGCGAAGCCGGTTCCGCGGGTGCCCACGAACAGGGCATGCTCGCCCTGTTTTCACGCATCTCGGGACCTGCGACGGCGTGGTGGAAAACCACGACGAAACGCTGAAGGCATCAGCGCATCAGCGCATCAGCGCATCAGCGCCTCGATCTCGTCTCCGTCCACCGGCACGCCGCGAGAAATCAATTCGCAGCCGGTCGCGGTGACGATCGCGTCATCCTCGATGCGGATGCCAATGTTGTGGAACTGCTCCGGCACGCCCTCGCCGGGCCGCACGTAGATGCCCGGCTCGATGGTCAGCACCATGCCCGGATGCAGGATGCGGCTGGGCCGGTTCTTGATGAGCTCGTTGGAGAGCGGGTCCTTGCGCTCGCTCACCTCGCCGACCTGCGAGGGCTCGACGTAGCTGCCGCAGTCGTGCACGTCCATGCCCAGCCAATGGCCGGTGCGGTGCATGTAGAAGGGGAAGTAGGCGCGCTTCTCGATCACGTCGTCCACGCTGCCGACCTTGTTGGCGTCCAGCAGGCCAACGTCCAGCATGCCTTGTGAGAGCACGCGTACCGTGGCGTCGTGCGGGTCGGTGAAGCGGGCACCGGCTTTCGTCGCGTCGACGGCCGCCTGCTGGCTGGCCAGCACCAGGTCGTAGAGCACGCGTTGCGGGCCGGTGAACTTGCCGTTGGCCGGGAAGGTGCGGGTGATGTCGCTGGCATAGCCGTCGAGCTCGCAGCCCGCGTCGATCAGCACGAGTTCACCGTCGCGCACCGGCGCGGCGTCGGCGCGGTAGTGCAGCACGCAGGCATTGGCGCCGGCCGCGACGATCGAACCGTAGGCCGGGTATTGCGAGCCGCCCATGCGGAATTCATGCAGCAGCTCGGCATCGAGGTGGTACTCGCGCACGTCCTTGCCTTCGCGCAGCATGCGGGCGCTGAGCTGCATGGCGCGGATGTGGGCGCGGGCGCTGATCTGCGCGGCGCGGCGCATCGTGTCCTGCTCATGGGCGTCCTTGACCAGCCGCATCTCGTCCAGGGGACCGCACAGGTCGCGCTGCTCCTCGGGGCACAAGGCGCCGTAGCGCACCCGCGCCCGCACCGAAGACAACCAGCCGTCGATGCGTGACTCCAACCCCTTGTGCGTGGCGAACGGGTACCAGACGACGGAACGGTTCTCCAGCAGCTTGGGCAACCGGCTGTCTAGCTCGCCGATGGCAAAGGCCTCGTCGACGCCGAGCGCGGCCGGCGCGGCTTCCGGTCCCAGGCGGTAGCCTTCCCAGATCTCGCGTTCCAGATCTTTCGGGGCACAGAAAAGTGAGCTTTTGCCATCGCCGGTCAGCACCAGGCAGGCGTTCGGCTCCGCAAAACCGGACAGGTAAAAAAAGTAACTGTCGTGTCGATAAAGGAAATCGCTGTCGCGATTTCGGCCGTGTTCTGGCGCGGTGGGGATCACGGCAATTCCATCGCGTCCCAATTGGGCGGAGAGCCGTGCGCGGCGGTCTGAATGAAGGGTCGAAGTCATGCCCGGACGATGCCACAGGTCTGTAAGCCTGCGCCGACAGACAAGCAACGGATTTGTCAATACATTCAGCCCGCCTTGCATCTCTTGCCACTAAACGCTAGTTAAGTCAATTGGAGTAACTGAGTATGTTGGTAGTAAATTTGTCAAAAATGCAACTATTCGTATCCATATTGCTCGTTGGATGCGGCGGAGGAGGTGGCGGGGGTGGCAGCGTGGGCTTTCTGACACCCACCGCGAGTGTCAGCACGGCAGCCAACAACGGTAAGCCCGCGCACTCCGCCACGGTCGACACGCCGGCGCCCGGCAACGGCAGCAGCCCTGCCAACATCCAAACCAGCATCGAAAGCGGAGCCGAAGGAACGGGGGGCGGCACGATCGGCATGGGGGGTGGCATGGGCGGCACCAGCGTCGACAGCAGTGCGAACACGGGCACTGTCGCCGGCACTGACACGGGCGGTAGCAGCACCGGCAGCGGCAGCGTCAACACCGGCACCGCGACGGGTAATGACGACGGCGACGCCGGCACGGCCACCATTGCCGGCCCCGGCACCAGCCCATCCCCCGGCACCGTCTCCGCCCCCGTTGCCATTTCCTCGACCCTTTGCGGCACCACCATCCCCGACGTCGTCGATGCGTCGCTCAAGGTCGTGCCGGATGCCTACCGGGCCATGGCCGGCCAACTCAGCAAGGACGCGGGCATCGCCTACCGCTACGGTCCCACGGCGGCGGCCTGTGGCGCGAGCGGGGGCGTCCCGCTCTACGGTCCGCGTCCCAACAACAAGACCCCTGGCTTCGCCCAGATGGCGGCCGACCACCAGAACCTGTGGCAGATCGGCAAGCAGGCCGCCGACCCGGGGTTGTATTCCAGCAACCAGGCCAACGCGGCCTTCGTTGCCGACAGCGCGGCGCGCGTGGGCATCACCGACTTCCAGACGACGAACCACGTGCTGGGCACGTTCGCGCAGTTGCCCCAGTTGAGTTGGACGCACTACGGTGGCGGCCTCGACAGCATCAGCATCCTGGCCTACAAGGCCGCGGGCATCGTGGACGGCTCCCCGATTGCCGTGACGCGCTGCGGTGGCCGGGCCGGCTTTTGTCCCTCGGGCTTGGCCGTGTTCCAGAACGGCGTGATCGCGACGGTGGGCAACAACACGGCAACCAACAAGGCCACGGTCAAGCTGCCGGCCCAGAAGGTCCCCACCGGCATCGCCATGACCAACGGCAGCGAGTTCGCGCTGGTCACGGTGTGGGACACCGACGCGCTCAAGGGCCAGGTGGCGGTGGTGGCGTTGGCGGGCCTTTGCGACAACTGCAACCCGTTCAACCGGAACGCCAACGGCAGCTACAGCGCCTGGTACAACTGGTGGCGGGAGTGGAGCGGCGTGTACCCCGGCCTGCCGAATGCGGGCAACATCGCCTTCATGAAGATCCTGGGCTACGTCGACCTGGTGGCCCCGGATGGCAGCGCGATGAACGCCCCCACGGAAATCACCGTGACCACCGGCCTGGATCCGTTTCATACCATGGCGCAGGCGAGGATCACCTCGGACCTGACGGACAACATGGCGAAGGACGATGACCTGGCCGGGATCGGATTCATGGGCTTCACCCAGCCGCTGACCCGGCAGGCCAACCGGCAGTCCTTCCTGGATGGCAGCCTCTCTGCCAAGTACGCCAAGGGCGGCATGGCGGTGGTGCTGTCGAAGTCCGAGAAGAAGATCGCCTTCCTCGACCTGAAGCCGCTGTTCAGCTACGTGAACAGCGTGTATTTCGGTGGCGACATCGGCACCTTCAATGCACGCATGGCCACCCTGGGTCAAGCCGACCACCAGTGGCCGTACACCTTCGCCAACCAGCCGCAGCAGACCCCGGCCCTGGTGAAGATGGTCTCATTGCCCGACAAGCCGACGGCGGTCAAAACGACCTTGTGGGACACCCCGCAACGCGCCTGGATCGCGACGGAGGATGGCACCTTGCGCGTCTACAACCTGGGCGGCTACGCGTCGGGCGGGGCGGTGGCCTCACCCTCTCCCGACCAGATTGCCGAGTTGCCGCAGTTCGCGATCAACGTCGGTCGCAACCCGACCTCCCTGGGCATCTCGCGGGGCGATCCGGAAGACCCGGACATCTACAGCCCCCAGCAGCAGTACGCCGACCCCAACAAGCAGGTGCTCGTGAATTCGCGTGGCGACCGCAGGATCTCGTGGGTCCGCTTCGACGCCAATGGCAGCCGCATCGTGCGCACCTTGCAGGACCCGCGGGTGCTGGACCCGATCGCCATCGAGGACGCGGACAACTTCGCCAACTGGGCCTTCGTGGTGACCGTGGCCGACCATGCGGGCAAGGCGGTGCACAACTTCCGCTACGGTCCGGTGCTCTTCATCGACAACGTCTCCTGTCCGAGGCCGACCGGCTGCCCGGTGGAGCCGACCAACGGGGTGAAGATCGAGTACGGCGGCAAGATGGACTTGCCGGGCAAGCCGTTCCAGTTGAGCGGGACCAACGTTCCTTAGCGGGCGGCAGCGGTTCTCGCTCAGGCGGACCGCTCGACTTGGGCGTTCAGCTGTGCAAGCCGTTCCGGCGTTCCGACGTCGGTCCATGCGCCGGCGTAAAGCTCGGCGCTGACGCGGCCGGCCGCCATCGCGGCGCGCAGCAGCGGTGCCAGCGCGGCCTTCTCGCCCTGCGGATTGCCGGCCGGAATGGCGCACCAGGGCGGCGCGAACAAGGCGGCGCGGTAGAGCGCGATGGTGGAGAAGGTGTACTTGCGTGGAGCCTCGCTCAACGCCCGGCCATCGTCCGCGATGCCGAAATCCCCGCGCGGGTTGTGCGCCGGGTTCGGAACAAGCCACACGTGGGCCAGCATGTCGCCCGCCCGGAATCGCGCGACGGCCTCCTGCGTGAACCGGAAGTCCGGCGCGTAGATATCACCGGCCGCGACCCAGAACACATCCCCGAGCATGGGCAGCGCACGAACCACGCCGCCGGCCGTTTCCAGCGCGCCGCCGAAATCGCGGCCCTCGTGTGAATACGTGAGAGACGGCCCGAAGCGGCTGGCAATCTGATCGCCGAGCCAGGCGGTGTTCACTACGAGATCGTTGAAGCCGCCTGCTGCCAGCGCTTCCATCGGCCACTGCATCAGCGGCTTGCCGCGCACCTCGAGAAGGGGCTTGGGCGTGACGTCGGTCAGGGGGCGCATCCGCTCGCCGCGACCGGCGGCGAGGATCATGGCCTTGGTGCTCATCGATTCGAGGTCCTCAAGCGTTCACCGACGCCAGCGTGCCGCGCGTCACCGCATGGCGCTCCACATGGTCCGGCTCGAACAGGGCCAGCAGGCGGTCCATCAACGCATGCGCCTTCGGCGAATGGTCGCCGCCGAAGTTGCAGACATAGACATCGAGCGTCACCGCATGTTGCTCCGGCCAGGTGTGGATGCACAAGTGCGACTCGGCGAGCAGCACGGTGGCGGTGACGCCGCCAGCGCCTTGCGCGGTCGATGGAAAGCTATGGAAAAGCCGCGCCACGCCCTGCAGGCCCGCCGCCTCCACGGCCTCGACGCAGGCCGCGCCCAATGCGTCGGCATCGAGCATCCAGCGCGCTTCGCATTGGCAATCGTGAAGGTCGGCGGTAAGGTGCAGCCCGTGCATGCGCGGCACTCTAGCAGCCTGTCAGAGCAGGCCGGGGAGTCCGTTCGCTAAAATCGCGGGTTCCCCCCAATCCCCCTCCTCGAAAGCCCCCTCCAATGGCCAACCAAGCCCTGATGGCCAACGCGATCCGCGCGTTGGCAATGGACGCCGTGCAAACCGCCAACTCGGGCCACCCCGGTGCGCCGATGGGCATGGCCGACATGGCTGTCGCACTGTGGGGCGACCATCTGCAGTTCAACCCGACGAACCCGCACTGGGCCAACCGCGATCGCTTCATCCTCTCGAACGGCCATGCCTCGATGCTGCAGTACGCCGTGCTGCACCTGGCCGGCTACGACCTGCCGATCGAGCAGCTCAAGCACTTCCGCCAACTGCACAGCAAGACGCCGGGCCACCCGGAAGTCGACGTCACGCCTGGCGTGGAAACCACCACCGGCCCGCTCGGCCAGGGCATTGCCAACGCGGTCGGCTTCGCGCTCGCCGAGAAGCTGCTGGCCAGCGAGTTCAACCGCAACGGCCACGACATCGTCGACCACCACACCTACGCCTTCCTCGGCGACGGCTGCATGATGGAAGGCATCAGCCACGAAGCCTGCGCCATCGCCGGCGCCTGGCGCCTGGGCAAGCTGATCGCGCTCTACGACGACAACGGCATCAGCATCGACGGCCAGGTCAAGCCCTGGTTCATCGACAACACCGCCGAGCGCTTCAAGGCCTACGGCTGGCACGTGATCGGCCCGATCGAAGGCAACGACGCCGACACGGTGTCCAAGGCCATCACGGAAGCCAAGGCGCACGGCGCCAGCGAGAACCAACCCACGCTGATCATCTGCAAGACCGTGATTGGCAAGGGCAGCCCGAACCGCGCCGGCACGGCCAAGGCCCACGGCGAGGCGCTGGGCGCCGAGGAAATCAAGCTCACGCGCGAAGCGATCGGCTGGCCCTACCCGGCCTTCGAAGTCCCGGCCGAGGTGTATGCCGACTGGGACGGCAAGGAACGCGGCGCCAAGGAAGAAGCGGCCTGGAACGACAAGTTCGCCGCCTACGCTGCCGCGCATCCCGCGCTCGCCGCCGAGTTCACGCGCCGCATGAAGGGCGACCTGCCCGCCGACTTCAACCAGGTCGCGTTCGACACCGTGGTGGCGGCCCACACCAAGGCCGAGACCGTCGCTTCGCGCAAGGCCTCGCAACTCGCGCTCGAGTCCTTCACCGCCAGCCTGCCGGAAATGCTCGGCGGCAGCGCCGACCTGACCGGCTCGAACCTCACCAACACCAAGAGCACGCCGGCCCTGCGCTTCGATGCCAAGGGCGACGTGGTCCTGACCGCGCCGGTCGAGCAACCGGGCCAGGGCTCGGAGGACGAATCCAAGCCCGCCAGTACCACCAACGGCGCCGAGCCGGCCCATGGCCAGATCGGCCGCCACATCAACTACGGCGTGCGCGAGTTCGGCATGGCCGCGATCATGAACGGCGTGGCGCTGCATGGCGGCTACATCCCGTACGGCGGCACCTTCCTGACCTTCAGCGACTACAGCCGCAATGCGATCCGCATGGCCGCGCTGATGAAGCGCCGCGTGATCCACGTCTTCACGCACGACTCCATCGGCCTCGGCGAAGACGGCCCGACGCACCAGTCGATCGAGCATGCCGCGTCGCTGCGCCTGATCCCGAACCTGGACGTCTGGCGTCCGGGCGACACGGCGGAAACGGCGGTGGCCTGGGCCGTGGCACTGCAGACGCAGGGCCGCCCGAGCGCGCTGCTGCTCTCGCGCCAAAACATCGCCTATGCCGCCAAGAAGGACCTGGCCGACATCAGCAAGGGCGCCTACGTGCTCAGCGAGCCGGCCGACGTCGGCCTGAAGAAGAAGGCGCAGGCCGTGATCATCGCGACCGGCTCCGAAGTGCAGCACGCCGTCGCGGCGCAAAAGCTGCTCGCGGAGAAGAAGATCGCCGTGCGTGTGGTCTCCATGCCCAGCACCTCGGTGTTCGACCGCCAGACCACCGCCTACAAGAAGGCCCTGCTGCCCGCCGGCCTGCCGCGCATCGCCGTCGAGATGGGCGTGACGGACGGCTGGTGGAAGTATGGCTGCGCGGCGGTCGTCGGCATCAACACCTTCGGCGAATCGGCACCGGCGCCGGCGCTGTTCAAGCACTTCGGCTTCACGCCCGAGAACGTGGCGGACACGGTGCGCGCCGTGCTCGCGAAGTAACCCTTTTTCAAGCAACTCAAGGAGCAAGTCTGTGGCAATCAAGATCGGTATCAACGGCTTCGGCCGCATCGGGCGCATGGTGTTTCGTGCGGCCGTGCAGAACTTCAAGGACGTCGAAGTGGTCGGCATCAACGACCTGCTCGAACCCGAATACCTGGCCTACATGCTGCAGTACGACTCCGTGCATGGCCGCTTCAAGGGTGAGGTCTCGGTCGAGGGCAACACGCTCATCGTCAACGGCAAGAAGATCCGCCTGACGCAGGAACGCGACCCGGCCAACCTCAAGTGGGGCGACGTCGGCGCCGACATCGTGGTGGAAGCGACCGGCCTGTTCCTGACCAAGGAAACCGGCCAGAAGCACATCGACGCGGGCGCGAAGAAGGTCGTCATGTCGGCACCGAGCAAGGACGACACGCCGATGTTCGTCTACGGCGTCAACGACAGCAGCTACAAGGGCGAAGCCATCATCAGCAACGCCAGCTGCACCACCAACTGCCTGGCCCCGGTGGCCAAGGTGCTGCACGACAAGTGGGGCATCAAGCGCGGCCTGATGACCACCGTGCACGCGACCACCGCGACGCAGAAGACGGTCGACGGCCCGAGCAACAAGGACTGGCGCGGCGGCCGCGGCATCCTGGAGAACATCATCCCCTCGAGCACCGGCGCCGCCAAGGCCGTGGGCGTGGTGATCCCGTCGCTCAACAAGAAGCTGACCGGTATGAGCTTCCGCGTGCCGACCTCCGACGTGTCGGTGGTCGACCTGGTGGTGGAGCTGGAAAAGGCCGCGACCTATGCCGAGATCTGCGCCGAGATGAAGGCGCAGTCGGAAGGCGCGCTGAAGGGCGTGCTGGGCTACACGGAAGACAAGGTCGTGTCGACCGACTTCCGCGGCGAGCCGCGCACCTCGGTGTTCGACGCCGAAGCCGGCATCGCGTTGGACGGCACCTTCGTCAAGGTCGTGAGCTGGTACGACAACGAATGGGGTTATTCGAACAAGGTGCTGGAAATGGTCCGCGTGGTTTCGAAGTAAGCGCTGCGACCCCTCAATGAAAACGCGCCCTGTTCGGGCGCGTTTTTCATGGTGCGACGGAAAATCCGCGCGGCTTGTTCGTCACGTCCGCGGGGACGCGCGGCGCGCTGCTTACACCGGCGACAGCACGTGAATGACGCGGCTTTCCACCATCTCCTTGGTCTTCGCGCCATAGGCCGCCATGTGCGGCGCCACGGCATGGGCCTTGAGCGCGTCCAGCGTCTCCCATTTCTCGACCACGACGAAGGTGTCGTCGCCGAAGGTGCCGCGCGAGGGCGGCATGCCGGCGGCGTCGATGGTCGCGACGTATTCGATGCAACCGGCTTCGGCCAGCACCGCCGGGCGGTTGGCGGCGAAGGCTTCGAGCACCTGGGCGCGCTGGCCGGACTTGGCGGTGATGATGGCGACGACGTGGATCATGGTGGACTGTGGCTCCGTGGTGGTTGGATGGACGGCCGCCTGACAGCTTGAAAGGCGGCGCCCGTCGAATCTAGACGAACGGGCGATTGCGCGCTGTCGCCCCCGCGGCCCGCGCTCTTGGCCTACTCGCGGAATCTGGATCGGCGCACGCCAGCGATCGTTGCGATCCCGGACAGTACACGCTCACATCACGCGAGAAGCGCCATGAGCCCCAAGCAACTGTTTGACCTGTGTCGCGATGCCGTCTCCGCCTGGGTCGACGATTTCGCGCCGAGCATGGGCGCGGCCATCTCGTACTACACGATGTTCTCGCTGGCGCCCTTGCTGGTGATCGTGATCGCGGTCGCTGGCGCCTTGTTCGGTCGTGAAGCGGTGCAAGGCGAGATCGTGGAGCAACTGGGCGGCCTGATCGGCCACGACGGCGCCACCGCGGTGCAGGGCCTAGTTGCCAGCGCCAGCGAGCCCAAGCGCGGACTCATTGCAGGCGGCATCAGCATCGCCGTGCTACTGGTCGGCGCGACGACCGTGTTCGCCGAACTGCAAAGCGCGCTGGACCGCATCTGGCATGTGCCCGCGGCCGAAAAGCCGAGCGGCGTGTGGGCGCTGCTGCGGGCGCGGGTGCTGTCCTTCGGCCTGATCCTCGGCTTGGCCTTCCTGCTGATGGTGTCCCTGATCGTGAGCGCCGGCCTGGCCGTGCTGGGCAGCTGGACCGGCGGGCTGATGCCGGGCTGGGAGTTGCTGCTGCAGGGCGTCAACATCCTGATCTCCGTGTCGGTCAGCACGCTGCTGTTCGCGATGATCTTCAAGCTCATGCCGACCGCGCCGATCGCCTGGCGCGACGTGTGGATCGGCGCGGCGGTCACGGCGGTGCTGTTCGAGATCGGCAAGTCGCTGATCGGGCTGTACCTCGGCAAGAGCGGCATGAGCGAATCCTTCGCCGCCGCTGGCTCGCTGGTGGTGCTGCTGGCCTGGGTGTACTACGCGGCGCAGATCTTCCTGTTGGGTGCCGAGTTCACCAAGGTCTATGCCAATGCGCACGGCTCCGTGGCCGGTGCCAAGGCGGTGGCCGCGACGGCGCATGCGAAGGATGTGGCCAAGGCCGGGACCGACGTGCTGGCGCAACCGGTGGCACCGCCTGTCGGCACCGATGCGCTGGCCCGCACCGCCGAGACAGAGCGCGAGATATCGAGGCGGCTGGATGCGGCGACGCAGGCGCTGGCGCGGCAGGCTGCGGCCTTTGCCGTCGCGTCGCTCGTCAGCGCGCTTCTCACGCATTGGGAGAAGCGGCGGCGCCGTCAACGGAGGCTTGCAGCAAAGGCAGGCGAGGCTTCGAACAAGCCCCCCGCGAGGGCGCGCGCCTCGGCGCGAGGCTGACGTGATCAGGGTCTCCAAGGCGCCGGCAGCGCTTGTGGTGGTTCAATACCCCACCGACGCGCGATCCTGCTGCGACGGTCTCTGAAAGTCCCTGATGGCCGAGTCGCTGCTTCTTTCCACCGCCCGCGTCTCGACTTTCGACGGCGACCGGCTGCTCACCGGCGCGAGCGGCTTCTTCTTCGAACGCGACGAGCGCATCTTCTTCGTGACCAGCCGGCACGTGGTCATCGACGCGCCGACGAAGCATTTCCCCAACCGCATCGAGATCGAGCTGCACACGGACGCGGTCGATCTCACGCGCTCCACCGCCGTCTCGGTGTGGCTCTATGTGGACGGCAAGAGCGCCTGGCGCCAGGGCAGCGACATGGGTGGCGAGATCGACGTGGCCGCCATCGAGATCCCGCGCGAGGCGCTGCCGCCGAATGCCGCGATGTTCTGCTTCACGCCCAGGCACTTGCCACGCTCGTTGGACGAGGTGGAGGTCGGCAGCGTGCTGCTCATCGTGGGATTTCCGCTGGGCTTCCATGACGTGGTGCATCACCTGCCGGTGGTGCGCCAGGCGGTGGTGGCATCGGCCTTCGGCGTGCGCTTCCAGGGCCAGGGCTTCTTCCTGACCGATGCGCGCACGCACCGCGGCACCAGCGGCGCGCCAGTGGTCAAGCGCATTCCCGCCGCCGGCGGCAAGCTGCCGTGGACGCTGCTGGGCGTGCATTCCGCGCGCATGGACATGAGCACGCGCGACCTGCAATTGGACGAGTCGCTGGGGCTCAACAGCGCCTGGTATGCGGACATCCTGATGACGCTGACAGCAACGCCCGCCAGCGTCACGACCGCTCAGGCGCAAACCCAAGGGCAGGTCGCGCCGCCCGGGTAGTCACATCGCCCGGACTTCGAGCTGGTTGTCGACCGTGGCGACGCCGCCGACGGACTTGGCAATGTCGGTGGCACGGGCCTTGGCTTCGGCGCTCGGCGCCGGGCCGACCAGCTTGACCGTGCCCGCGCGCGTCTCGACGCTGATCTGCCGCGCGCTCAGTTCGCTGTCCTTGGCCAAGCCGGCCGACACGGAGGCGGTGATGGCCGCGTCGTCCACCTTCGCGGCAGCGGTGGTCCCGACGTTCTTCAACGCATCGACGACCTTGCCGGCGTCCTCGCGCACCTGCGGCGACTTGGCAAAGGCGACGGTCTGGTCGCGCGCCTTTTCGGCCAGTTCCGCCGCCTTGTTGGCGGCGGCGACCGTGGCGTCGCGGGTCTTGTCGATGGCGGCGTCCACGTCCGCGCGGGGGGCCGGCGGGGCAACGCGCTGATCGCAGGCGGACAGCGACAGCGCGCCAATCGCCGCGATCAGGACCAGCGGTGCGACACGGCGGGGAAGCAGGTGTTTCGAGTTCATGGCGACATGCTGGATTCGCGCTGTGAACCTGCCAGCCCCGCGCTTCCCAAACGGATGTAGGACCAGTTCACGACGCGTCCTTGCGCGGCACGTCGCCTTGCTTCGGTGTCAGTTGCCGATTCGGCGTTCCGTGGGACGAGCCGGCCGTGGCGCGGGACTCAGTAGTGCGGCGGCAACTCATCCCGCAGGTTGCGCGGCCCGCCCGCCGCGGCTTCCGCGCCCTGCTGCCTCAGCAGCGCGACCTGCTCAACCAGGCTGTCGATCTGCTGCTGCTGCCGGTAGATGACCATGTTGAGCTGGTCCAGCAGGTCTTCGGCGTAGCTGGCCTTGATCTCCAGTTCGTTCAGGCGGCGGTCGGCGTCTTGCGGTTGTTCCATGCCGCCATTGGACCACCGCGCGGAGACGCTAGGCCGGCCGTTCCTCTTTCCCGTCCGGATGCCGCGCGAAACGCGCCGGGTCGCGGCCGTGCACCGGCGCCTCGTCCTTCCAGGGCCAGCCGCCGAACTGGGTGCGGCGGAAGTCCTGCATCGCCTGCGCGATCTCGGCCTGCGTGTTCATCACGAAGGGGCCGTATTGCGCCACCGGCTCCGCGATCGGGCGGCCTTGCAGCACCAGGAACTCGGCCACCGCGCCCTCGCCATTGACCAGCTCCACTTCCTCGGAAGCGCGCAGCTCGATCATCGCGTGGCGATCGATCGCCTGGCCCGCCACTTCGACCGACTGGCCCTTGAAGAAATACAGCGCCCGCCGCGTACCCTGGCCTGTCGCGGCCGGCAGAGTCCAGCGCGCGCCAGGCGACATGCGGATCGTCCAGATCGCGACGTCGGCATCGGCCTGCGCGGCCCATGAGTCGGGCGGCGGCGCGAGCGGGCCGCCCTCGCCGGGTTGGCCGTCGACCGGGCCGATGCGGCCGGCCACGCTGGAGACATGCGTGGTGCGCCCGGCCTCGTCGGTGGCGGTGAAGCGCGGGATGTCCTCGGCCCAGAACATGGTGAAGTGCGGCGCCACCATCTTGTTGCGCGCGGGCAGGTTCAGCCAGATCTGGAACAGCTCGAGCGGGTTCGGCGTCTCGGCATTCATCAGCGGGAACATCTCCGAATGCACGATGCCCTTGCCGGCCGTGAGCCACTGCACGTCGCCGCCGCCGAAGCGGGCCGCCGCGCCGAGGGAATCGGAATGGTCGATCAGGCCCTTGCGGACGATGGTCACCGTCTCGAAGCCGCGGTGCGGATGCCCCGGAAAGCCCGGCACCGGGTTGCCGTGATACATGCTCCAGCCGTCCTTGCGGCTGAAGTCGCTGCCGAGGTTGCGCCCGGCCAGCAAGGCGTCGTCGACGGCCATCTCGCCGTTGCCTTGCGGATAGGCATCGTCGTGGTAGGCGCAGAACAGGAAGGGATCGATCGTCTCCCATGGAAAGCCCAGGGGCTTGATCTGGACGATGGGGCTCGCAAATACAGTGGACACGGCAAGGTCTCCTTGGGTGGCGCGGCGCGCGGCAATACGAGCGCGTCCGGCATCTGCATCACATGGGGGCGGCATTGTGCGCGAAAAGGGGCCCCGGCGGCGGGACACTGCGATCCGCTGGCAAGACGGTGGCCACAACCCCGCGCCATCGGCGGATTTGGGTGCCGGCCTGGAAGCGCTCCCGTGCTTGCGGCATGCTCTGGCACTTCCAAGACCCGACACACACCACCCGCAAGGAGACCCATGACCTTCAACGCACTGCTCCTCACCAAGGCCGAGGACGGCTCCACCCAGGCCGCCATCAGCGCGCTCGACGAGGCGCAGTTGCCCGAGGGCGAGGTGCGCGTCGCCGTCGCGTACTCCACGCTCAACTACAAGGACGGCCTGGCCATCACCGGCAAGTCGCCGGTGGTGCGCAAGTTCCCGATGGTGCCGG
The DNA here is from genome assembly GCF_037889955.1 of Variovorax robiniae. Lineage (NCBI taxonomy): Bacteria > Pseudomonadati > Pseudomonadota > Betaproteobacteria > Burkholderiales > Comamonadaceae > Variovorax > Variovorax robiniae. The sequence goes on from NZ_JBBKZS010000009.1 coordinate 301,686, forward strand.
GCATCGACTTCGCCGGCACCGTGGCCGAGAGCAGCGATGCGCGCTTCAAGCCCGGTGACGCGGTGCTGCTGAACGGCTGGGGCGTCGGCGAATCGCATTGGGGCGGCCTGGCGCAACAGGCCCGCGTGAAGGCCGACTGGCTGGTGCCGATCCCCGCCGGCCTCGATGCACGCCAGTGCATGGCGATCGGAACGGCCGGCTACACCTCGATGCTGTGCGTGATCGCGCTGCAGGCGCATGGCGTGAAGCCTTCCGACGGCCCGGTGCTGGTGACGGGCGCGAACGGTGGCGTCGGCACCATCGCCATCGCGCTGCTGGCCAGGCTGGGCTTCGAGGTGCATGCGTCGACCGGCCGTGCCGCGGAGGCCGATCACCTGAAGCAACTGGGCGCGAAGGAAATCGTCGACCGCGCCACGCTGTCCGCGCCCGGCAAGCCGCTGCAAAAAGAGCGCTGGGCCGCGGCCGTCGACAGCGTCGGCAGCCACACGCTGGCCAATGTCTGCGCGAGCCTGCGCTACGGTGGCGTGGTGGCCGCCTGCGGCCTGGCGCAAGGGCTGGACCTGCCGGCCAGCGTCGCGCCCTTCATCCTGCGCGGCGTGACGCTGGCGGGCATCGACAGCGTGATGGCGCCGTATGCGAAGCGCGTCGAGGCCTGGGGTCGGCTGGCCAAGGAATTGCCGCTGGACCTGCTGGAAGCCAACACCGAGACGATCGGCCTCGGCGCCGCTGCCGCCACCGCGGCAAAGCTGTTGGCGGGCCAGGTGCGCGGGCGTGTGCGGGTGGATGTGAACGCGGCCTGATTGCACCTTCCAGCGGAATGCGCATCGCCTCGTACAACGTCAACGGGGTGGTGAACCGCCTGCCGCAGTTGTGCGCCTGGCTCGATGTGACGCAGCCCGACGTGGTCTGCCTGCAGGAACTCAAGTGCACCACCGCCGCCTTCCCCCAGCGTGAATTGAAGGCGCTCGGCTACGAGGTGCTGGTACACGGCCAGGCCACCTGGAACGGCGTCGCCATCCTCGCGCGCGGTGCAGCACCGCTGGAAACGCGCCGCGGCCTGCCCCTGTCCAAGGGCGAGCCGGCCGACACGCAAAGCCGCTACCTCGAAGCCGCCGTCAACGGCATCGTCATCGCCTGCCTCTACCTGCCCAACGGCAATCCGCAACCCGGACCCAAGTTCGACTACAAGCTGGCCTGGTTCCAGCGCCTGAACCGCCACGCGGCCGACCTGATCAAGACCGGACACCCGGTGGTGCTGGCCGGCGACTTCAATGTCGTGCCGACCGACGGCGACATCTACTCGACTGCGTCATGGAAGGACAACGCGCTGCTGCAACCCGAGGCGCGCGCGGCATGGCGGGCCTTGCTCAAGCAGGGCTGGACCGATGCGTTGAAGCGGCAGTTTCCCGACAAGACGCCCTACACCTTCTGGAGCTACCTGCGCAACCGCTGGCCGCGGGACGCGGGACTGCGCATCGACCACGTGCTGCTGAGCCCGGCCTTGGCGCAGCGCATGACCGAAGCGGGCGTCGACAGAGCGGTGCGCGGGCTTGAGGGTTCGAGCGACCACGCGCCGGTTTGGGTCGAGTTGGCGGATGGGGACGCCTCTGCATGAGGCGCGCGGCGTTTGTTCAGTGGTCACGAAGCGTCAATGGCCAGCGCGCGTGACGGGTCGTGCGCGTACCGCGATGAACTGGTCAGCGCACTTTCGCTGCCCTTTAGAGCTACAAAGCCATAGTCCAGTGCCTGCTCGTAGTCTGCGAAGCGTTCCAAGCCGTGAGCGACACAGATCACAGGATGGCCACTGCGCCGCTCGATCAGCTTCCAGATGAATTCAGTCGGCGCAAGTTGTTCGACGGTGACGGCCAGTGCTGGGATCGTCCAATGCGGAGGGACGTCGTTTCGGTTCGATTGAGGCATGCGCAAGTACAAAACGTTTTGTTACGCCGACTGCGTAGGAAAACATCCACTTTCAGGGTACGCGCATGCTCGGGGGTGCGGCACGTGCCGAGGACTGGCCCCGCCGAATGAGCTGGCTCAGGGCCAGGAGCGCATCGCTCGCCGCATCTAGGGCCGCGACCTGTCGGCCGTCAGCTTCCACCCGGCTCGCGATTGACGTTATGCAGCCGCGACTGCCTGGACCGATTCGCAGGAGCCGGCGGGCGCAAACGTCAGTGCGGCGTCGAACCGGTCGCGCTTGCTGGTCCATATAGAATCCATCGCTTCCTGAAGTGCCCAGGTGGCGGAATTGGTAGACGCACTAGTTTCAGGTACTAGCGAGTAACATCGTGGGGGTTCGAGTCCCTTCCTGGGCACCAGAGCACGGATGAAGCCGATCAACATCGCGTTGGCCGGCTTTGTTTTTTTCAGCTGCCAGACCAAGAGCGCATGGCTGAGAAGTTTCAAGCCATGCTCGCACAGGTGCTGCGACAAAGCTTGCTCAAGCAGCCTCGGTGACCCGCTCGCTGCTTGTTGTTGCACCGCACTTTCAGCGCTACCGGGATCGAGTATGTGCCGCCGCAGGCAACCCGGTCGCGCCGTAGGCAGGCGTACGTTCGGGTTCCAATGCGAACCATGAGTACGACCTACCGCATGCCCGGGGCCGTCCTGACCGAGCGCGAGCACTCCATTCCCTTGGTCCACGGCGACCCGACGCGCGGCACGATCAGCGTGTTCACGCGCGAGCTTGC
>NZ_JBBKZS010000010.1:0-226031 GCF_037889955.1 Variovorax robiniae
ACGGGAGAGGCCTCCTGGAGCGTGTCCTACGGACACCTGCGGCGGGTCATCGACATCTGACTGACACGCCGCTTCTCCGTCGTCAAGCGACGGGGAAGACCGGACAGACACGACGTGGGTATCTTTGTCGCTGTAGCGACCCATGACCGCGAGCAGCGCTTCGGCAGTCAACCACTTTCCTTGGTCTTCGCCAATTGCTGCGCGCAAGGCTTCGACTTTTTCGTAGGCAGGTTGGTGCGCACCGTCAACAAAAGTCTTCGCGCTGGATTGGTCAAACAGTCTCGCAAACTGCGCGTCGCCCGCCTTGTTGGCCGCGTCTTGCGCCAGCTTCTGTTGACGCGCGAACTCAGCATCTCGGCGCTCCTGCTCTGCTTCGCGCCGGGTATCGCCTTCAGAAAAAGGGTTGCCAGCCTGCTTGTAGCGATGCCGCAATCTTTCGAGTTCAGCATCGTTGCGAGCCATTGCACCTTTTTTGACCAGTTCCTGCAGACTCTGCGCGCTAACCACTGTTTGCAGAACCCACTCGTTATTGACGCCCTTGGCAAAACCTCCCTCGGCTTGTTGACTTTGCCAGTGCGCGTAAGTCGTGTGCGCCTCCGACTGAAGGTGCCCCAGTTCCTGTGCAATTCCAATGGCATCCTCGCAAGCCGCCACGGCCCCCTTCCCAGTTTTGAGGAACTCGGCCACCTTCCTCAGCCGCGCACCGTGTGCGATAGCGAAATCCGGCTGTTTGACCGTGATCGTGTACATTTCTTCGAAGCCAGTGGCGGCTCCGCTGGCCATGTCAAGTTGCGGAGTCGCCCGTTGGGTTTCGTAATCACCCCAGCCGCGCTCCTGCGCATTGGAACCCATGAGGCCGTACATCAAGGGCTCGCAAGCGCTGCGCAACGCTGGACTCGAAAGTGCCGAAAACTCAACCACTTGGCTGTCCAATTTGTTTGGCTCCACGGTGTCCTTCTGATTCGTACTCCCGCCCGTCCATCCGGCCACATCGAAGCTCTGCATGTACTTGGGCAGGTCTTTCGCAATCACATTGAACAGGTGCTTGTGATCGACCGGGTCGGGGTTAAACATGTACCAGAGCTTCTTGACTTCCTTGGCGTCCTTGACCCACACCATGCTCCTGTTGGCCTGCAGCGCTGCGTCGCGTGAGCAGGCAACCAACGGCATCGCGTCGCCCGGCGTAGACAGATCGAACTCGGTCAAGTACCCGTGAGGGTGGACGACATAGCCTTTCCACTCATCAGCAAAGCAACGGTCAGCGTCTCGTTCAATATGAACATACAGGTAGCCCGCGCGCAGCATGCGCAGGTTGTATAGCGCAGTCTTCATCGCCACCTTGCCGGGCGTCGTCTGCAAGGGGTGCGCAGGCTTCAAGGCCGCCAGCGCATCCATGCCCTTTTGCTGCGCGCTGTAGGCCGCAGCGTAGCGCGTGAACAGAATCGGCAAGCCCTTGCGATTGCAGTTCTTGCACGGTGTTTCGCACGTCATTTTTCTCCCTCACTCTTTTCTATTTGCCAACCGCGCCACACGAAGTTTTCGAGGTCCTCGTCTGACAGACGAGACGCAATGCCCTGCTTGAGCAATCGGTCCATCGCTTCACCGTCGGGCTGGTTCTGGACCGCAATGCCTCTCTGTGCACATCGCGCCCACACCCTATTGCCCACGGGCGCAACGTGCGCCATGGCCCACTGCGTCGCATTGAACAGACGACGGATATCGAGTTGTGATGGCGACTTCGGCGGCGCTTCGTTCGGGCCGAACCAACGCACTTGCCAACGCGCGCGTTCGTCGTCTTCCTCGAGCGTCCACGCTCCCCACGGCTGGCGCAGTGCCCACCATTGGTCGATCGGGCCAAGCCAGCAACGCTGCTGGGCGGGCGCGAGTGTCGGCCACACTCGCTGCATGACGCGCGCGTCGTGATAGCGAAACAGGCGAAGCGTGCTGGCGCCTTCGGGCCATTGGTCACCCAAGCGCGCCAGATGCCGGCTGATGGCCTTCGGGCCGGCCTTGCTGAGAAGAACGGCGCAGAAGTGTTGCCGGGACAAGCGCTGCAACGATGCATCCCATGCAACGCCGAGCAGACCGGCCAGCCATTCTTGAGCAAAGACTTGCGCCGACGCGCCGCCTGGCTCCCTATGCCACGAATCGTCAGGCAGTTGCACGAGACACGGTGCATCGTGTTCACGGCCTTTGAACATAGGGTCTGGCACCGCGCAGCGTGCCGCCGCTTGCTCGGGGTAACGAGCCTCAAAGGCACTCGCCAGCGGATTGGCTTGCCAGCGGTCAAGCAGGAGATACGCCCGACGCGGCCGCCCGCTGTCGATGTCGGCGTGGAGCATCAGTTCGTGGCAAAGCGTAACCAACTCCCGTGACGGCGCGGGGAGCGCATCGCCCTCACTGAGCAATGACGGATCCAGACTTTGCATTGCCAGCTTCAACGTGACACAGAACCGCTTCCGGCGCTCGCGGCTTCGGCTTCCTGCGTTGCGCACCCCTTGAGTGCGCCCCTCCCCACCGAATTGCTACTGCTATCCCCCATTGGCGAAGTCATGCTGTGCATCCCATGAAACATCACCTTCCCCGGCGCATGGATCTTGATGCTGCTGCGTTCCAGCTTCAAGTAGGCCCCGCCCACCGTCAGCAGCACATGCGTAGGCGCCTCGACCTCGATCTCCCTGGTCACGCTGGCGATCGTCACTTTCTTGTCCGCTGCGATCTTCGTGGCGCCGTCCTGGCTTTGCAGCTTCACCTTGCCGCTGGCCGCGTGCAGGCTGATGCCGCGTTCGGTGTTCGGCTCCTCGCCCTTGGGCTTCGTGCCCACCGTGTACAGGCTCACGCCCTTGGCGACGGCGATGGCCGCCTGGCCTTGGGCCATCAGGTCGATGTCCTCGTTGGCAACGACGGTGCTGGTCTGGCCGCTCACGATCACCGCCTCCTTGGGCGTGGCGATGGCGATGCCCATCGGCGCGGTGAGTTGCAGGTGCGGCTCGCTCCACGCGGTCACGCTGCCTTGGCCGCCGCCTGTGGCCTTGATGTCACCGTCGCCAGCGCCATCGCTGTCCGCGCCTGAACCGCCTTCGTTCGTCCCCAGTACCTTGGCCACGTGCCTGAGGCCTTCAATCGGCTCCAGCTTGTCGGGCTTGGCCTCGCCCTTGAGCATGGCCTTCTGGGTCTGGGCGCTTTCGGCGAGGGATTCCGCGAGTTCGCGCGCCTGCGTGGTCTGGTTCTGCGCCTCGCGGCTGGCCATGAAGGGGCCGGTGGCGTTGGGTTGCGCGTAGGCGCTGACGAGCAAACCCGATCCTGCGCGGATCGCGCCTTGGGCGGTGGTGGCCAGCTCGGCGCCGTGGCCACGGTCCTTGCCGCGCTGGTTGTCGTTCTGCTGCTTGTGGTGGCCCAGGTGCAGGCGGCTCGCGGCCTGGGTGGTGGCCAGGGCCAGGCGGCTTTGCTGCGGGGTGTCATCGAAGACGAGTTGGTTGTAGCCGCCGGTGCCACTCTGGCTGGCGCGCATCTCCTGGGTCTTGATGCCGCTGTAGACGGCGTTGTGAGCGTGTTCGCCCTCCTGGCCGGCGAACCAGGCGGGGGCGCTGCCGGTGGCGTTGGCTGCGCCCGATTGCTTCTGGTTGTACTGGGCGTCGGGTGCGCCCTGGCCGTTGTAGAGCGCGCCGACGACCACGGGGCGGTCGATGTCGCCATGCAGGTAGTCGACCAGTACTTCCTGTCCACTGCGCGGCGGGCCGGCTTGGCCCCAGTTGGTGCCGGCCATGGCGTTGGCCATGCGCACCCAGGCGCCGAGCTGGTGGCTGGCGGGGGCGTTGTTGTCGCCGGCCGGATGCGCGAGGCGGCTGCTGGAGCCCGCGCCGCGCTGCCAATGGAATTGCACCTTGATGCGATGGTCGCGGTCGGTGTGGATGACGTTGCCGTCACCGATGACGATGGCGGTCTGGCTGCCGCGGATGGTGGGCTTGGAGTGGATGGCACGGCCCTGGCCGTCCAAGGTCAGGGGGCGGTAGGGGATAGCGGCGCGTACGGCGCTGAAGTGGTTGCGGTAGTGGGGGACGGCTTCGCTCGTGGCCTTGGCCGGACGGATCTTGTTGGCCTTGGCGTCGTTGCCCACATCGGCAACGGGCCGCAGTTCCTGCGCCAAGTCGGAGGCGCCGAGCTCTGCATCAGCCGCGCGCTGCAGGTCTTCATCGAGGTTGTTGCGCGCAATGTGGCGCACGCTCAGCACCGCGAAGCACCGGTCTTCCGCGCCGTCGCGGTCGTGCACCGGGTGCTGGGTCAGCGTGAATGTGCTCGCGGGGCTCAGGGTGCGTACGGTGCCTTCGCCCTCGAAGGTCTTGTTGCGCAGTTCCAGCGCCTCGAGGGCGTTGCGCAGGCGGCGTGCGCCCTGCCTGCTGGTTTCCCAGGCGTAGTGGCCGGGGTCGCCGGCCCAGTTCAGCGTGGTGCGATGGCGCAGGCTGTTGGCATGGTTGCTTGCGTCCTGCAGCGGGCGCGCGCTGACGGACTTGTAGTCCCAGCTCACCTGGCTCAAGCTGTTGGTCTGCAACTGGCGGCAGGCGTGCCATTGCAGGATGCTGTCCTCGGCTTCGCTCGCGTCGGCGCGGTGGAAGCGGGCCTCGGGTTGGGCGTTGGGTTTGAGCGCACCGGGGTGATCGGCGATGACCAGGGTGTGCTGGCCGAGGCTGTCGCCGTTGGCGGCCTCGTGCTCGAACCAGTAGTACAGGCCCTCCTCGGCCAGCAGGCGCGTGACGAAGGCCAGGTCGCTTTCGTTGTACTGGGTGGTAATGCCGCGCTGCGGGTAGACGCTGCGGTCGGCGATGTCCCAGCACCATTGGGGGTTGAGCTGGCCTTGGGCCTGATAGTCGGCGAAGACCGCCTCGACGATGTCGAAGACGCTCATGTCCTGGAACAGGTAGCTGTCCTGGCGCCATTGCAGGAAGCTGAACCACGGTTCGATAACCAGGCCGTAGCGCGCGAAGCCACCGTTGCTGGAAACGAGCGTGGCCTGGGTGACGTGGCCGTGGAAGGGGCGTAGCTCGGTGCGGCTTTGCGCGGTCTGCAGGTCCAGGCGCACAGCCTGGCCCATCAGGCGCTTGAGGGGAATGTGGGCGTCGTCGCAAAGCGCGGTGAGCTCGAGGCGGAAGCCACCGTTGTCGATGGACTCCGTGGCTTCGAGTGTCTCGGCCAGCAGTCGATCGGGGCCGAGTGGCGTGTGCAGCACCAGCAGCCGGTGGCGCTGCTCGAAGCCTGCGCGCAGCAGGCTGCCAACCTGGAATGGACTCACGAACATTTGTTGTTCTCTCCCTGTTCTCTCACTCATCACTGAAGGCCTCGAGCGCCATCAAGACACGCGCTCAAGTCTATGTTGCATTGCCTCCTGCCCGGTCCCCGCGCGTTCAGGAAATCTTGTACTTGAAGTCGCCGTTCTTCGCCGAACTCACCTTGATCCTCCCGATCTGCGCCTCATCCGCCATGCGCGTCAGCACTGCCTCGGCGATCTCCGGCAGCAAGGTGCCGTTGAGGATGTGGTCGACATTGCGCGCACCCGAATCCACCTCGGTGCACCGCGCCAGCACCGCCTCGACCAGCGACGCGTCCCACTCGAAGACCGCCTTGTGGTTCACCGCGATGCGGTCGCGGATGCGGCCCAGCTTCAATTCGATGATCTGCACCAGCACTTCATCGGTGATCGGATAGAACGGCGCGACCTTCAGCCGCCCGAGGAAGGCCGGCTTGAAGGACTTCATCAGCGCCGGGCGCAATGTGTCCGCAAGCGCATCGGGCGCGGGCAGTTCGTCGCCGGACTTGTTGAGGCAGGCCTGCATGATCTGCGGCGAGCCGATGTTCGAGGTGAGGATGATCAGCGTGTTGCGGAAGTCGATCTCGCGCCCTTCGGCGTCGTCCATCATCCCCTTGTCGAAGACTTGGAAGAACATTTCCATCACGTCGGGATGCGCCTTCTCGACCTCGTCGAGCAGCACCACGCTGTAGGGCGCGCGGCGCACCGCCTCGGTCAGCACGCCGCCCTCGCCGTAGCCGACATAGCCGGGCGGTGAGCCCTTGAGGCCCGACACGCTGTGCGCCTCCTGGTATTCGCTCATGTTGATGGTGATGAGCTTCTTCTCGCCGCCGTAGAGGATGTCGGCCAGCGCCAGCGCCGTCTCGGTCTTGCCGACGCCGGACGGCCCGACGAACATGAACACGCCGCGCGGCTTGTTCGGGTCTTCCAGGCGGGCACTTGCAGTTCGCACGCGCTGGGCCACGGCCGCCAGCGCATGGTCCTGGCCGATGACGCGCTCACCGAGCAGCTTGTCGAGGTTGCGCACGGTGCGGATCTCGTCCTTCACCATGCGGCCGAGCGGGATGCCTGTCCACGCCGAAACGATCTCCGCGACCACGTGGCCGTCGACCTGCAATGGGACCATGGGCGTTTCGCCCTGCAGCGCTCGGAGTTCGGCGAGAAGTGCGTCGAGTTGACTTGGCGCCGCGCCGGCTGCGGCCTTCTTGCCGCGAGCAGAAGACTTCGGGGCAGTCACTTTTTCAGCGGCCTTCTCATTCGCCTCCGCGGGTGCCGCAGCAACAGGCGCTGCCTCGCGTTCCGCACACAAGACCCTGATCCGCTCGACCAGTTCGCCTTCCTTCTTGAGCTTGGCTTCGTACTCCACCAGCGACGTCTGCGCTGCCGCCTTCTGTTCCGCCAGCTCGGCCAGTCGCCCCCCATGCCGGCCACCCGCCACAGTGTCGCGATTGAGCGCAGCCGTCTCCGCATCAAGCCGATCGATAGCCTTGCGCGCCTCCTCAATCAACGCCGGCGTCGCACTCTGCCCCAGGGCAACCTTCGCGCACGCCGTGTCCAGCACCCCCACTGCCTTGTCCGGCAGTTGCCGACCGCTGATGTAGCGATGGGACAGTCGCACCGCCTCGGTGATCGCCTCGTCCAGCACGCGGATGTTGAAGTGCTTCTCCATCAACGGCACGATGCCGCGCAGCATCGCCGAGGCCAGCGCTTCGCTCGGCTCCTCGACCTTCACCACCTGGAAGCGACGCGCCAGCGCCGCGTCCTTCTCGAAGTATTTTTTGTACTCTCCCCAAGTCGTCGCCGCGATAGTGCGCAGCTCGCCGCGCGCCAGCGCGGGCTTCAGCAGGTTGGCCGCATCATTCTGGCCGGCTTGCCCGCCCGCGCCGATCATCGTGTGCGCCTCGTCGATGAACAGGATGATCGGGTGCGGGCTCTTCTTGACCTCGGCGATGACATTCTTCAACCGGTTCTCGAACTCGCCCTTCACGCTCGCACCCGCCTGCAGCAGCCCCATGTCGAGGGTATGCACTTCCACGCCTTGCAGCACCTTCGGCACATCGTTCGCGGCAATCCGCAGCGCCAGACCTTCGACCACCGCGGTCTTGCCGACACCAGCCTCGCCGGTCAGGATGGGGTTGTTCTGCCGGCGCCGCATGAGGATGTCGACCACCTGTCGGATCTCGGCATCGCGACCAATCACCGGGTCGAGCGCACCGTCGCGCGCGCGCTGCGTGAGACTGGTGGTGAACTGGTCCAATGCCGGGGTCTTGCCTGGCTGCGCGCCCGGGTCGGGTTCGGCGACCGGCGCATGCTCGGAAGAGCGCGCGGCGCTCGCATCGGCCGCCTCATCAGAGCCATCGGTGATCTTGTCGAAGTCGTGCTTCAGGTCTTCCAGCCGGACCTTGGCGAACAGCGGGGAGCCGCGTTGCGCAAGCTGCGACAGGTCCGGCTCGGTCAGCAGCGCCAACAGCAGATGCCCGGACCGGATCGCCGTCACATGCGCATCGAGCGAGGCCAGCAGCCAGGCATGCTGGAACAACTTCTGCAGGTAGGTCGAGAACACCGGCGTGCGCGTATTGCCGTTCTTGAAGGTGTTGATCTCCCGTTCCAGGTCGGACTGCAGCGCCGTCGGGCTGATGCGGTTGGCCCGCAGCACGCGCGCGATGTCGTTGCCCGGCTGCTCCAGCAGCGCGAGAAACAGATGCTCCAGGTCGACCTCATAGTGCCCGCGCGAAAGGCACAGGTTGGCCGCACGCTCGGTCGCGGCGCGCGCAGAAGGATTGAGCTTGGTGATCAGCGTCTTGAGTGATGTGCTCATTGCTTTTGTTGTGGAAGTTCAGGTGTTCAGTGGATGCAATTCGTACGAGGTGTCGCTGCGGTCCTGCTGCACATCGCGCGTGGCCAGGAAGCTGTCCCAGCCGAGGTGACTGCCCTGCGGCTCGTCGAGCGTGACCGAGCGCACCTCCTCCTTGGCCAGGATCAGCCGCACTTCGTATTCGACGGTCACACCGGCCAGCAGCCCAAGCATCTTTTCCAGCGCCTTCGCATGCGCCTTGCCCGGAAAGAAATCGCGAAACTGCTTGCGCTTGAGGGGTCCGATCCACAGCCGGATGCGCAGGTCGCGCTGCCACACGCGCACGCCCGCGAGCGCCGTGTGTCCGAGCTGGATGTTGTTGCCGCCGAGCTGGGACATCTGCGACTCCGGCACGTCATACCACTTGCCGAGGAACTGCTCCACGCGGATGCGGCTCTTGAAGTAGTCCGACAGCACCCTCTGCAGGAACACCGCCGACATCGGCCGGTGCTGCACCGCGGCTGCGTAGCCGGCCACGCTCTCGTCGAACACGCGGCCATCACCTTCGCTCAGCGGCTGCCGCTGCGCCTTGTGTTCGAGGCCCGACAGCGCCAGCAACGCCGGCAGGTAGGCGCGCGTACGCTCATGCTCGTAGTGCAGCGGCAGGCGGTACTTGCGCCAGGCCGCGTAGAACAGCGCGGCGGCGCGGTTGGTGAAGATATCGAGAAAGGCCCGCGCTGCACTGTCGCGCTGGTTCTGCTCGCGCCGCTGCAGGATCTCGGTGTAGGCGATGGGCAGCGCGCCGGAGCCGCCGAGCATGCCGAAGAACGCCGGCGTGATCTCGACTTTGTCGATGGCATCGGACTCGGGATGAGGCAAGCTCGCCCAATCGCTGCCCGACACTGCCTCGCCCGCGGCATTGCGCAGTTGCAAGCCCTCGATCTCGCTCGGCGGAAAGCCCAGGTTCAGCGAACTCCGAAAGCGCATGCGCTGCGGCACCATGCGGTCGCCGGGCACCAGACGCTGGTGCACGTCGCGCTCCTGCCGGCGCAGCATCGCCAGTTCGAGCAGCCGCACCGCCTGGAAAAACTCGAAACGATAGGGCTCGCGTTCGAGCTGCTCGATTACAGCAGGATCGAATCGCCGCTGCGTGGCTTGCATCGCACGAGCTCCTCGTTGCCGCAGGACGACAGGATCACCAGTTGGGTGAAGCTGTTCAGGTGCACATAGAGCCCGAAGAAATGATCGAGCACGCGTGCGAACGCCTGCAGGCTGCTGCCCACGAAGCCGGCCTCGTCGACCGTGATATGCAACTCGATGCCGCGCACGAAGGTCGCGAAAGGTTTTCCCGGCAGCCATTGCGTCGCGGGCTTCTGCTCGATGGCGACCAGCGCCTCGATCTGCCGGCTCGACACCGCCGTGCGGCCATGGTCGTAGAGGCGCAGCATTTCCTTGAGCGCAGGCAGGCCGCTGCCGACCAGCGACAGATGGTTCAGCGACAGGTGCGAGATCAGGCGCCAGTGCGCGCCCTTGCCCCGCGCCACGCGTTGCGTACGAGTCGGCCGGCGCAGCAGGCGGATGCCTTGCGCGACCGTGTTGCCATCCACGAACAAGTCCCCGCCCGGCAGCCCGACCGCCATTCCGCTCGGCACATCGCGGTTGGTGCAGGTGATATCGATGCTGAGCGTCTCGGTCACCGGCGCGGCGGGGTCGAAGTCGATGTCGACGATGGAGATCTCGGTCTCGTAGCCGGGGCTTTTGCTGGCCACCAACTCGTTGCGACGCGCGAACCAGTAGTGCTCGGAATCCCTCGGCTGCTCGCCATGGTGCAGCGAATAGAACGGGCGGAACTCGATGAAGGACTTGTTCCCCGGCGTCTCCTTGACGATCGTGACCGAGTCGATGCTGTAGACCTCGTAAGCCGACGCATGCTTGGTATCGCCCAGCACCGGATAAGCCGCCGCCGTGTGCGTGATGCGGATCGGGTTGGCCGGCTGCTTGAACAGGTTGACGACCGGCGTACAACCCAGCCGCAGATTGCGGCTAGACACGCCCTCCAGCAGGCGCGACACCGGCGAGTCGGCGCGCAGGTTGCGCATCACCCAGTGCAGCGTCACCGTCCTGCAAGGACCGACGGCCTGCACCGCCTTGCCCAGGTCGATGTCCACGAAGTTGAACTTCTCCGGGAAGGCGAAATATTCGCTCAGCAAGCGGTAGGCCGGATGTGAGCGTGCAGGCAGTTCGATGAGCGCATCGTCCTCGTCGAAACCGACCTCATGCAGCAGTTCACCCTTCACCGGCGTCCACTTGCCGCTGCGATTCGGTTCGACGAACACCGCGGCGGTCTTCAGGAACATCGCGTCGGCGAGTGCCATCGCGAGCGAAGGCTCGGCATCGATGAACACGCGCAGGCGATCGAGTCCCAGCTTCTGCAACGACGTCTGTTCGCCCACCAATTCGATCGTGACCGACAGGCTGGCGGTCGCGTTCTTCGGCAGCGTCACATGCAAGGGCGGATTGACGACCGAATGAAAGACAGCGTCGGCGATCTGCACCGGCGCCAGTGTCACGTCGTAGGCCGTGCGAAAGCAGCAAGTCACGCCTTGCATCGGGCGCGACTTCAGGACAGCGCCTCGCTCGACAGTCTCGCCCATGCTCAGTTTCGCGACCGCTTCGCTGCTGTCGAACTGCGCGATCGAGCACGACGGGAATGCGCGCAGGTAGTGCGGATACAGGATCTCCAGCAGCGCCTCGGTGAACTCGGGATAGTCGTCGTCGAGCTTCTTGCTGATGCGCGAAGTCAGCAGCGCGAAGGACTGGATCATCCGCTCGACGTGCGGATCCTCGCTGTTGTCCGAAGGCATCGCAAGCCGCGCTGCGATCTTCGGATAGTTGTCCGCGAACTCCTGCGAGTAACCGCGCAGGAACGCCAACTCGCGCTCGTAGAACGGCAGTAACTCTTCCATGATTTATGGGTAGTTGCGGGCCTTGCTGGCCCCGCGGGTCACGGAATATTGAAGGGTGGTCGGTTGCAGGAGCGCATCGAAATTCACTGGCTCCTTCATGGCGGGCAACGTAAGCAAGGCGGTGATACTGAAGTAAAGAACACTCGTGTTGGACTGGCCGTCGAGTTCGAGCTTCACCACGACCTCCTTCAATCTCGGCTCGTGCCGGCCGATCGCCAGTTCGATGGACCTGCAGATGAAGGTTCGGTCGTTGAAACTTGCCAGGCTGAGTCCGGAAAAATCATTGAGCCCGTAGGTGAGGACCGAGCTCTTGCATTGGTCCAGGCCGGTGAGCATCTGCTCCGTGAACACCATGCGCGTGTTCAGCAAGGTCTCCAGGTCCCGTGCCACCGCGTTCTTCATCTCCTCCAGCGAAAAGTTCCGCAGCGCTGGCGAAGCCGGTCCGCGGCGATCGTCGTCAAACAGCTTGTTGAACAAGCCGGGTTCAAACCCCGTCATTTTGTTTTTCCCCGCGTTCGGGCGATAGCCGCGAGGCTGCACACCCAAAAAAGAACCGCGGCAAAAGCCGCGGTTCTTGCCGGCAGATCAGACTCAGACCGAATAGGTCTTGTCGTTCTTGGTCAGGCTCCAGGCGCCTTGCGAATTGCCGCCCTGGTTGCCGCCGATCTTCTGCTGGATGTACTTCCACTGAACAGCCGCGTACTTGAGCGAGAAGGTTTCGCTCGGCACACCGGTTTCGACGACGCTCGGGCTCACGCTGGCGATCAGCACGTACTTGAGCTTGATCTCCATGTACTTCACGCGCTTGCCTTCACCGTCGGCACGGTAGAACTCGATGGTGACTTCATCGAAGGTGCTGCCGCCCGAGGCGTGCTGGTACAGCAAGGGACTGACAACGTCCATGTCCTTCGTGAAGATCATCTCGCCGTGTTCGCAGCGCTCTGCGGTGTGGCCACCCGCGGTGGAAGCGGTTGCCGAACGCGGCTGGACAATGGTGTGGTGCCAGGTGTTGACCTCGATCCAATCCTTGTGATCCTTGTCCTGCGACTCGCCCTTGATGGCCGGGCTACCGAATTTGACGTAAATGTCTTTCACTCTTACCTCTCCTGCTGAAGTTTTTGATTACGAAACAACCAACACACTGACACCGTACAGGCAAGCCACCACGGCCTACTTGTTGACGGACGGGGGAAGATCCGCCACGAGCCGCAGCGAGATCGACAATTCATCGAGTTGAAAGTGCGGCCGCAGGAACGCGACCGAACGGTAGACACCCGGCTTGCCGGGCACCTCGGACACCTGCACCGAGGCCTCGCGCAACGGGAACTGAGCCTTCTGCTCCTGCGACGCGTTGTCATCGAGCAGCACGTACTGCGAGATCCAGCGGTTCAGGAACTGCTCGACACTCTGCGCAGAAGCAAAGCTGCCGATCTTGTCGCGCATCATCGCCTTCAGGTAGTGCGCCACGCGCGACACCGAGAAGATGTACTGGAGTTGCGCCGACAGCACGGCATTGGCATTGGCACTGTCGGTGTTGTACTTCTTGGCCTTTTGCAGCGACTGGGCGCCGAAGAAGGCGGCGTAGTCGGAGTTCTTGCAATGCACCAGTGGGATGAAGCCGAGGTCGCTCAGTTCCTTTTCGCGACGGTCGGTGATCGCGATCTCGGTCGGGCACTTGAGCGCGATATCGCCAGCATCGGTCTTGAAGGTGTGCGTGGGCAGGTCCTCGACCAGGCCACCGCCTTCGACACCACGAATGGCTGCGCACCAGCCGAAGTCATCGAACGCCGCGGTAAGGCGGGTGGCAAAGGCCCAGGCCGCATTGCACCAGAGGTACTTGGAGTGGTCGGTGCCATCGACATCCTCGACGAAATTGAAGCTGTCGACGATCGTGCCTTCCTTCGGGTCGTACGGCAGGCGCCCCAAATAGCGCGGCAAGGTCAGGCCGACATAACGCGAGTCTTCGGAGTCGCGAAAGGATTTCCACTTGGCGTATTCAACCGTGTCGAAGACCTTGGCCATGTCACGCGGCTTGCCCAAGTCGGAGAAGGATTCAAGCCCCAGCAACTCGGGCGACGCGGAGCTGATGAAGGGCGCGTGCGCGGCAGCGGCTACATGCGACATCTGCTCGAGGAAGTACATGTCTTCCGGCTGGCGGGTCACTTCGTAGTCGCCGATGATCGCGCCGAAGGGCGCACCGCCGAAGGTGCCGAACTCTTCTTCGTAGATCTTCTTGAACATCGAGCTCTGGTCGAACTCGATGGCGGACTTGAAGTCTCGCACCAGGTCGCGCTTGGTAGCGTTCATCACCTTGATTTTGAGCATCGACCCCGTGGGGGTTTCCTTGACCAGGTAGTCGAGGCCACGCCACGTGCTTTCGAGCTTCTGGAACTGTGGCGCATGCATCACCGCGCTCAGCTGGGCCGAGATCAGGCGGTCCAGGTCCGCCACGCGGGCGTCGATCATTGCCGAGACGTTGTCGGACACGATGACGGAGCCGTCAAGCACCTGGCTCACCAGCTCACCGATGATGTCGCGGGCGCGGGAATGCTCGGACTCGGACTTCGCGACCTTGCTCTGGTCGACGATCTGGTCGAGCAGGCTGGTGGAGGCCTGTGCGTTGTCGGCGAATGCCGCTGCTTGTGCTGCGCTCATCGGTTCAGCCTTCCTTCTTCTTCGCAGCGTCCTTGCCCAGGCGCTGCAACTGTTCGGTGTTGCCGAGCACGTCGGCCAGCAGGTCTTCCAGCTTGCCGTTGCCGGCCATCTTGTTGCGCAGGTCGGCCAGCTTGGTGCGCGCGTCGAGCAACTTTCGCAGCGGCTCGATCTGGTCGACCACCGCTTCAGGCGAGAAGTGGTCCATCGAGGTGAAGGTGAGGTCCACGCCGAAGGTGCCGCCACGCGCGTCGAGCTTGTTCTCGACCTGGAAGGCGGCGCGCGGTTGCACGCCCTGCATGACGTCGTCGATGTTGTCGCGGTCGACGTTGACGAACTTGCGGTCCCTCAGCTTCAATTGGTCGACGCGTGACTGGCCGGCCAGGTCGGCGACCACGCCCACGACGAATGGGAGTTCCTTCTGCTCGATGCCGTCACCGATCTCGACGTCATAGGTCAGTTGCACCCGCGGGGGACGCACTTTTTGCAAGCGCTTCTGGACGCTTTGTCTTTTGGTAGCCATGGATTTCCTCCCTGCAAGAACGCAGTTACTTCAACGCATCGAATGGATTGCCGCTGCCGGAGCGGGCGGCGGGTGGCGCAGCGGGCGCGGCCTTGGCAGGTACTGCAACGGGCTTGACGGCCGTCGTGGGGGTGGTTGCCGGCGCGGACGTGGTCGTCGACGGCGCATCCGACGCAGCGGCAGGTGCGCGCGGGGGTTTGGGGGGCGGTGCCCGGCGCGCCGGCGTCGTGGCGCGCGCGGGCTCCGTGGCGGGAACCAGCACCGAGGTGCCCAGTGTCTCGCGCAGCAGTTGCGCAAGCCGTTGGGCATCGGCCGTGGTGTCGCCGCTCAGCGAGCTGTCCTTGCGCAGGTCTTCCAGCGACCGGGCCGCCAGGCGAAGGCCGCCCACAGCGGTGACGCTCTTGGCTTGCCGGTTGGAAGGATCCCGCTTGAGTGTTTCTTCAGCCGCGACGATCGCGAGGCTGTAGTTGCCCTGGGCGAAATGGATCTGTGCGATGCGGGACCAAGGTTCCCCGCGGCTGGGGTTCTTGGTCGCGATCTGCTGGTACATGCCGATGGCGCGTTCCTTGTCGCCAGCCTTGTCGCTTGCCGCGACCTGGTCGGCTTCCGCCATGCTCTTGCCGAATGCCTCGGAGGACTGTGCCGCCGCGGTTGTCGTCGGCGTATTGGCGCATCCGGTCAATAGGCCCGTGGCGAGAGAAAACGCCACTACCGCACTTGCAATGTGCTTGTTGTTCACCACTACTCCCTGAAGTCTTCTGTTTTGTCGGAAAGGCCACTCGCCTTTTCCAGCCCGGCCGAACGATACTACATATTACTTACCGGTCGGCAACGGCCCGTACCAAACATGAGGGAGAAATACTCAATGCGGACTCGATCCGTTTCGCAAGCGGCCCTGCCGCGATACGAGTCAATGCGCGGCGCTCCGTACCGCTTCATCGCGGCGATGCTGTGTGCCACAGTACTGGCGGGCTGCGCCTCTCCATTGGCCACCCTGGGGAGCGTCGCCAAGGTCGCGCTGGAAGTCAGCGGCATCACGAAGCCGGAGTTGCCGGAGTTGCAAAAGCCGCCGCGCAAGGTCCCGGTCTCGATCGCCACCGGCAAGAACCTGAATGCCGGCGACAGCGGCCGCCCCCTCTCGGCGGTGATGCGCATCTACAAGCTGAAGGACACCACGGCGTTCTACCAGGCGCCTTTCGATGCCTTCGTCACCGCGGGCCGCGACAAGACCGCGCTCGGCGACGACCTAATCGAAAGCCGCGAGATCACGCTCATTCCGGACCAGCAGCTCAATCTCAGCGAGACCCTGCCGCGCACGGTCAATGCGATGGGCATCGTGGTGCTGTTCCATTCGCCGGGCGGGCAGCGATGGCGCGTCGCCTTCGATGCGGCCGAGGCCGAGAAAACCGGCGTGGTCATCGGTGCGCATGCGTGCGCGCTGACTGTCACGCAGGGCGCGGTGCTCGACATGCAAGGGCATGGCCAAAGCGAGCCGCCGCGCAACTACAACAGGCTCGCGCAGGTCAACTGCCGCACCTGATTTTTTCGGGGTCGCATGAGATACTGCGGCCGTTTTTCGCTGCGCCAAGGGAGCCATACCCGTCGCGGCACATGTTTCCAAGGGAGTTGATTCGTCGTGAGCTATGCCGCCAAGGTTCTTTGGGGCGAGGGCCTGTTTCTGCGCCCTCAGCATTTTCAACGGCAGGACGCCTACCATGAGGCGCGCCTGCACAACACCGCTCAATCGCTGCATCCGTACTACTGGGGCGTTCGCTCGTTCAGCTTCGACCTGGACGCGCTGGCCAGCGGCATGTTGCGCGCATCGGAACTGTCGGTCGTGTTCCCGGATGGCGAACCGTACTCGGCGCCGCACGTGGACAAGCTGCCACCGCCCATCGCGCTCGACACGCTGAGCCCCGGACAGAACGAGATCACCTTCTACCTGGTGCTCCACCCGGTCCGGGAGCTCGGGCACAACTACAAGGAACCGGAAGAAGCCGCCTTCGCCGCGCGCTATGTCAGCGACGCGACGCAGTGCCCCGACCTCTATACCGACGCGGTCAACGCCGAGGTGGTCTACCTGCGCAAGACCGTGAAGCTGTTGGCCGATTCCGAGCCGCGCGAGCAGTTCGTCTCGATCCCGGTGGTGCGCATCCGGCGCACCGCATCGGGCGGCTTCGAGCTCGACCAGGCCTTCGTTCCGCCGTGTATTTGCGTGGACACATCGCCCACGGTCTACCAGCAACTGCGCCGACTGCTCGACGTGCTCCAGGCCAAGGTCAATTCACTCTATGGCATCCACCGCGAGCCCAGCAAGAACATCATCGAGTTCCGCTCAGGCGACATCGCCTCGTTCTGGCTGCTCCACACCGCCAACTCGGCCTTTGCCTCGCTGTCGCACCTGTTCCGGCACCCGGCACTGCATCCGGAGCGACTGTTCCAGGAGTTGCTGAATCTCGCCGGCGCGTTGATGACCTTCGCCAAGACCTACACGCTCAACGACCTGCCCACCTACGACCACGAGAAGCCCGGTACAGCATTCGCGGACCTCGACCACATCATCCGCGACCTGCTCGACACCGTGATATCGACGCGCTACTTCGCGATCACGCTGACCGAGACGCGGCGTGCCTTTCACATGGGCCGCCTCGACTCCGGCAAGATCGACGACAAGACGGTGTTCTACATGGCCGTCACCGCCAGCATGCCGGCGGCGGAACTGGTCGAAGCGGTGCCCGCGCGATTCAAGATCGGCGCGCCGGAAGACGTCGACAAGCTGGTGCTTTCCGCCATGCCCGGGGTGCGCCTCGTCTACGCGCCGCAAGTGCCGCCTGCCATTCCGATCCGCGCCGGCGCCTGCTACTTCGCGGTCGACAGCAAGAGCCCACTCTACGAGCGCATGCTGCAAGCGCAGAGCGTCGCCATCTACGCACCGACCGGGATTCCCGACATGCAACTCGAACTGATCGCGGTGACATCGTGAGCACATCGACCAAGGCACATGCCACAGCGCACAGCACGGAGGCTTCGACATGAACACCACGGCACGCCCGCCCTCTCTCTTCGGTGAAGACGCGCCACCCACGGGCTTCACGCCCGCAGGCGCCCTCCCCGGCCAGGATTCCTCCTTGCTCGACATCCTGTATGACGGGTTCGTCATGCTGTTCCTCATCAAGAAGAAGCAGCAGCCGGCGCAGGCCGAACAATTCCTTGGCGGCATCCGCAGCTACCTCGCGGAGTTCGAGCGCAACGCGCGCAAGCTCGGCGCCGGCGCCGAGGAAGTCCACGCCTGCAAGTACGCCTTCTGCGCCGTGGTCGACGAATTCGTCCTCGCGTCGCCGGAGTTCGCGATCCAGCCCGAATGGGAACGCAGGCCGTTGCAACTCGCGCTGTTCGGCGACCAGATCGCCGGCGAGAACTTCTTCCACATGCTCGAAGCGCAACGGGCCCAGGGCGCGGCGCGCGTACAGACCCTTGAAGTGTTCTACATGTGCCTGCTGCTCGGCTTCCAGGGCAAGTACATCCTCGAAGGCCCCGAGAAGCTGGCTTACCTCACCGCGCGCCTCGGCGACGAGATCGCCAACATCAAGGGCAAGCGCACGCCCTTCGCGCCGCACTGGCCCTTGCCCGACCAGATTGCGCACACGCTCAAGCGCGAGGCGCCGCAGTGGGTCGTGGCCTCGGTGTTTTCGCTCATCGCGCTGGTCGGCTTCATCGGCTTGTCGCTGCACCTGTCCAGCACCACGCAATCCACGCTGGAGCGCTACCAGGACATCGTGCGGCTCGGCCCGCGCCAGGCCAACCTCACGATCTCCCTGCCCTGATGGCCGCCGACACCATGCTTGACCTCGACGCGCTGCTTGCCCCGATTCCCGGCCCGTCCCCTTGCGGCCCGGACATGCTCTTCTCGCCCCAGTTCGACGCGATCCAGAGGGCGCGCGAGCAGGACGACCCGACGCTCGAACAAGGCGACTGGGTGATCGATCTCAAGGAAGCCAACTGGCCCTTCGTCATCACCGAGTCGCAGAAGCTGCTGACCGAATCCACCAAGGACCTGCGCCTCGGCGTCTGGCTCACCGACGCGCTCGCCAGCCGCCAGGGCTTTGCCGGGCTGAACGACGGCTACCGCCTGCTGACGGGGCTTTGCGAACGTCATTGGGAGGCGTTGCATCCGCAAGCCGAAGACGGCGACATGGACATGCGCTTCGGCAGCGTCAGCTGGCTGGCATCGCGCTCCATCGAACTGGTGCGACGCGCGCCCATCGTCAACGACGGCAAGGTCTCCTACGGCGTGCACGCCTGGGAGCAGGCACTGGCCCTTGACCAGGCCGTCAAGCGCGCGCCGACCGACAGCGACGAACTGACGCGCGGCAAGGTCACGACCGAGCAGTTCGATCGCGTGCGCCGCGCGACGCCGGCGAAGTTCCTGCAAGCGGTGCATGCCGACCTGGTGGCATGCGAGGCATCCGTGAAGCGCTTCGAGCAGGTCTTCGACGCCCGCACCGATTCGCAGGGACCGAGCTTCGCACGGGTCAAGGACGCAATGGAGTCGGTTCGCGCCACCATCGAGCGCTTTGCGCGCGATGCCGGTGTTTCACTGGGACGCATCGCCGAACCGCCTGCCCCCGTCGCCAGCGACGAATCGCTGCAACGTGTCGAACGCATGCTGGCAACGCCCATCGGCGAGACGCCCGGTGCCATCGTCGCACCACAACGTGGCGGCATCCACACCCGGGCGCAGGCCATCGCCCAGCTCAATGAAGTGGCGGACTTCTTCCAGCGCACCGAACCATCCAGCCCGACGGCCTACATGGCCAAGAAGGCCGCAGCCTGGGCCGACATGTCGCTGCATGCATGGCTGCGCAACGTGATCAAGAACGAGCAGGAACTCGCGCAACTGGAAGACCTGCTCGGCGTGCGCGGAGAGACACCCCAAGACGGCAACTGAAGGGCATCTCCGAATGCTCCCTTGAACGGGAGCACCGCATGCACATTCAACGGGGCGCCTTGCTCAGCGTCCGACTCTGAACTCGATGCGCCGATTGCGTGCGCGACCAGCCTCGGAGTCGTTGCCCGCCACCGGATGGTCCGGTCCGACACCGCTGGTGCTCATGCTCGCTGGATCGATGCCCTTGCCGACCAGGTAGCCCTTGACCGCCTCCGCCCGTGCCTGGCTCAACGCCAGGTTGGACGACCGGTTGCCGGAGTTGTCGGTATGGCCAATGATCGCCACCGACTTGTTGCTGAGCTTGGCCAGCGCCGTCGCCATCTCATCGAGGATCGCGCGCCCCTTCGCGGTGAGCGTGGCGCTGCCGACTTCGAACTCGACGATGCGGTTGCCCAGCACCTGGTCCACGACGACCTGCTCCGACACCGGCACCCGCAGGCTGTTCTTGATGGTGTAGGTCGGATTCAGCGCACTGGCCATGTCGCCGACGATCTTCTGGCGCAGTGCTTCGTTGCCGACCTCGCCCTGCGCGGTGATCTGCGTGCCCTGGATCTGCAGTTGCCCGCGATGGATCTGCTTGAGCGAGGGGTTCAACAGCTTCTGGATATTCGCCGACCAATTGGCCGGCGTCCCCACGGAACTGACGACCTCGATCCGGTCCACCACGTTGGCCGCGCCGTAGACCTGCCGCAATGCGGCGATGACGGCAACGCGGGTCGCCTCATCGGGCACCTGGCCGCCTGCGACCACTTGCTCGGTCTTGCCGGCGCCACCGCCCTGGCTTTCGATGTTCGCACCCTGCGCCGAAGTCGGCGCGCCAGCAGGCGCCTGGGCCTGGCTCAACGCCGACAACGCGAGGAGCCCGGCCCCGGCCAGAACGCGCAATGACGCGATGTTCAATTTGCGCATCTCAATCCCCGATGAAGACTTCGCGAAATGCGGACAACACGATTTCGAGCGGCAGTTGCGGCTGCTCGAGATAGCTCACCAGCTTGTACATCGCGTAGTTGCTGTGAATGCTTTCCTCGACCCAATCCGGGTTGTCGATCTCGATGTTCTGCTCGGCATGGACTTGCAGATGCAACACGCTTTGCAGCGTGCGCGGCGACAGGCCATTGAACCCGATGATCAGGCGCGGCAGGCCACTGACCGCGGAGACGCAGAGCACCAGCTCGAAGTCCGCCTTCGCGAAGAACCTGGCCACGATGTCGAGCCAGAACGTGGCCACCATCGGCTGGAGAAGCGGATCGCGCGGCAGCGGCAACGTGAGCCCCTTCTCAAGGTGCGACACGGTGCTGGCCATGACCGGTTGAAGCAGCAGGCCAAGCGCCAGGGTCATGCGCCGCAGCGACACCTTGTGGCCGTCGAAATTGAGCGTCTGCTCGATGCGCAGCAGGCTGTAGTCGCGAATGAAATCGTGGTACGCCGAATGGGCGGCGGAGCCCTTGAACGCCGTGTCGATGTGGAACGGCACGGCCTCCAGGCTGCGCAGGTCGGCTTCCATGTCGCTGCTTGTCGCCAGGTCGGTGACACGCAGCGAGACCAGGTCCCACCAAGGCTGCAACAGGGCCGGTGCGCCGCTCATGAAATCGATGGCCTTGTCGACGTCCAGCGGCACCGCCACCAGGAAGGGATAGCGGCGTGACGACTCGTCATGGCTGGGCCGCACATGGCCCGCAATGGCGAGCCGGCTGCGCGAGCCGAGGCAGACGAAGTGCAGCGGCGCCGCATCGTCGTAGATGAGCTTCCAGCGCGGATCCTCGGACAACAGTTCCATGCCCTGCGAGAGCCAGTTGTCGAGCACGCGCAGCAATTGCGGGTTGTAGATGCCCTTCACGAAATCGCCGCGCATCGGCAGCTTGCCGAAGTACGACAGTTGCTGGGCCTGGAGTGGCACCTGGCTCATTGGGTCGCTCCCTGTGTGACGGTGGCGGCTGCAGCAGGCGCAGGGGCTGCCCCACCCGATGCAGGCGCCGTGGGGCCGGCACTGACCACGGTCGAGGGCAGCGTGACGCCGCGCAGTCCCTTGCCCTGCGGCGAGTCGGAGCCACTGGCGCCGGCCTGTGCGCTCTGGATCAGCCGCAGCTTGACCGACACGGATGCCGTGCCCTTGGCCCACGTCAATTCGAAACTGTTGTCAGGCAGCTTCTTGCGCTGCGCGGTGGCGAAGAGCTTCTCCAGTCCGAAGTTGCCCGGCTCATTGACGAGTTCCACCGTCGTGCCATCAAAGGTCACGGCCGAGATCTTCGAGCCCGGCGTGCCCTGTGCGTTGGGCCAGACGAAGTTGGACCACTGCGGCGGCGTGTTGCGGTAGCGCAATTGCTGGCCATCGATCTCGATCACGTATTCGGTCAGGCCCGATGCGGGCTGCGGCAGGATCTGGAACAAGGTCTGCGGCTGGGCCGCCGTCGCGCCGCCGGACGCTGACGCCGCGCCGCCGGCCAGCGGCGCAACCCATTGCGCGAAGCCGCCCACGAATTCCGGGTTCAGGCGCAAGCCCTCGTCACCCCAGGTGCGCGCCGACAGCAGGTCGCCGCGCCGATTCACCAGCGGCCCCATGGTGGTCGCCACGAACTTGCTGATCGCGCCCTCGGGCCCGAACACCTGTGCGATCTCGGCGGGCGCTGCCTCGATCCTGGAACCTGCGGCGAACGGGTACTTGGTCGCCAGCGACTGCTGGAACACCTGCTGCACCTGGGCCGTCCAGACCTTGTTCAGCTCGACCGCGGTCGGCTGGATCGTCACCGCATACGCACTCAGCAGCGGACGCACGAGCAAGGGCCGCAGGGCCTGTCGTTGGGACGGGTCCATGCCGGTGAGCATCTGCTCGTCGACGTACTTGAGTGCGTCGGCCAGTTCGGAGCCGTTGCCATCGAGCGTCTGCTGCATCAACTGGCGCGCGCCCGGGCCGGGGTCGCCCTGGTTCTTGATCTGGTTGAAGCGCGTGCGCAACTTCGACAGGCCGCCGAGGTAGCCTTTCAGCAGCGAGGTGTTGTCGCGCTCCACCACGATGCGGCCGACGCCCGCGAACTCCTTGCCCACCGGCCCCATCGGGATTTCGACCGGGTTGCTCGCATCGATGTTGACGTTGACGTTCAACTGCGACGGCGTGGCGCGCGAGAACAGTCCCTTGACCCATGACACGGCGCCGGTGCTGGCCTCCTTCAATCCGGCATTGACCAGCGACGGGTTGTCCCAGGAGGTCTGGTCGTAGACCGTGTTGAAGACCTTGCGGATCGGCGAGTTCTGCGGATCGCCCAGCACGTTCATCGCGCCGACGGCCTGGTCGAAGTTGGCGAGGTCGCGCA
This sequence comes from Variovorax robiniae, assembly GCF_037889955.1. NCBI lineage: Bacteria > Pseudomonadati > Pseudomonadota > Betaproteobacteria > Burkholderiales > Comamonadaceae > Variovorax > Variovorax robiniae. The sequence goes on from NZ_JBBKZS010000010.1 coordinate 22,494, forward strand.
CGGCGATGCCCTGCAGGAAGCGTTTCCACTCCTTCGCGTATTCGAGCTTGTACATGTTGACCAGCGTCTTGCGGATCTGTTCGGGGCTGCCTTCCAGGGTGAGGTCGTCGTTGCTGGCGACGTTCAGCACCCAGTCCTTGTTGGTCGTCTCGTGGTTGGCCGCGTCGCGGATGGCCTGGTCGACGTACTGCTGCCAGGCCTCGCGAGTGAAGGCGCCGGAGATGGCCGTGCTGCCCGCGATGACCGCCTCGCTCTCGGCGGTGTTGGTGCCGCCGATGATGCGAGACACGGTCATCGGTGCGAAGCGGGTCGATGCGCGGGCCTTGATCTCGGCATAAACGCGCTCGCGTGCCGGCATGCCGCGCACCACAAGACGCAAGGTATCGCGGGTTTGCTCGACTGCCGTGAGGTTGATGTCGGAAAGTACCGGCCAGTTGTCGTCGCTGACGCGGCCCAGGTAGAAGCTGATCGCACGCTCGGCATCGCGGATGACCTGCTGGCGGCTCATGTCGCCGCGGTTGGCCTCGAGCCACACACGCCAGAAACGAGAGATCTGGTCCGTCAAATGCGCCGCTTCGACATGCCGCTTGTCGGCCAGCATGAGGTAGGTCTTGAGGGCGTTGTAGACGTCCTGCACGTCGGTGGGCGAAGAGCCGGCATAGAGACCGCCGGCATCGACATTGCGTGCGGCCGGCCTGGCGGCGACGGGCGTCGCCGTTGGCGCGTTGCCATCGGCGTTGGGCGCGACGGGCTTCTTCAGGTGCTCCGGATGCGCATTGACCTCTTTCAGGAAAGCCTGAAGGTTGTCCGACACCGGCGCCAGCATGATCTGCTTGATGCCGCCGTAGTACTCGGCCAGCAGCTTGTCTTCCAGCGTGTTGCCCTGGTAGAGGCCGAGCGACAACGCCAGCGGGCGGTCGTTGCGGAACTTCTCGAGTTGCTCTATCCGGTCCTGCAGGATGCCCAGGCTTTCGAAGCGGGCCTTGAGCCCGGGCCCGCTGGCCTGCAGCTTGACGACCTTGTCGAGGTCGGCCTGCACGTTCTCGACCAATTGCCGGTTGCCCAGGTAGGACCAGGTCCAGCCGCCCAGCATGAGGCCGAGCGCGGTGACGAAGCCAAAGAAGACCAGGTAGCGCAGCCGCGTCTTCACCGGGCTGGAGAACTGGCGCACGGTCTTCTTGTCAGCGAAGATGACCTTGGAGAACAGGTCGCGCAGGAAGAAGCCGTTCTGCGAATAGACCTCCTTCGACTTGCTGGCCGGGTCGGTCAGGCGGAGCCCGAAGCGCGAGGCGATGCGCTCGGTCGACAGGCTGCGCAGCGTGCCCTCCTGCAGCGCGCTCGTGAAATAGAAGCCGCGGAACACGGGCTTGTACTGGAAGGGGTTGCTTTCGAACAGTGTGGCCAGGAAGGCGCGCAGTGCAGGCTTGGTGGCTGCGAACTCCAGCGGGAAGATCAGCAGTTCAGGCGAGGGGTTGGTGTTGCGACGCGTGGCAATCTGGGCCACGCTGATCTCCTTCAGGCCGGTGTAGAGCTCGTCGAAGCGCTTGTCGAACAGCGCGACGGCGTCCTGCTTCTCGTCATGCTCATAGGGCAGCGTGGCGCCCCAGACGCGGTCGCGCTCGACCTTGTCGCTGTCGCCGAAGAACTCGGCAAAGCCGGTGATCAGGTCAGCCTTGGTGAACATCACGTAGACCGGCGCGAAGATCTCCAGCCGCTCGGTGAGTTCCTGCACGCGCTCGCGCAGGCTCTTGGCCAGTTCGATCGCGAAGTCGGGGCGGTTGCCGATCAGTTCCGGCACGCTGGCCGTGACGATGATGCCGTTGATCGGCGCCTTGGGCCGGTACTTCTTGAGCAGGTCGAGGAAGCCGAACCATTCCTTGCGGTCTTCCTGGTGCACCGAATAGCGGCCGGCCGTGTCGAGCACGATGCCCTCGGTGGTGAAGAACCAGTCGCAGTTGCGCGTGCCGCCGATGCCCTGGATAACCGCGTTGCCCTTTTCGGCGAACGGGAACTGCAGGCCCGAGTTGAGGATGGCCGTGCTCTTGCCCGCGGCCGGATTGCCGATGACCATGTACCAGGGCAGTTCGTACAGCGCCTCGTTGCCGGAGACCTGGCCGATCTTGGATGTCTTGATGGTCTTGATCGCCTCGATCATGCGGGCGCGCAGCGCCTCGATCTCGGCGCGTCGCGCAGGGTCGGCAACGGGCGTGACCGGGGCCGTCTCGCCCTGGTGCTCCAGCATGTCGCCGAGTTCCTGATTGGCCTTGCGCCTGCGCCAGCGGCGAACGAGCCAGACCACCAGCCAGATCGCCAAGGCCACGGCAAACGCGGCCACGGCATAGGTCAGCGCGAGTTCGAGTTGCTGCACGCCCAGGAACAGGACCCCGGCCAGCGCGAGGAAGCCGATGATGGACAGCGTGCGCGTGTCCAGCAGGAAGCTGAAGAAGCGGCTCATCGCTCAGGCGTGCCGCGATGCGGCAGCAATCATGGCAACGAGCGCGCGGCCCGAAGCCGCGCGCGTGGCGCGGTGGCCGGATGGTGATGTCGATTGGTTGCCGGACGCGGCGTCGGAGACGCCGTGACAGTCAGATCCATCGCCCGGCACGTCGTGCGGTCGATTCATTTTTATCTACTCCCTTGGCTGCCCTGCGCACCGCATTCTTGGCGGCGCGCAACTCACACAATTTCAATCAATCCCGTGGCAGCTTGAAACCTAGCTTGCGGTATTCCACGTGTCCATAGTCCTTGAACGACCATCGGCCGCCCCAGACAAGCCCGAGCGATTCAGCCACTTCGCCATACAGGCGGTAGCCCTCCATCGCCCACGGGTCCTTCTCGGTAATGACGAGTTTGCCATTTCGATAGAACGCGTTGTCTGCTGCCAGACCATACTGATGGTAACTTTGATTTGCCTTCGCTCTGGTCACGTGCTCGCCCAAAGCGGCAAGTTTTGCCTGACGCTCCGGACTTCTGTAGCCTTCCAGCAGCGCGAGGTCGTAGCCGTGCTTGTCCTTCATGACCTTGTAGACGAGCAGCAGGCGCGCGCGGAAATCGGGGTCCAGTACATCCCAGTTGCGGCTGCCTTCCCGGGTTAGCGGCCGCACCTGCTCGACTTCGGCCGTCGCGAAGACCTCCGGCGGCAAGGCCGGCGGCGGCACCAGGTGCTCGCCTCGAAGCAGTGCCTCGACCTTCTCGTCGGTGTCGCGTTCAGCATCTTCGTAGAACACCGTCTTGCCGCTGCGCAGCACCACGCTGAACAATACGGGCACGGCCAGTACCGCCAGTCCGCCCAGGAGCATGAACCGGCGCCGGACCAGGAACTGCAGCGCGCCGGAGCCCGCGCTGCCCGCCGCGCGCACCGAGGCGGTCGAGGTCCGCGCGGCGCCATGCCGCGCACGACGCCAACTGCTGGCGAAGGACCGCCATGCGCCGCTCGCCATTGCAACGGCTCGCGCCCGCGCAGACGGTAGAAAAAAAATGGCGGCCACAGCCACCATCAGTACGAAATAGAAAAAAAGCGCGAGAGCGAACAAGCCAAACCGTGAACGATGCGAAGACGCGGAAATTGTAGGTTGGCGTATTCATTGGAAAACCTGCTAATCTGCGACGGCTGTCACCTTGTGCTGAAAAGTACAGGTTCATCAGGGGGAAATACAAATGAGCAAATCAAGCAAAGAGGCGTCGACGAGCCGTTGGCCCAGCCTCATGGACCCGGCGCCTTCCTCGCCGTCCGACCCGCGAAGCACCACGGAGCCCACACGCGTGCTGGCCGACCTCGGTGGCCACAAGCCCCCGGGCATCTCGGGCGGCATGATCGCGGTGGCTTGCTGCATCGTCGCAATCGGCATCGGAGCAGGCTTCTGGGCCACTTCGGGTGCGACGAAGCCGGCTATCGCGACGGTCGCGACGGCGCCAGCGCCAACCGCCGCGCCAGCCAGTTCCGCTGCCCCTGCCCCTCCTGCCCCTGCGGCGGTCGCAGCCGAGGAGCTGAAACCGTCGGTCCCCGCCCTCACGGCGCTGAATCTCGAATCCGCCCGCCCCGCCGGGACCGGCGTCGCAAAGATTTCCGATGAGTTTGCACGCGAGTCCAGGGTCATGACAGCCCGGACTGCCGTGCCACCGAAGGCTGCGCCACCCTTGGTGGCTGCGACCAAGGCTACGGCGTCAGGCGCGTCGAAGGCCGGATCCGACAAGCCTCGAAAAGTCGCCGCGACCAAGCCCGTCCAGAAGCAGGCGTCGGCAAAGCAGGTTCGACAGCACACCGATGTGGTGGGCGCGCGGACCAAGGTGCATGTGCCGGGCAAGTCCGGCAGCACAGCCGTCGCGAAGACGCGGGACGAGAAGCGCGTTGCGAGAAGCGCCCCGCCCACGGCAAGGAAGAACACCGATCCCGACACCGACCTGTTGGCGGCCATGTTGCGACGCAACGGCGGCGGTCCGCAATAGGCCTCGCCCCGGGTCGTCCGCGCGGGTACGCAGCGCACCACACGCAGGCGTTCTCGTCGATCCGTCAGCTGCCGCCGCGCCCCGGTGCAAACGCGAGGGACGCTTCGAGTTGCCCCACCGCCTTCACCAGTTCGGCCAGTGAACGCACCTCCATCTTTTCCATGACGTGCGCGCGATGGGCCTTGACGGTGCGTTCCGCGGCACCGAGTTCCCAGCCGATCTGCTTGTTGAGGGCGCCGTTCACCACCATGTCGAGCACCTGCCGCTCGCGTGGGCTCAACCTCGAATAACGGGCCTGCAACGCGGTCTGGCGCAGTCGCGCCCGGCGGCGCACGGCGTCATCCTCGATCACCTTGGCCACGACAGGCAGCAACGCGTCGCTGTCGATCGGCTTGAAGAAGAAGTCGGCGGCGCCGGCCTTCATGGCGCGCAGGGTCTCATGCACCGTGGCTTCCGCCGTCACGAAGATGACGGGCAGGGGCTCCGGTTGCGTGGCAATCATTTCCTGCAGGTCCAGGCCGCTCGGGCCCGGCATGTGGATGTCCAGCACCAGGCAACCGGGCGCGTCTCCGATGCCGTCGAGCAACATCTCGCCGACGGAACCGTATTGCGCCACCCTGTATCCCGCCGCTCGAAGAACCCCTTGGAGTTCACGCCGGAACGTCGCGTCATCGTCGATGAGGCGTACCAGCGGTGCATCTTCGCTGTCGTCCTGCAAGTCGCTGTCGGTCATTTCAACCTTCCGCGCTCCATGCGCGTCGATGGCTGCCAGCTCCCTGTCGGCTGTTGTGTTGTCGTCAGCAGCTATTGAATCTGTTGGATCGGCCCGCGGCAACCTGCACTTTGGTTTAGGGCCTGCTCACGCGCCCTGATTCCCGTGCGGATGCCTTTGAGCCCCAGGCCGGAACGCGCCCGGCCGGCCCCCGCGGGACTACGTCGAGATGCGCAAACCAATTCGACTTGCGGGGAGCGCGGCGCCATGGGAGCACATCCGCCCCCTTGCGGACAAGGCTGTTCACAAATATTTTCAAATCACCGCATCGCGCCCTGGTGCGCCCGGTGGGCCATCAATCGCAGCGGAAGGACACATCGGTACCGGGCGCCGGCTTGAGCTTGGGATTGGTGAGCCGCATCGGTGCCCCGAAGTTGCGGCAGTAGGCCTCCGCCTCCTGCATGCTCGGCGACGTGAAGACCCCATCGCCCATGCGCGTGACACGGGGCGCCGGGCCAGACGCGCATCCGGCGGCCACGACGACCATGGCAAGGGCAAGGCAGCGCGTGGCGGATCGTGGCAAGGGGGAGTGCATGTCGTAGGCAGGAACGTGGAGGAAGCCGGCGACTTTAGCCGCTGGCCACGCCTGTATCGAGACGGTGCGATCTCCGGCAGCGCCACGTCCTGCGACGAAGAAGCCGGGACGGCCGCTTTCATCTTCAGGCTTGCCGTCCCGTCATGCGAGCGTGCGCTGCCACTGGCCGCGCGTGCCCGTTGGCGCCGCGATCGGGGGTCCGCCGCGATTCATGCGCGCCGCCGCGCCACCCACGAGGGCGGCTTCCGCCAGCAACGCCTTCATGCTGTCGTCGGGCGCGAAGCGATGACCGAAGCGCATGCCGATCTGAGAAAGATGAAAGCGCTCCAGCGGCGTCACGGCGCCGGCCGGTTCCTGCTCGACCAACTGGCCGAGTTGCTCGAAGTAGCGATAGTCCGCGGGCGCGCTGGTGTCGATGGGACCGTTGGAGCGGTCGAGGAATTGCACGGCCGGCACGCACGATGCCTGCTGTGCCAGCGGATAGATGCGCAGCCCGGCGAAGCGCTGGACCGCCAGCAGCGGATCGCCGTCGACCGGTTGCAGCAGCATCCACACGCCATAGGTGGGCGAGCGCAGCGCGCAATAGCCCGGCCGCTCGCCCTGCGTGTCGTCGGGCGGCAGCACCAGGTACTTGCCGCCTTTGCCCGTCGTCCGGTCCAGGCGTCTCACGTCACCTACCGGACGGCGCCACATGTCGTCGAACACACTGACGATGCCGGCCGGCACGTCGATCACGATCGGGCCGTTGCGCAGGTTCAGGAAATTGCACACCTGCACCTTTTCGCGGATGCCGGACGGCGAACCGGCAACGCCCTCCTGCACGGTCTTCCAGATCACCACCTGGCAGGTCTGCCGGATGCCCGAGTTGGCCAGCCCCTGCCGGAAGCGGAACATGGCGACGGCTTCGGCGTTGTGCTGGTAGATGTCGACGGCGCGGCTGAAGGTCAGCATCTGCGCCAGATGCTCGGCGGATTCGTGGGTCGGCTGACCCTTGTCGAAGGTCAAGGCGCCGTAGCGCGTGTGGATGGTGCCGTTGTCGATGCAGCGGTCGGGCGGACGCTCGCTTCGGATCATCATGGTAGGCATGGTTCTACAACTTTCCACGCAAACTTCCAGTCGTCTGGTGGGGAGGTTGCACCTGCACCTTGGGGCAATTCGCGCTGCAACTGCCACACCTGCGCGACACTCGGCCATCCCCCAAAGTCACGGAGGTGTGCTTTGAACCCCAATGCGGAACAGGCCAGGCTCGATGAAGCCCGCAACAAGCATGCGGACTGGAAGAAATGGGGGCCCTACCTCAGCGAACGCCAGTGGGGCACCGTACGCGAGGACTACAGCGACAGCGGCGACGCCTGGAACTACTTCACCCACGACCACGCCCGCTCGCGCGCCTATCGCTGGGGCGAGGACGGCCTCGGCGGCATCAGCGACGACCACCAGGTGCTGTGCTTCGCGCTCGCGCTCTGGAACGGCCAGGACCCGATCCTCAAGGAACGCGCCTTCGGCCTGGCCAATGAGGAAGGCAACCACGGCGAGGACGTGAAGGAGTGCTACTTCTACATCGACTCGACGCCAACGCACTCGTACATGAAGTACCTGTACAAGTACCCGCAGGCGGCCTATCCGTACCTGGACCTGATCCATACCAACAAGCAGCGCGGCAGGCTGCAACCCGAGTACGAATTGCTCGACACCGGCGTGTTCGACGACAACCGCTATTTCGACGTCTTCGTCGAATATGCCAAGGCCGGGCCGGAGGACGTGCTCGTGCGCATCACCGCCATCAACCGCGGACCCGATGCCGCGCCGCTGCATGTGCTGCCAACGCTCTGGTTCCGCAACACCTGGGCCGCGCCGGGCGGCGGCAGCAAGCCGGTGCTGGAGAAGATCGACCTGCCCGGCCATGCAGCCGTGCGCGCGCATCACACCGACCCGTTGTTCCAGGAGTCGCTGGCCGACTACCACCTGAGTTGCGACAGCGACGCCGCGCTGCTGTTCACCGAGAACGAGACGAACAACGCGCGCCTGTTCGGCACGCAGAACGCATCGCCGCATGTGAAGGACGCGTTCCACAACTTCGTGGTGCATGGCGATGCCGGCGCGGTGAACCCGACGCAGCAGGGCACCAAGGCGGCCGTGCATCACGCGATGACGCTGGCCGCGGGCGAGACCCGCGTGATCCGCCTGCGCCTGTCGACGCGCATGCCGGGCGCAAGCACCTTCGCCGACTTCGACGAGGTGTTCACCACGCGCCTGGCCGAGGCCGATGCGTTCTACGAGTCCATCATGCCGCCCGCAGTGAGCGCCGATACCGACCGCGCCAACGTCATGCGCCAGGCCCTCGCGGGCATGCTGTGGTCCAAGCAGTACTTCTACTACGACGTCGGCCTGTGGCTCGACGAGCACGGCGCCGGCGCGGAAGTGCCGCAGGCGCTGCGGCGGCAGGGCGTGCGCAATGTCGACTGGGGCCACATGTTCAACGACGACATCATCTCGATGCCGGACAAGTGGGAGTACCCGTGGTACGCGGCCTGGGACCTGGCCTTCCACATGATCCCGCTCGGCATGGTCGACCCCGAGTTCGCCAAGCAGCAACTCGGCCTGATGCTGCGCAACGACTACCTGCATCCGAACGGCCAGTTGCCGGCCTATGAATGGAACTTCGGCGATGTCAATCCGCCCGTGCATGCGTGGGCGACGATGCAGCTCTACCTGGTCGACAAGGAGCATCGCGACGACGATGGCGACGTCGAGTTCCTGAAGTACGCGTTCTCGAAGCTGCTGGTCAACTTCACCTGGTGGGTGAACCGCAAGGACCGCCCCGGTGCCAACGTGTTCGAGGGCGGCTTCCTCGGGCTGGACAACATCGGCGTGTTCGACCGCTCCAAGCCGCTGCCCACCGGCGGCTACCTCGACCAGGCCGACGGCACCGCGTGGATGGTCTTCTTCAGCCAGCAGATGTTGCGCATCGCGGGCGAGCTGGCGATGCACGAGCCGCTGTACGAGGAGTTCGTCGAGAAGTTCTACTGCCACACGCTGTCGATCGCCGCCGCGATGGACCGCGTGGGCGAGTGCAACGACGAGATGTGGGACGAGGAAGATGGCTTCTTCTACGACGTGCTGCGCCTGCCCGACGGCAACGCGCAACGGCTGAAGGTGCGCTCGATCGTCGGGCTGCTGCCGCTGGCGGCGATCGCGATCTTCGAGGAGGGCACGCTCGACAAGCTGCCCAACTTCCGCAAGCGTGCGGGCGAGTTCCTGATGCGCCATCCGGAGTTCAAGGGCAGCATGCACCTGCCCGACCAGCCCGGCGTCAGCGGGCGCCGCATGCTGGCGATCGTCGACGAGCGAAAGGTGCGACGCCTGCTGTCGCGCATGCTCGATGAGAGCGAGTTCTTCAGCTCGCACGGCATTCGCGGGCTGTCGCGCCAACACCTGGAGCACCCTTATGTCTTCGAGCATGGCGGCGGGCAATACCGCGTGGGCTATGTGCCGGGTGACTCGGACTCCGGCATGTTCGGCGGCAACTCCAACTGGCGCGGGCCGGTGTGGATGCCGATCAACTTCCTGCTCGTCTCGGCGCTGTTGCGGCTGTATGCCTACTACGGTGACGACTTCAAGGTGGAGTGCCCGACCGGCTCCGGCCAGATGATGACCCTGATGGAAGTCGCGCATGAACTGGGCGAGCGCATCACGCGGCTGTTCCTGCGCGACGCGAACGGCGCGCGACCGGCGAATGGCGACGCGCACAAGTTCCGGGACGATCCGCACTGGCGCGACCTGGTGCTGTTCCACGAGTACTTCCACGGCGACACCGGCGCGGGCGTGGGCGCGAGTCACCAGACGGGCTGGACCGGGTGCGTGGCCCGCATCATCCAGACCAACGCGGTGCTGACGCGGGACATGCTGACTTCGGCGGGCGCCGAGGCCGCGGTGATGGACGCCTTGCAGACGGGCCGCACCCGCGGGCACGCCTGAACGTTCAGCGGTTCTCCAGGCGGTTGTAGTCGAGCACACCGGCTTCGAGTGGCTGCGCGGCGAGGTATCGCGAGATCACGTCGTCGCTGACGGCCCAGAACGCCCGATCGGTGCGGCGCACGGACCAGCGCTTCGCGAAGTCGGTGTAGTCCGCCTCCGAGCCCAGGCGGCGTATCGCCTCGGCCAGTGCCGGAAGCTGCGCCGCATCGAGGCGGTAGAAGGCATTCGGATAGCTGCCGACGACGCCAGGGACGACGGTGAGGGTGTCCTCCTCCGGTCGCAGTTCTTTCCGTTCGAGCAGGTGCGAAACGCTTGCATGCGCCGTGTTGCGCAGCATCGTGTAGGTACTCACCGGGCCGCCCGGTGTGTCGATGACCAGCAGCGTGACTTCCGGCAGCCATTGCAAGGACACACCGCTGATCGCGGCAAGCTCGCGCAACGGGGCACGCAAGGCCGGTGGTGCATTCAGTCCCAGGTCGAGCCGGGTGTCCAGCACCGGCCCGAGGCGGGCCTTCAACTGGTCCATGAGTTCGTGCCTCGCATCCGCGGTCTTGTAGCGCACGGCGCTCTCCGCCGGCAGCGTGGTGCCCGGGCCGCCGTAGACCTGTTCGCGCGTGCTTTTGCTGTCGCCGCGGTACCAGGCATCGCGCGTGGCTTCGCGCTGCGCGCGCGGCAGCAGCGCGATGAAGTTGAACTCGCCCTCCATGCGCAGGAAGTCCATGTACATGCGCGAGTTGAGCTGGTGGCCGATGTTGCCGTACACGTCGTAGTCGGCCACCAGCAGGTAGTGGATGCGCTCCAGCAAGGGATAGCCGATGACCCAGGCGGTGCGCGGCGTGTCGCCGACCATGCCCTTGACCACGCTGGCGCTGTCGTAGTGGCGGAAGATGGTGAGCGCCGCGTTGTCGTTGCGGCCGTCGCCGTTCCAGATCAGGTTCAGGTCGAGCTTGAGCCGCTTGCCCAACGCGCCAGCCAGCACTTGCGACCTCGACTTCAGGTACTCGTTCTCGAGCCGTGCGTATTGCACCCACGGCACGAGCATGTTGGTGTTGCTGCTGCCCGTGGGAAGGCGCAGCAGGTTGGCATCGCGCGCCAGCAGCGCGGACAGCGGCTCGTCGAAGCGTTTCTCCGGTGCGACGAACACGACCCAGAAGTGGTCGCGGATCACGTCCAGCGCCATCTGCCCGCGGCACACCGGGCCCTTGATGAAGCCCATGATGGTGAACTCCGCCTCCTCCAGCATGAAGCGGTAGCGCGCGTTCACCGGCAGCGCCGCGAAGGTCGAGAACGGGTTGGCCGCGTCCTGCGCCTCGTAACCGGGAAGCCGGGCCACGGTGTAGGGCGGGTCCAGGAACAGCTCGCGCCAACGGTCCATGCGCCGGGCCGACAACGCATAGGGCATGTGCGTCTTGTCGACGATGGTCTCCAGCTCGGGGACGATGCGGTAGTAGACACGGTCCACGCCGGGGCTGTCGACCGGGCGACGGCTGCGCACGATGCGCACCGGCTCACCGGGCGGCGTCTCCGAGCGCACGAGCTTGAAGAACTGGCGCTGCGGGTCGTCGTCGAACCAGAGGTGCGCGAGGAACAGATGCTCGTAGGCATAGCGGCTGAACAGCTGTTCCTTGAGCGAGTCGCCGTTGAAGAAGCGCTCCCACTGCGCAACACGTTGCAGGGCCAGCGCACTCGGCGCGGGCGGCGCGGCCGCGGGCGCGCCCTCCGCCAGCCAGCGGGTCAGCGTGTCGTGCTCGGCCTTGCCGAGGCCGGGCAGGCCGAAGGGCATGCCGCCCATCGGTACCGTGCGCTCGTAGCGGTCGATCTCCTCGCCTGCCGGGCACGATGCGGTGCGTTCCAGCGAGAAATCCAGCCCGCCGCCGACGACGCCCCCGGTGGGCAGCGGATGGTCCTGCTTCAGCGCGAGCAGGCGGTGAATGAGCCCGGCGGTCTTGTTGGCTTCCGGCGTCTGCACCGCGTGCTCGTTCAACACCGGGAAGAAACCGAGCTCACGCCATTGCGAGGCCTTGTCCGCATCGACATACAGGCGCGAAGGCGGCGCGGCCAGCAGGCGCGTGGCATCGTAGACAGGTGCCTTGCTCGCGCCGCGCGCGATCCCCTCCCAGCTCGTGGCCTTGAACTGGCACGGCGCATCGTTGCAGGCATGGCAGACGACGCAGCGCCGGTCGAGGATGGGCTGGATCGCCTGCGCATAGACGCCGACGGCCGGCCCGGCGGGGCGCGCGTCGAATCGCGTCGGATCGGCCGGGCCGAAGAGCTTGTCGAAACCGGGGCCGGCCAGCGTGGCGCAGGCGGCGAGAAGGAGGACGACGACGGGCCAGAGTATCCGTTTGCTCATCACGCGATGATTCCCACGAAGTTGGTCGCGGCCATTCTCACCGGAGGCGACAGCCGCCGCTTGGACCGGTCGAGGATGGCATCGACAATGGCGCCTCATGCAAGCCAACACGCCCGCCGCCATCTCACCACCCCCGCAACCATCGACACCGCGTCCGATACGTGCCGCCGCCACGCTGCTCGTGCTGCGCGATGGACCGGAGGGCCTCGAAGTCCTGCTGCTGCGCCGCGCCGAGAAGGCCAATGACCAGAACAGCGGCGCCGCCGTGTTTCCAGGTGGCGTGCTCGACGCGCACGACCGCAGCCTGCACGGCCATTGCGCGGGCCTGGATGATGCGGCCGCGAGCCAGCGCCTGTCGGTGGACGCGGGCGGCCTCGACTACTACGCCGCCGCCGTGCGCGAATGCTTCGAAGAGGCAGGCGTGCTGTTCGCGAGCGATGCCGGCGGCCAGTTGATCGACCTGGCGGGCCTGCCTGCACAGGAGCTCGAGGCCATGCGCCATGCTGCGGAGCAAGGCACCGATGCGCTGCTGGCGCTGTGTGACAGGAGGGGCTGGCGCCTGGCCGTCGATCGCCTGACCTACTTTGCCCACTGGCTCACGCCGCCCGGCATGCCGCGACGCTTCGACACCCGCTTCTTCGCGGCCTTGATGCCGGCTGCGCAGGTGGTCCGCGAGGACGGCCGGGAGACCGTGGAGCACATGTGGCTGCGACCACACGAGGCGCTGTCGCCGGCGCGCGGCCTCAAGCTGATGAACGTGACGCGCCGCATCCTGGAGCAGTTGGACGCCTTCGGCAGCGCCGCGGAATGCCTGGCCCATGCACGGTCGGTGCAGCACATACCGCTCAACATGCCGCGCGTCGCCCAAGGTCCGCAAGGGCAGCGGGCCGTGAACATCGAGGAGCCGGCCTATGAGGAACTGGGGCTCGTCGACACGAATGGCCGTTGCACCGGGCGCTATGCGCTGGAGGCGGGCCTGGCGATGCAACTGTCGCCCAGGGTCTGGCGCGTGACGGACGGTGCGGAGGGCGATTCCACGGCGCCGGGCCTGAACAGCTACTTCGTCGGCGAGGCGGGCGGCGACTGCGCCCTCATCGACCCGATGCCTGCCGGTTCGACGCAGTTCGACGCGCTGCGTCGCGCAGCACCGGGGCCGGTTCGATGGATTCTCTCGACTGCGCCGCGGGCAAGCCTCGCAACGGCGACCGTCGACAGGCTGCGTGAAGTCTGGCCGGAAGCCAGTGCGATGCAGTTGTCGGCCGATGAGGTCCTGAAGCTTGGCGGTGCGACGATCCGCGCGGTGGCCGCCGCTCAGGATGCCGAGGCGCTCAACTTCCTGCTCGTCGAGGACCGCATGCTCTTCACTGGCGATCGCGGCACCGTGCCATCCGATCTGCGCGATGCCGTCGACTGGATCGCGCCCGCGCAAGGCTTCTTGCGCAGGAACAAGACCTGAACGCGGCGATCAGGGTGCATTCACCTTCGACCACGACGCATCCGGATTGAACTGGTTCATCGCGCGAGCCGCCACATCGCTCTGCGGCCCGAGGTCCTTCTGGTACAGCACGCCCGCATGGCTGACCATGAAGGATGTGACGCCAGTCTCGCCATACTGGATCGGCCAGGCGATGAGCGCGAAGCCGCTGCGCATGCGCTTCCCGATGATGTAGTCGTAGGCGCCGCCGGGCGCACTGGGGCCTTGCGACTTGAGGATCTTGAAGTAGTAGCCCTGGTAGCCCTCGCCCGGCTTCTGGCCGCCATACAAGGGGCCCAGCGGGCTCTGGCCCTGCGCGGAGTTGTCGTCCCAGTAGAGCCCATCGTGCCGCCCGGGCGTGCTGGCGAACTTCTGCGCGTATTCCAGCACGCCGTCGCCGTCGCGGTCGCGTTGCGCGTATTCCTTCTGCGCGTCGTAGTAGGCGAGCACGGCCTGCATCACCGCGAGTTCGTTGCGTCCGATGCGACGGGTCCGCATGGTGTCGGCGCCCACGCGCACATCGAACCGCCAGGCACCGGCCTTCTCGACGATGGGGATCGGCAGCGTCCAGTCGCCATCGCCCACCGCAATCTGCTTCCGGCCGCTCCAGCCGGGGATGACCTTGTGCTGCTTGTCCCAAGCGGCCAGAAAGGCATCGACATCCCGCCGATCCACGCTGCCGACCGGGACGAAGCGTCGCCAATCGGGGCCGAGCACCGTGCGCAAGGCGTCCACGTCGTTGCGCGAGATGGCATCGTGCAGCGCATCCGCAGCCGCTTCGGCACTGGGATAGGCGCGCTGTGCGAATGTGGCGGTCGAGGCCAGCGCGGCCATGGAAATGAGCACACCGGTGGCGTACCGGGCGGCCTTCAAGTGCAACATGGATGGCCTCCGAATAGCATGGAACTTGGACATGGTCGGCCTCCTATCGACGGCCACCACGGCCGCCTCCGCCCATGCGGGCACCACCGCCACCCATGCGGGCTCCGCCGCCACTGAAGCCGCCATGCTGCTGCATGGACTGCCGACTGGCGCCGCCGCGATCCATCTGCCGCTGCATCTGGCTCGCGTTGCCGGCGCCGCGGAACGCGTTGTCGCCGCCCATGCCGCCGCGTGAATTGATGTTCGACAAGCCCTGGTTGCCCATCCTGTCGCCACCGCCGAAATCGCCACCCGGACGCCCCTGGGCGGCGGCCTGCGCGCGCTCGCGCGTGCCCGGATCGTTGCGCAATTGGTTGCGCGCCTGACCCGGGTCCATGCCGCGCTGCTGCATCGCCGATTGCGCCTGCTGGCGCTGCGCATCGCGCGAGCCGTCCGCGCGTCCGCGGAAGTCGCCGCGCTGTTCCGCGCCGGGCACATTGCCACCGAAGCGCTGCTGGCTGCGGCTGTCGCGATAGGGCACGCCGCGCCGATTGGCCGCGTTGTGCTGGAAGGCCTGGTTGCCGCTGATCTGCCGGTTCACGTTGATGCTGTTGAAGCGGGCGGCGTTGATGTTGACGCTGCCGCCGCCCCAGTTGCAATTGCCCCAGAGCGCACCGATGGCGGCGACGCCGATGCCGAACGCGATCCCCGACGCGAGGGCGGCACCCGGGTAGTAGTAGGCCGGCGGATAGTAGAGGTACGGCGGATAGGCCGGATACGGCCATGTGCCGTACACGATGGCCGGGTTGTAGGTGGGCACATAGACCACCTGCGGATCGGCCGGCTCGATCGTGATGACGCTCTGCGGCGACTGGGCATCCGCCGTCACCGACACCTTCTGCTGCGCCGAGGATTGCAGGTTGCCGCTGGCCTGCGCGCGGGTGCGCAAACGTTGGGCCGAGTCGAGCACGTCCTTCGATGAAGCGAGGAAGGCATCGCCGAGGTTCTGCACCCAGTCGGGCTTGTCGCCCATCATCTGGATGACCTGCGGGAAGGCGATCAGCGACTTGACGCTCGGGTCCCACGGCTGGCTCTCGACCGCCTTGGCCGCCGCATCGCCGTTCTGGTCCGGATGGGCAGCCGACCACTTGGCCGCTTCCACCACATCGGCCGGATAGGTCGATGCCATGAGCACCTGGGACAGCAGCGAATCCGGATAGAGCGCGATGGGTGCCATCATCTGGTCGATCTGCGCCTCGCTGAAGACCTGCGTGCCCTGCTGCGACCCTCCCGCGGCAACCGAGGTCGTGCTGGGCGGCGGCGCGCCGCCGGTGGGGCCCGGCGTGACCGGTGCGGTGCAACTCGCAGCCATCACAGCCAGCGCAATGGCCGTGATGACGGACTTGGATTGAGCTTCCACGGCTTCGCTCCTGGGACAAGCGCCGGGCATGGTGCCGAGCGATCTGAAAAAAGGCCAGCGTACTGGGGATGCGTTCAAGCGCATGTGGGACGCTACCGCTTCGAGGACGACGCGAGGTTCTCGCTGCGGTCCCATGCGCCGCCCAGCGCCAGCAACAGGTTCACGCGCTGCACGCGACGCTCGGCCTGCACGCGCAGCAATGTCGAGCGCACCGCGTAGACGGCCATCTGCTGCTGCGTCACCGAGCGCAGGTCGGTGTTGCCGACGCGGTAGCGGGTGTTCTGGAATTCGAGCACGCGCTGCGCCTCGCGGATCTGGGCATCGATGATGGGTTCGCGCTGGCGCAGCGTGGCCTCTTCGGCGAGTGCGGACTCGACTTCGTTGAAGGCCTTCATCGCGGTCTGCGCCCACTGCGCGGCGGCCAGGTTCTGTTCGGCCGTGCGCGCGTCGACCTGAGCCTGCAACGCGCCGCCACGGAACAGCGGAATCAGCATGCTCAGGCCCGCGCCTGCAATGGGGTTGTCACGGTCCTTCAGCACGAAGAGTTCGCTGGTGATCGAGGACAGGCCCGCCGTCAGCGAGATGCGCGGCAGCCGCGCCATCTGCGCCTCCTGAGTGCTGTTGAAGGCCGCGGCCACACGGCGTTGCGCGGCCACGATGTCGGGGCGGCGCTCCAGCAACTCGGAGGGCACGCCGGCTTCCACCGGCATGTCGACGCGCGGCCAGGTGTCTGTGGTCTTGAGTTCCGCCGCGGGATAGCGCCCGAGCAGCATCTCCAGCGAACGCAGCGCCTTGACGTAGGCCAGGTCGAGTTGCTTCTCCGCATCGAGATAGCCCTGCCGATCGGCGCGCGCCTGCACCACGTCGGACTCGCTCGCCGCGCCGATCCGAAAGCGGTCGCCGGCCAGCTTCACCGACTGGTCGGTGCTGGTGATCATCTGCCGGGCGAGCTGCCGTTGCAGCGAGGCTTCGGTGGCGAGGAACCAGCCCTTGGCCACCAGCGCCGCGATCGATTGCCGGGCCGCCGCCATGTCGGCCTGCGTCGAGGCGAACTGGTCTTCGGCGGAGCGCCGGGCGTAGCGCACGCGGCCCCAGACGTCGATCTCCCAGGAGGCCGAGATCATCCAGCCGTTGAGGCCGGAGCCGTCGCCGCCGAGCTTGCCGCCCTTGCGCCCGAGGAAGTCGACCGCCGGCACCGCCTGCGCGCCCGCCGCCTTGACCCCTGCCGCAGCCTGCTCGATGCGCGCGGCCGATGCACGCAGGTCGAGGTTGAAGAGCAGCGCCTCGTTGACCAGACTGGCCAGGACCGGATCGTTGAAGCCCGCGATCCAGTCGTTGCGCACGTCGCCCGGCATCCCACCGGCCTTCCAGCCGCCGGGCAGGACCACGTTGGACAGGTTGTCCGTCTGCAACGCGGCCGACTCGGGCGCGGTCTTGAGCGAGCAACCCGCGAGGCCCAGTACGACCAGCGCCAGCATCGACCCTGAGCGCATGCGTGAATGGAGCATGGTGCGGCTCAATGCAGCTTCAGCACCAGGTAGTCGATCTTCGCGCCGACGCGGACGATCACCTTGCGGATGATCTGGATCACCTCCAGGTGCTGCGTGTAGATCGCGCCGTCGCCCACCGCGCCTGCGGGGAAGAGTTCGTTCTGGAACTTCGGGTCGATGTCCAGCCGGACGGCGAAGCGGCCCGGCGGCAACGGTCCCATGCCGGTCGTGGGCAGTTGCAGGGCATTCGGACTTTGGCCTGCACCCTGCGCCCAGACGATGGATTCCACCTTGGCCTTGTAGATGACGCCCGGATTGGTCTTGAGCGTGAACTCGGCCTCGTCGCCCGATGCGACCTGGTGCAGTTCATTCTGCTGGTAGAGCGCCACCACCTGGTAGGCGTTCTCCACGTAGCTCATCACCGGCGTGACCGGCAGCGCCGCGGTCATCGAGCCCACGCGCAGTTGCAGGTTGACCGCCTGGCCGTCGGAGGGCGCGACCACGGTGGTCTGCGACAGCTCCCACTTCGCGTTCTCGAGTTGCGCCTTGATCTGCGCGACCTCGGCCTGGTCGTCATCGACGGTGGCCGACAGGCGCGCGCGCACTTGGGATTCACCCGCGATGGCGCCAGCCAGTTGCGCTTCCATGTCCTTGAGGTTGGCTTCCGCCTGCTCCAGCGCGAACTTGTCGCCGGCGCCGCTGCTGACCAACTGCCTGTTCTGGACCACGCGCTTGCGCATCAATTCGAGTTGCGCGCGCACGGCCGCCGACTTCGAGGTCGACGCATTGAGTTCTTCACGCAACTTGCGCGTGCCGCCTTCCGCGTTGGCCAGTTGCGCTTCCAGCGTCTTGACCGTCAACTGGTAAGGCGTCGGGTCGATCTTGAACAGCACCTGGCCGCGCTTGATCGGCTGGTTGGCCTCGATCGGCACCTCGATCACGCGGCCCCGCACCTGCGGCACGATGTTGATCACGTACTTGTAGACGCGCACGTCGGGCGTCGAGGGCGCGAAGATGTTCAGCAGCATGATCAGCACCGCCATGCCGACCACCGGGATGGTGATGACGATCACCATCGAGACGTTGTTCCACGGCAGCCACTTGAACTTGAAGAAGATCAGCCAGACGAAGAAGGCATAGATGCCAAGCAGGATGGCTTCCATTCATGCCCCCTTGGGTGCGTCGGGCGGGGTGGGCGCCACGACCGGCGGGACGGTTGCCACCACAGGCGCGCTCTCGGCGACTTGGGCCGCGGCAATGTTGCGCTGCGCGGCGATCAGGTTTTCGCGCACGCGCTTGAGCTCCGGCGTGAGGTGGCCCTGGCGTTCCATCGCATCCAGTTCGGCCACCATCTGATCGAACTCATGCGAGGCCAGTTCGCCGCGCTCGGCCTTGTCACCGTGTTCGAAGTAGAAGTCCTCGTGCTTCTCGGTGCCGTAGGCCATCTTGTAGGCCACCGGCCGCGTGTAGGCCCAGAGCCAGGCGATCGGCCATAGCAGGCCGCCGAAGACCAGCGACAGCAGGCACAGGGTGTGGATCGCGTCCTTCTGCGGATGGTGGCGCTTCTCGGCAATCTTCTCCGGCATCACATGCACGATCCAGAACAGCGCGATGCCCAGGCACGGCACCAGCGCCAGCACCACCCAGGACAGGATGTTGGCAAAGTTGTCGAGTGCCTCGCCCTCCAGGAAGGAGGCGTGGACGCTGGGCGCCTGCAACAACAGGAAGAACATCGCCAGCGCCGCCTGGAAGGCACGACGCCGTCGATCGCGCCTTGGCAGGGATGGCGTCGTGGCGGGTACCTGCGGGCTGGGGTCCTGGGCTGGATGTGTCCTCATGTCCTGACTCAAGCTGGGGCAGACAGATGTCGAGCAGGCCAGATGCTAGCCAGCGATGGCCGGGCCCAACTTGCGCCAAATCAAGTGCGGGGGCGACGGCGGGCGGAATCTTCCGGGAGGGCCCTGACTTGATCTGGCGCAAATTGCGCAATGCGCCGCGACGCTACCCTTTTCCCATCGGCGCAAGATGCGTCGGGGAAATTCGTGTCCGGCAACCCCGCAAACTCCAGCAGGAAAGTCATGGTCCCGCATCCTGAGAACTGTGTTCGCCGCAGTGGCACTTCAGCCCCGCAGGGAGCGGCTGGAGGCGCGCGACGCCAGCGCTGCCTGCGGGACTGATGCATGCGCCGGCACTGCCTCGCACTGGCCCTCGCATTTGTTGCCGCTGGCGCATGGGCGGACGAGCCCGCTGCGACGGATGCGTCCGCCGAACCCAAGAAACCCAGTCGCATCCGCGGCGACGATGGCTGGCTGGACATCAGCGGCTTTCTCGACGAGACCTACGGCTTTGTGCCGCTGGCCATCCCGATCACCGAGCCGGCCGTGGGCTATGGCGCCGTCGGCGCCATGGCCTTCATCGACAAGCAGAAGGACGACGGCACGGCGGCGGCCGGGTTCGGCCGGCCCAACATCTCGGTGGTGGCCGCATTGGGCACCGACAACGGCACCAAGGGCGCCTTCGCGGGCGACGTGCGCCACTGGATGGATGACCGCGTGCGAACCGTCGTCGGCGTGGTGCGCGCGTCGGTCAACCTGGACTTCTACGGCATCGGCCGCGACGCCAGCCTGCAGGAGAGTCCGCAGTCCTACAACCTCAAGACCAGCGCCCTCGTGGCCCAGGGGCGCTATCGCATCGGCAATTCGCCCGCCTGGATCGGCATTGGCTACGCATTGGCCTCGACCACCGTCGACTTCAATACGCAGGAGGAGTCACGCCTGCCACCGGCCTTCCAGCGGGAGTCCAGGGTCGCGGGCCTGCTGCCGATCCTGAACTACGACTCGCGCGACAACATGTTCACGCCGACCAAGGGCGACTACCTGGAGTTGTCCGCGGGGCTGTTCTCGAAGGCATTGGGCGGAACCAGCAACTTCCAGCGGGTCAACCTGACCGCGATGCACTACCAGCCGATCTCGCGCAGCCTGACCGTGGGCGTGATGGGAAGCTCGGTCCTCAGCTTCGGCGACGTGCCCTTCTACCTGCGCCCCTTCATCAGCCTGCGCGGCGTGCCGGCGATGCGCTACCAAGGCGAATACACCGCGCAGGCGGAAGCGGAAGTGCGCTGGCAGTTCTGGGAGCGCTTCAGCGTCGTCGGGTTCGGCGGCGTCGGCGCGGCGCGCAACAGCGATTCGCGCAATCGCTCGACCCAGAACGTGAGCACCGGCGGCTTCGGCTTCCGCTACGAAATCGCGCGCAAGTACGGGATGCACATGGGCCTGGACGTGGCCTACGGGCCTCAAGGGCCGGTCTACTACGTACAGTTTGGCAGCGCCTGGAATCGGCCGTGAAAACAGGAAGCGAGGACGACATGACGAAATTGACGCTCAGCCACATCACTACGGCCGAGACTCGCGCGGGCGCTTCGATGCGGGCCATGGCGCGCGCACTGTGCTGCGCCGGCGCCCTGGCCCTGGGGGGCTGTGCGTACTACCCCTACCCGGTGCCGGCGCCGGCCGCCGTGCCGGCCAACTACGACCGCTCCTTCAGTGCGGCATCGGGCGCGATGCGGGACCAGGGCCTGTCCATCAGCGTCGAGGACCGCGGCAGCGGAACGATCGTCGGAAGCCCCGGCGCGGGCACGGTGACCGCGACGATCAGCCGGCAAGGCGACGGCAGCGTCAGGGTCCAGTTCGACGGGGCCGGGCTGCGCGACGCCGGCTTGCTCCAGCAGGTGTCGCGCAGCTATGACGCCCGGATGGGGCGGTAGCAAGTCCCAGTCTTAGCGCGCGGCCAACGCCTTTCTCTTGGCGCGCGCCCGGATGTTGAGCGCTTCCACGGCCAGCGAAAAGGCCATCGCGGCATAGATGTAGCCCTTCGGCACATGCTGGTCGAAGGCTTCGGCCGTGAGCGCCATGCCCACCATGACGAGGAAGGCCAGCGCCAGCACCTTGACCGAGGGATGCCGGTCGACGAAGTCGCCGATGGGCTTGGCCGCGACGAGCATGACGACCACCGATGCGATGACGGCGGCCATCATCACCGCGATCTGGTCGACCATGCCGACGGCCGTGATCACCGAGTCGAGCGAGAAGACGATGTCGATGATGGCAATCTGGCCGATGATGCTCCAGAACATCCCCTTGCCAGCACCCGCGACACCATGGCAAAGCCGAGGCCGAGACGCCGTGCCTTGTCGCGCTGTTCCGGGGGAAGTCGCCCGACGAGGATCGAGATGAAGATGATGTTGTCGATGCCCAGCACGATCTCCAGCGCAGTCAGCATCGCGAAGGCGATCCAGGCGTCGGGGCTCAGAAGGAGTTCCATGAGATGGTCCACAAGGGCAGAAGCCGGAAGCTATCAACAAAAGCGGCGCATCTGCAAACAAGCCCTGACGCGACGCGCTACAACTGCGACTCGATCGGCAGCAGACCCAGGAACCAGACGCCGAGGAGGCGCCAGGTGCTGACGCCGGGTTCATCGCTGTATTGCGTCGTGCCGGTCGCGGTGCTTTCGGTCCAGACCAGGTGTGCCCGGCCATCGGCGCCGCCCGCGCGTTCGACGCGCCAGGCCACCTTGTCGAAGCCGCGCGCCAGCTGGCCCGCCATCTCGCGGGCCATGGGCTCGCTTTCGCAGATGACGCCGATCTCGGTGTTGAGTTGCACAGATCGCGGGTCCAGGTTGAGCGAGCCGATGAAGACGGCGCGCTGATCGAAGACGAAGGTCTTGGCATGCAGGGATGCGCGCGAGCCGCCGATCGTTCGGGCGCCGGCCTTGCCATCGACGTGGGCGATGGCGTCGGGCTTCAGCTCGTAGAGGCGCACGCCGCCATCGATGAGCGCCTCGCGATAGCGCTTGTAGCCCGCATGCACCGCACCGACGTCGCTGGCCGCCAGCGAATTGGTCAGCACCGTGACGCGCACGCCCTGCCCCACCAGCCCGGTCAACGAGGCCACGCCCGCATCACCGGGCACGAAATAGGGCGAGACGATCAGCAACTCGCTGCGCAACTGGACGCCGATCTGTTGCAGCTGCGGCATCAGGTGGCCCATGTCGTCATCCGGCGCGCGCGTGATCTTGGCCGGGTCGTCGACGACCAGGTGCGCGGTGCCCCAGAAGACGTCCCCGGTTCCGGCGGCAAGGATCTGTGCGCCGGTCGATCTCGCGCGGCGCACATAGGCGGTCTCCTGCTGCGCCTCGACATACGCCGCCAGCGTCGTGCGCAGCGTGTCGAGCTTCGAGGCCGCGCCCTGACGATTCATCAACGCCGTGATGGGCACCGAGGCCGGCACATTCCAGTACCAGTCGAAGGCCTTCGATGCGTCGGCCACGACCGGGCCGAGCGTCAGCACGTCCAGGTCGCCGAAGGCCAGGTCGCCGGAGGCGTCGAAGTATTCGTCGCCGATGTTCCGGCCGCCGAGCACCGCGCGCTGGTTGTCTGCGATGAAGACCTTGTTGTGCATGCGCCGGTTGATGCGCGAAAAATCGCCCAGCATGCCCAGGACGCGAAAGCTGCGCGAAGCGACGGGATTGAACAGGCGGATCTCGATGTTCGGATGCGCCTCCAGGGCCAGCAGCGTCTCGTCGTTCGAGCGGGTGCCGACATCGTCGATCAGGACGCGCACACGCACGCCGCGGTCGGCGGCGCGCAGCAGTGCATTCGCGAACAGCCGCCCGGTCAGGTCGTCGCGCCAGATGTAGTACTGCACGTCCAGCGAACGCTCGGCCACTTCGGCCAGCAGCATCCGCACCGCCAGCGCATCGATGCCGCTGGGAAGCGCCCGGCATCCGCTCTGGCCGGCGTGGGCTTGCAATGCATCGCGGCCGGCCAGCCCCAGTGCGGTGGACGACGTGTCTTCCAGCGCATGCGATTCGGCCCGCTCGTAGCCCTGCGGAAGGCTGGCACAGCCACCGACCAGCAGCACGACAACGAGGAAGGCCAGGCGCCACACGTTCAGCGATCCATTGACGCCGTCGCGGCAAGGGGCGATGGTCACTTGACCGGCGAATCCATCAGGCCGGGCTCCTCGCGCAGCAGGCGCATCAGGTCGACGATCGATGCGACGCCCAGCTTTTCCAGCAGGCGGCTGCGGTGATGCTCGACGGTGCGGTGGCTCAGGGTGAGTTGCTTGGCAATGAGCTTGTTCGGGACACCGTCGAGGGCCAGCGTCATGACTTCACGCTCGCGCTCGGTGAGGGCGGCAATCCGTCCGGCCAGTGCCCCGCCCTCCTTGCCCTGCACGAGGGCTTGTGGCGCACTGCGCCAGGCCGCATCGCGTCGCAAGGCCTCGTCGATGGCATCGAGCAACTGTTGCTCGCGGTAGGGCTTCTGGACGAAGTCCACGGCGCCGTCCTTGATCGCCTTCACCGCCATCTCGATGTCCCCGTGCCCGCTGATGAACACGATCGGCAACTTTGCACCCATGGCGCTCAACCTGGCCTGCAACGCGATGCCGCTCATCCGCATCATGCGCACGTCCAGCACCAGGCAGCCTGGGCGCTCCGGGTCGAAAGCCTCCAGGAATTCGAGCGCCGAGCCGTAGGTCAAGGCCGACGTGCCAACCGAATTCACGAGCTCCTTGACAGAGTCCCGATAGGCCTCGTCGTCGTCGACGATGAAGACGGTTTGCTCGATGCTCATGACGCTCAACTTCCGATCGCCGCCGCCGGCAGCGTGAATTCGAAGACCGCGCCGCCGCCGGGACGATGCGCAGCCCAGAGCTTGCCGCCGTGCGCCTCGACAAGCTTGCGGCTGATGGCCAGCCCGATGCCGAGCCCACCGGGCTTGCTCGTGTAGAAGGACTCGAACACACGCTCCAGTTCACCCGCGGCGATGCCCGTTCCCACGTCCGCCACGCCCACCGACACGATGCCTGCCGCATGCCGGATCCAGAGCGTGATGATCCTGGGCCGATCCAGGTCCGGATGATCCATCGCGTCCATGGCGTTGCGCAGCAGGTTCAGCACGACCTGCTGGATATGGACCTCGTCGGCCACGACGAAGGGGATGTCCGCCGCCCTTTCCTGCTGCAGTTCGATGTTGCGAAGCTCGCAATCCATCCTCACCGTATCGGCGCAGAAGCGGATCACGCGTTCCACGTCCACATAGGCCAGCTCCATGTCGTGGCGCCGCACCATGGTGCGCAGGCGCGAGATCACGTCGCCGGCGCGGCTGGCCTGGTCGACGATGTTGTCGAGCAACCCCGCCACCTTGGCAAGATCCGCCTGCGGGCCCGCGAGGCGGCGCTTGGCCGCGAGCGCGTAGTTCTCGATCGCGCCCATGGGCTGCGTGATCTCGTGCGCCAGCGCGCCCGACATCTCCCCGACCGCGTGCACACGGACGATGTGTGCCAGACGCTCGCGCCACAGCGCAGCCTCCGCTTCGGCAGCCCGCCGCTCACGGTCGGCCGCAACCTGGACGTTCAGGCTCGAGAACACTTCGGTGAGCAGGCGCAGGCCGGAATCCAGGGGTGCCGGCCAGGACCGCTCTTGCCTGACGGAAGCCACCGCCAGCGCGCCATCCACGACGCCGCCCACGCAATGCGGCACGATCAGTTGCGCTCGCACGCCCAGTCCCAGGAGCGTCGCCCGGTCGGATGTTGCGGACGCAGGGAGATCATCCAGCCGCGTGAGCCGCACGACCTGGTTCGACACCAGCTGGGCACTGATCCAGGGGGCATCGATGAGGTTGAAGACCTCTCGTGGTGTCGGCACGCCCGGCGCAGTCCAGCGGCTGGACTTGCGGAATTCGGCCCGGCCCGGCAGGCGTTCCCAAAGGGTCGCGCGCTCCACGTTGAGGAACCTGGCAATGTCGCGCAGGGCGAGTTCGATGGCCTTCGCGCCATCCTGCGTCCTGGCCAGCAGCAACGAGGCGAGGATGCCCGTGGTCAGGCGCTCGAACCCGAGTGCCTGGTCGAGTTCCTCCTGCGCGCGCTTGCGCGCCAGCGCATTGCCCAGAACTTCCGCCAGCCTGCGCAGGCGCGCCTGCAACTGGTCCGACCATGCACGCTCGCGCCGCGTGCTGCCAAAGCTCAGCAGACCCCGCACCTCGCCGGCGATCCACAACGGCATCACGAGATGGGACTTCTGCCCGTACTTCTCGTACGTCGCGCGGTCCACGCTGGCCTCTGGCGGCAATTCATCGAGCCGGGTGAATGCCAGGGTGTTGCCGGCCATGACCGTGGCCAGAGCGTGGGGCAGGTGCTCGCGCGGCAGGAGCGACCTCGGCGCCGTGGCCACCCCCGTGCGCGCGGCCGTGTGGGTGAATGTGGCCTGGCCTGTCTCCCCGTCCACTCTCAGCATCGCGCAGCGGTCGATGTCCAGGATGTCGATGGACTGGTGCAAGCCGTGCTCGATCGACTTGTCGATCCGGTCGGCCGGCAGGTTGATGAGCTCCGCCGACAGTTCCGTCAGCACCTGGTCGAAGGCCGCAAACTCTCCCAGGCGCTCCCGCACGACGGCGACGGCCGTGGGGCGATCGGTCATGGCGGAGGTGTGCATGGAAACGGTGCTGCCTGCGACCGGAGGGACGGACCGGAGCGCAGCAGCGGGCGTCATGCGAGGGCGCAGGCTCGCCATCGACTCATTCAGCCAACGGGCTGCGATGCCGACGGCGCATCGGGAACCGAATGGAACCGGCCAGCGGAGGTCGCCGAATTGCCGGCGATCGTTGCCGCGGCGCCACCTGGAGTGTGAAACCCATTTGTACCTCTTCCGGTTCTGGCCCGCGACATGCGGCAGCCAGCAATCCCCGATCCGGCGGCGGGTGCAACCAGCCGCGTCGACAACGCGTGTCAGATGCGACGATCTTGCTGTCGTGATTGACGATCGTCAACAAATGATTACTCAATGTTCCTCCGCACGACGCAGCGAGAGCACTCTGGCCGGAGAATGTTCCCTCTGCGCATTCCTTCCCGGGATGCCATCCCAACAGCGTGCTGGAGGCCTCATGTCCGGATATCTCGAACGATGGGCCGGATACCTTGCTGCCTGCTTTTGCGGCGCGTTGGTCGCCGTTTCTGCCTTCGACGCCCGCGCGGCAACCGCGGCCGAGATGCGCGCGACGTATGAACAGATGCGCGAGCAACTGGCGGCGAGCCCGCTGCGAAGACCGATGCGCTTGATCTCCCAGGAGACGTCCGGTGGCTTGAAGGGCGACGTGCATGCGGTCGTCGACCAGCCGTTGTCGGCGCTGACCGCTGCGTTCGGCTCGCCGTCCAACTGGTGCGCAGCGCTGCTGTTGCATCTCAACAACCGCGACTGCAAGGTCGCCGGCGCGCCAGGCCAGGAGGTGATCACGTTGAGCGTGGTCCGGAAATTCGACCTGCCGGTGGACGGGGCCTTCGAGTTGCCCTTCGCATACCGCGTGGTCGACCGGTCCGCGGACCACCTGGAAGTGGCGCTGACTGCGGCAAAGGGCCCGCTGGGCACCAGCAACTACCGCATCGTGCTGGAGGCGATCGCGCTCGACCCGAAGCGCAGCTTCCTTCATTTCTCCTACCGCTACGACGAAAGCGCCGCGGCGCGATCGGGCACGAAGGCCTACCTCGCCACCACCGGTCGCAACAAGGTCGGCTTCACGGTCGTGGGCAAGCTGCCCAATGGCGAGCGCGATTTCATACGCGGTTCCCGCGGGCTCGTGGAGCGCAATGCGATGCGCTACTTCCTGGCGGTCGATGCGTACCTTGCGGCGGGTGGCGGGACTGGCGCCAAGGGCGGCGAAGCCGACGCCGTGGCCATGCAGAAGCGCTGGTTCGCAGCCACCGAGAAATATCCCAGGCAGTTGCATGAGACGGACTTGAACAGCTACCTTGCCGAGAAGCGAAGTGATGCCCAGCGCCGTGCGGGTGGCGCGCCCAGATAGGCAAATCAGAACCCGACCTTGGTCGAGAACTGGAAACGGTAGTCGTCGGCGGAACGGCCCAGCTTGTCCTCAAGACGGCCCCAGATCAGCTCGCCCCCCACCGTGGCGTTCGGCGTCGGCGAATACAGCAGGTTGAGCGACGAATAGCTGCCCTTGCGGAAGGCCGTCGGCAATTGTCCATCGGTGTTGTTCTGCCGGTGCTCGCTGTAGCCGATGGAACTGGTCCATTGCTCGTTCCACTTGTGGCCGTAGTACGCAAGCCAGCCCAGCGTGCTGACGGTCTGCGCATGCAGCGCGCGGTCGGGCGCCAGGTCGACGCCGCCGTCGTTCATGTAGCTCGCGATGCCCTTGCCGGAGACGACTTGCCAGCTCAGCCTGTCCCGCTTGCCGAAGATGTTGAGGGTGCCGCTCAGGTTGAGACCGTAGCCGGTGCGCGTGCCGGACGGCTCGCCATTGAAAGAGGCCGTGTTCTGGTAGCCGACCTGGCGCACGATGCCGGCGGCCTTGAAGTGGCCCCAGTCGCGCTCCAGCTTGAAGGCGCCGACCAGGTCCGGCAGCTTGTTCCAGCCGGAGATGGCGCTGCCCAGCGCCGGATCGACGCGCGTGATCCGGCCGGTGTCGATCGCCGAGCCGGGCGATTCCAGCGAGATCGCGACGCTGGCGCCGTCCTTGTTCCAAGGCGTCATGCGCAACTGCGGGTTGCGCACGAAGACCATGCCGCTCGGCCCCCAGTAGTCGATGGTGTTCGGGTACACCTCGATGTCCATGAAGTTCGAGTAGTACTGGCCCGCGCCGAACATGCCCAGCTCGGCCCAGGCATTGAGCCAGTGCACCTGCGTGCCGCCGTTGGTGCCGAACAGGTCGAAGCTCAGGTCGGTCCTGATCTCGCCGAGGCGGGTCGGGATGAAGGACTTGAAGCCGAGGCTGGACTGCCGCACGCTGAAGATGGTGGCGCCGTCCTGGCCGCAACCGGGCGAGCCGGGGCAGTTGATCGGGATCTGCGAGGGCCGCAGGGTGGCATTCCAGTCGGGGTTCATCCGCCTGGCGTCGTAGATCGCATCGAGCATCACGTGGCCGTAGAACTCGACGCGGGCCTTGTCCAGGTCCGCGGCGCCCTCCTCGGCCATCGCACCGGGCGAGACCACCGGTGCGCCGATGCTGGCCGGCGCGGCAGGCGTGGATGTCGAGGTTGTTGCGCCAGCGGCGACAGGGGCGGTGACCGGCTGCACGGACGCCTTCTGCCGCTCCAGCGCCTCGACCCGCGCTTGCAGGTCCCGGATGGTGTTCAGGGCCTGGTCCAGCGTGGCCTTGAGCTCTTCGTTGGACTGCGCCTGCGCGACGCCGCAGAGGGCGACGGCGGCGGCGACGGCACCGCGTGCTGCGTGTCGATACATCCTCGGCTCCTCGCTTTGTTGTTGACCTGCACGCTGTCTGCGCTGGCCCGGACGCCTCGACCAGATGCCCACGCGCGCAAGTCTCTGCAGTTTCCCGGGCCGGCGATTGATCTGGATCAAGCTGCGCACATCTCGTTGCCCGGATAGTCCCGGGATCGGCATCCAGGCGACGGGGCCTGGCGGCGCACGCTGCCTGTAACGCAAGGCTTCGCGCGCTGGCATTCCGATGAAGTCCCGAGGCCGCCCACAGGCGCGTGGCGGTTCGAGCGGCCCCTTCAACGCGCCTTTGCAGCACGCCTTCGGCGATCCGCATGCTTCGGCGAGGCTGCTCGACAGGAGACGGCAGCATGGCCAAGGCATCTTCCTCACGCGCGACATCGCGCGGTCCACTCGACGACGAGGAATTGCGACGCATCGACGCCTGGTGGCGCGCATGCAACTACCTCTCGGTCGGCATGATCTACCTGCGCGACAACCCCCTGCTGCGCGAACCGATCAGGATCAACCATGTGAAGCACCGCCTGCTCGGGCACTGGGGCGCCAGTCCCGCGCTGTCTTTTGCCTGGGCGCATCTCAACCGCCTGATCAAGCGCGACGATCTGGACGTGATCTTCATGGCCGGGCCGGGCCACGGCGCCCCGGGCGTGCTCGGTCCCGCTTACCTGGAAGGCACCTATTCGGAGGTGTACCCGGACAAGAGCGAGGACGCCGAGGGCATGCGCAAGTTCTTCAAGCAGTTCTCGTTTCCCGGGCACATCGGCTCGCATGTGACGCCCGAGACGCCCGGATCGATCCACGAAGGCGGTGAGCTCGGCTACAGCCTCTCGCATGCCTACGGTGCCGCGTTCGACAACCCCGACCTGATCGTCGCCTGCGTGGTCGGCGACGGCGAGGCCGAGACCGGACCGCTCGCCACGGCCTGGCACTCGAACAAGTTCATCAATCCGCAGCGCGATGGCGCCGTGCTGCCCATCCTCAACCTCAACGGCTACAAGATCGCCAACCCGACCATCCTTGCGCGCATCAGCCACGAGGAACTCGAAGCGCTCTTCGTGGGCTATGGCTACAAGCCGCACTTCGTCGAGGGATCGGAGCCGGCCGAGATGCACCAGAAGATGGCCGCCACCATGGACGCCGTCTTTGCCGAGATCCGCGAGATCCAGGACAAGGCTCGCGTCGGCAGCCAGGTCGAGCGGCCGCGCTGGCCGATGATCGTGCTGCGCACACCCAAGGGCTGGAGCGGGCCGAAGGAGATCCGCGGCCACAAGGTCGAGGGTTCCTGGCGCTCGCACCAGGTTCCCTTCTCCGACGTGCGGGACAACCCCGCGAGCCTCGAGTTACTCGAGAGCTGGATGCGCGGCTACAAGCCCGGGGAACTGTTCGACGCCGACGGACGGCTGGTCGCCGAACTGCGGGCGCTGGCGCCCACCGGCCGGCGTCGCATCAGCGCCAACCCCGTGGCCAATGGCGGCCTGCTGCGGCGCGAGCTGAAGCTGCCCGACTTCCGCGACTACGCGGTGGACGTGACGCAGGCCGGCAAGGTGCTGCACGAGAACACCCACCCGCTGGGCCAGTTCCTGCGCGACACGATGCGCCACAACATGAACAACTTCCGGGTCTTCGGCCCGGACGAGACGGCCTCCAATCGCCTGCAGTCGGTCTACGAGGCCAGCAAGAAAGTGTGGATGGCCGACCTGCTGCCGGAGGACGCCGACGGCGGCGAACTCGCGCGCGACGGGCGCGTGATGGAGATGCTGTCCGAGCACACGCTGATGGGCTGGCTCGAAGGCTACCTGCTCTCCGGCCGCCACGGCTTCTTCCACACCTACGAGGCTTTTGCCCACGTCGTGGATTCGATGTTCAACCAGCATGCCAAGTGGCTGGACATCTGCAAGAACCACGTGCCGTGGCGCGCGCCGGTGTCCTCGCAGAACATCCTGCTGTCGTCGACCGTCTGGCGCCAGGACCACAACGGCTTCTCGCACCAGGACCCGGGCTTCATCGACCTGGTGACCAACAAGAGCCCGTCGGTCACGCGCGTCTACCTGCCGCCGGATGCCAACACGCTGCTCGCGGTGGCGGATGCCTGCCTGCGCTCGACCGACTGCATCAACGTGATCGTGGCCGACAAGCAGAAGCACCTGCAGTTCACCACCATGGACGAGGCCATCGTGCACTGCGCCAAGGGCATCGGCATCTGGCGCCGCGCGAGCAGCGACGAAGGCGATGAGCCCGACGTGGTGATGGCCTGCTGCGGCGATGTCGCGACCCAGGAGTCACTGGCCGCGACGGCGATCCTGCGGGAGCGACTGCCCGAACTCCGGCTGCGCTTCGTGAATGTGGTGGACCTGTTCAGGATGCAGCCGGCCAGCGAGCATCCCCATGGCTCGACCGAGCGCGAGTTCGACAGCCTGTTCACGCGCGACAAGCCCGTGATCTTCAACTTCCACGGCTATCCCTGGCTCATCCACAAGCTCGCCTACCGCTTCCGCAACCACGAGAACCTCCACGTGCGCGGCTACAAGGAAAAGGGCAACATCAACACGCCGATGGAGCTGGCGATCCTCAACCAGGTCGACCGCTTCAACCTCGTGATCGACGTCCTGGACCGCGTGCCGCGCCTGCAGGGCCGCACGGCGCACCTGCGCGAGGACATGAAGAACACGATCATCGACAACCTGAACTACGCGCACGCCCACGGCACCGACCGCACCGAGATCGCCAACTGGGTGTGGCCCGGATGAGGGCTGTGCCTGCCGCGTCTTTACCTTGCGAACCGCCAGGGTTGATCTGTATCAAGTCGCGCGCGTCCCGTTGCGCTCAAGATGAGCGATTGTTCTAGACAAGGAGCCGGTATGCGAGCCTTGGCGGTCAGATTCGCGCGTGCGCTCATGCTCGTTGCCTCGCTCATGACGGCGGTCGCGGGCGCGCAGCAGCAAGCACCGAGCTTCTCGAAGGAACAACTCGACCAGATGATGGCGCCCATCGCGCTGTACCCTGACTCGCTGCTGTCCCAGGTGCTGATGGCGGCGACCTATCCCGCGGACGTGGTGGAGGCCGCCAAGTGGTCGAAGGCCAATCCCAACCAGAAGGGCGAAGCCGCGCTGAAGGCCGTGGCCAACCAGCCGTGGGATCCGAGCGTGCAGTCGCTGGTCGCCTTCCCTCAGGTGATCCAGACCATGGGCGACAAGCCCGACTGGGTGCAGAACCTGGGCGACGCCTTCCTCGCGTCCTCGAAGGACGTGCTGGACTCCGCGCAAAGGCTGCGCAACCGCGCGCAGGCCAACGGCAGCCTCAAGACCACCGAGCAGCAGAACGTCATCGTCGAGCAGGCGCCGCAGTCGCAGGAGAGTGTCATCCGGATCGAGCCGGCGGACCCGCAGGTGGTGTACGTGCCCTCGTACAACCCGACCGTGGTCTACGGCGCCTGGCCCTATCCGGCGTACCCGCCCTACTACTACCCGCCGCCGGCCATGTACTACCCCGGCGCCGCATTGGCCACGGGCATCGCCTTCGGCGTCGGCGTCGCAGCCACCGCCGCGCTCTGGGGCAATTGCAACTGGGGTGGCGGCAACGTGAACATCAACGCGGCCCGCTACAACAACGTGAACGTGAACCGGCAGATCAGCGCCAACCAGTCCTTCCAGCACAACGCGGCCAACCGGCGCGGCGTGCCCTACCGGGATTCCGCGAGCCAGCAGCGCTTCGGCAAGAACGTGCCCGGCGCGGAGCAGCGCGGCGACTTCCGCGGACGCGACAACGCGGCGCGCGACTCGCAACGCCAGCAGGCGCAATCTGCGCTCCAGCAACGCGGCATGGATCCTGGCCAGGGACGCAATGAACTGCGCAACGACCCCGGGACGCGGGAGCGCGCCCAGAACGCGGCACGGGACACCGGCCGCGGCCAGGGCGCAGGGGATCGTGGCGGCCTGGGTGATCGCGCCGGGGATCGCGCCGGTGCGGGTGATCGTGCAGGTGACCGAGCCGGTGATCGTGGCGGCAATCGCGCCGGCGTTGCGGATCGCGGCGGCCAAGGCGTTGGACAGGGCGGGCGCGGCGGCGACAACGCGCTGCGCGGCGCGGGCGATGCCGGTGGCGGCCAGGCCCGCCAGCATGCCAACCGCGGCGATGCGAGCCGCCAGTCCATGGGTCAGAACCGCGCGGGCCAGGGTGCCGGCGGCGCCCACGTGGGCGGTGGCGGTGGAAGGGCCGGCGGCGGTGGCGCCGCGCATGTGGGCGGCGGTGGCGCGCGGGCCGGCGGTGGCGGTGCGCACATGGGCGGCGGCGGTGCACGGGCCGGCGGCGGCGGGCACATGGGCGGTGGTCGCGCGGGCGGTGGCGGCGGCGGTCGCGGCGGTCGTCGCTAGGAGGATCCGGCATGACACAAGCAGCCAACCAGAAAGGGCGCAGCATGTCCCTGAATGTCCGTACGCTCAAGCACCTGGCGATCGCGGCGGCCTGCGCATTGACGCTCGCCTCCGCCCCCGCCTTCGCGCAGCACGCCTACCCCACGCCGGAGGCAGCGTCGCAAGCCTTCGCGGATGCCGTTGCCAACAGCGACGTCGCCGCCCTGCGCACGGTGCTCGGCGCCGACTGGCGCGCTTTCGTTCCCGAAGGCAGTGTCGACAAGGAGGACATCTACGGATTCCTCTCCGCCTGGGCCAAGCAGCACAAGACGGTACTCGAAAGTCCCACTCGCGCGGTTCTCTCGGCCGGCCCCGGCGACTGGACACTGCCCATCCCGATCATCAAGAGCGCGGGCGGCTGGCGCTTCGACACGCATGCCGGTGCCGACCAGATGCGTTCGCGACGCATCGGCCGCAATGAGCTTGCCGCGATGCAGGCGGCGCTGGCCTACTTCGACGCGCAGAAGGAATACGCCCAGCGCGACCGCGACGGCAACGGCGTGCTGGAGTACGCGCAGAAGTTCGCCAGTTCGCCCGGCAAGCACGACGGCCTGTACTGGCCCGACAAGCCAGGCGACGATCCCAGCCCGCTCGGACCGCTCTATGCGGGCGTGCGGCCCGGCGAGGGCTACCACGGCTATCACTTCAAGATCCTCAAGGCGCAGGGCAAGAATGCCCCGGGCGGCGCCTACGACTACGTGATCGGCGGGCGCATGCGCGGCGGCTTCGCGCTCATCGCCTGGCCGGTCCTCTACGGCGACACCGGCGTGATGAGCTTCATGGTGAGCCATGACGGCACGGTGTACGAGAAGAACCTGGGGCCGGGCACGGATGCGGCGGCGCGGGCCGTGACGCGCTTCGACCCTGACGCCAGCTGGCGCAAGGCGATCGAGCCCGGAAGCTGAGATCAGGGATGTCGGGAAACGATCGACGTGGTTTGATTCAGCGCAAATCCAGGCGAGCCTGAGGTGGCCAGAATGGCCGCATGCAGGAACACGACGGCGCTTCCCATGCATGGAACCCCATGAACGGCAAGGTGCTCGACCTCATCGACCACAGCCCGGAGATCCGGCTCCGGCAGGGATCTGCTGCCTTCTTCGAGGCCAGGGTCTCCATGCGCTACGCGGGCGCGGCCTTGCACGAGCAGCTTGCGGTCGAAGGCGTCTTGTGTGCCGTCTCCCGCCGGCTCGCGGACACATCGGCCCCGGACATGCTGCGGACGATGGAGACTTCGCTGGGTGAACTCGCCGAGGCGCTCGGCTACGGCCGCTGCACCTTCTCGGAGTTGATCGAGGGCGACTACCTGAATGTGCTCTGCTCGTGCGCAACCGGCGATATCGAGCCCTTGCCGCGGGGGCGGTTCCCCTATCGCCTGCCCTGGTTCCTGGGGCAGTTGCGCGCGGGCCGGACCGTGGCGCTGTCGAACCTCCCGGACGACCTTCCCGCCGATGCGGTGGAAGAGAAGGCGCACTGCCGCAGGATCGGATTGCGTTCCTGCCTGTCCATTCCGGTGCGCGTCGGCCGGCGGATCACCGCCGCCTTCACCTTCTCATCGATGCATCGTGCGCGCGCATGGCCGCCGGAGACGGTTGCGCGGCTGACGATGCTGGGTGAAATGCTCGGGGGCGCGCTGGCCCTGGCACGTGCGGAGGATGAGGCCAGCGAGCGGCAGCGCGCATGGCATGCCGATCGCGTCGAACGGGCGAACCCTCCTGCGGCAGCGCCCTTGGAGCCCGATCACAAGGCACGGCCTGATGACTTCGGAATAGCCGATGCGGCGGCCGACGAAATCGCGGAAACGGCACTGGTGTGCGTCATCGATGGCGACCCCGGGATGCGCGCAAGCCTTGTACGCCTGCTTGGCGCGCAAGGTTGGCTCACGCGGCCCTACCCGTCGGCCGACGCGTTCCTGGCAGCCCAGCCGCCTGCCGCCAGCGTCGCATGCATGCTCCTCGATGTCCGGATGCCGGGCACGTCCGGACTGGATCTGCAACGGCACCTTGTGCAGAAGGGTTGTGCACCTGCCGTCATCTTCATCACGGACCATGGCGATGTGGTCGCCTGCGTCGAAGCGATGAAGCTCGGCGCGTCCGATTTCCTGGTCAAGCCGGTGGACGCCAGGGTGCTGGTCGAGGCCGTGCGAAAGGCCGTCACCGACTACCACGCCCGACGCGAGCAGGCGCTGTCCCAATCGACGCTGATGCGGCGCATTTCCTCCCTCTCGACACGCGAGCGCCAGATCATGGAGCACGTCATCGAGGGCCGTCTCAACAAGCAGATCGCGGCCGACCTGCTGATCACGGAGCAGACCGTGAAGCAGCATCGCGGACGTGTCATGGACAAGATGGAAGTGCGATCGGTGGCCCAGCTCGTGAGGGCTTGCGAGGCCATCGGGCTGTTCCAGGCGCCGACGCTGAAGTAGCGCCGACGCCTGGCCGCCGTCTCCTCACCCGCTGAGCAGCGCCGGCACGATGTCCACGAAGAGGATCTTCACGATCGTCATGCCCGGAAAGATCATCGCGTAGCCGAGGTCGGGCTTCTCCGTCGGCGTCAGCTTGTTCGAGTACGCGAGGATGGCGGGATTGCCGCAAGCGCCGGCCACGATCCCGGCCACTTCGTCATACGGCATCTTGAACACGCCCAGTCCCAGGAGAAGGATCGGCAACACGAGTGCCGCGACGACGATGGCGGCCAGCCCGATCATCAGGAAGCCCGTCTGCGCAACCGTGTTCACGAACTTCGGCCCCGACGACATGCCCACCTGCGCCAGGAACAGCGTCAGGCCGAGGTTGCGCAGCACCAGGTTGGCGGACAGCGGCATGGTCCAGTTCAGGCCGCCGGTGCGGCGCATGTTGCCGAGGATGAGCGCCACGATGAGCACGCCCGACAGCCCCAGCGCGAGCTTGCCGATGCCGGGCAACGGAAAGTTGATGGCGCCGAGCAGGAAGCCGAGCGCCATGCCGAGCCCGATCGAGATGTAGCTGAACTCGGCGGTCCCCTTGATCGAATCGCCGAAGAACTTGCGCAACGCCGCGAAGTCGTCGCGGTGCGCCAGCAGACCGACACGGTCGCCGTACTCGAGCACCAGGTTGGCGTTGGGCACGATCTCCGCGTCGCCGCGCCGCACATGCACGAGCACGTGAGGCTTGCCATCCGGCAGCTTCAGGTCCGCCAGCGTGCGCCCGACGGCGGCCGGCCGGGACGCGAAGACGC
Source organism: Variovorax robiniae (assembly GCF_037889955.1). Taxonomy (NCBI): domain Bacteria; kingdom Pseudomonadati; phylum Pseudomonadota; class Betaproteobacteria; order Burkholderiales; family Comamonadaceae; genus Variovorax; species Variovorax robiniae. The sequence continues at coordinate 58,692 of NZ_JBBKZS010000010.1, forward strand.
GGATGTAGTCCAGGTCGCGGCGGTCCCCCGTCATGCGCCCCTCGTGCACTTCACCGAGTTGCCTGGCCGCCTCTTGCAGCGTCTCGGGATTCTTCCCGGTCACCAGCAGCACATCGTTCGGCTGAAGTGCCGTCTCGTGCGTGGCGGGCACGTTGTGATGCGCGCGCCGCAACGCCGCGATCTCGATGCCGGCCGGCAAGCCGGCCAGCACCTCGCCGACGGTCTTGCCCTTGATGACCGCATCATTCGGCGCGATTTCGAGGAGCTCCAGTCCCCCTCCGGCGGGCACCTCGATCTTCGGCTTGAGCACCATGAACGTGATGTAGAGAAAGAGGATCGGCCCTGCCACACCCAGCGGATACGCCACCGAGTAGCCGACCGCCGGATCGTCGTTGCCCAATGTCACGATGGCCGCCTGCAGCGTCGGCGTGCTGGTGCCGGCGCCGGCGAACAGGCCGAGCGTGTGGCCCAGGTCGAGGCTGGTCATCTTGAGGAACAACACGCTGACCACGCCCGACAGCAACACGCCCGTCAGCGCGATGAAGTTTGCCTTTCGTCCGGCCGAACTCGTGAGCCCCAAAAAGAACTGCTTGCCGTACTGGACGCCCACGGCATACAGGAACAGTGCCAGGCCCAGCGTGCCGACCATCGGCGCCGGCGCCGACTTCGGCACCAGCCAGCCCATGAACAGGGCCACGAAAAGCACGGCCCCCACACCGAGCGAGAAGCCCTTGATGTTGACCTCGCCCAGCAGGTAGCCGAGGGCGATGGTCAGGAACATCGCCATCATCGGCTGGGGTCCGAGCGCGCTGCTCAACCATTCCATAGCGTTCTCCTTCTTGTTGTCTGGATCAATACACGGTGAGGCCGCGGCTGCGGAACTGGCCGCGCACGCGCTCGGTCAGTTCCGGGGATGGCGGCTCCACATCCTTCAGCGGGTAGTCGAGGCCGAGCTGTTCCCACTTGTCCTTGCCCATCTGGTGGAAGCGCAGGATCTCGACGCGCTCCAGCGACTTCAGACCGGCGCACACCTCGGCCACCTTCTCCACGTTGTCGAAGCCATCGGTCAGCCCCGGCACGAGCACGAAGCGCACCCACATCGGGCGCCCCAGGTCGGACAGCCGGCGCGCATAGTCCAGCGTCGGTTGCAGCGGCTGGCGCGTGAGCTGCTCGTAGATGACCGGGTCGCCGGACTTGATATCGAGCAGGTGCAGGTCGATGTACGACAGGTCCTCGTCCGTCATGCGCTCGCCCAGGCGCCCGGCGGTGTCGATGCAGGTGTGCAGCCCGAGCTCCTTGCAGCGCCTGAAGATCTGCATGATGAAAGGCTTCTGCACCATCGGCTCGCCGCCGGAGATCGTGACGCCGCCCTTGCTGATCTTCAGCACCTGTGCGTACTTCTTGATCTCCTGCATGGCGCGCGCGACCGTCACCGGCCGGCCGTTGTGCTTGTGCCAGGTGTCCGGGTTGTGGCAGTACTGGCAGCGCAGGAAGCAGCCCGTCAGGAAGGCCACGAAGCGCAGGCCCGGGCCGTCGACCGTGCTGCCCACCTCCCAGGAATGCACGTGGCCGACGATCTCATCCCCGGCATCGACGGCCTCCTCCAGGTCACCCGCATGGATCGTGTAGTAGTCCTGCGACTTCGTCTCCTTTGCGCCCTGCCTCGTGACGTGCAGTTCATACCGGCTGCCGCTGAGTGACTGGGCCATGGCGGCTTCCCTACATCGCGCCGTGGAAGGTGCGGTTGATCACGTCGAGTTGCTGCTCCCGGTTCAGCTTGATGAAGTTGACGGCATAGCCCGAGACCCGGATGGTGAGTTGCGGGTACTTCTCGGGATGTTCCATCGCGTCCTGCAGGGTCTCGCGGTTCAGCACGTTGATGTTGACGTGGAAGCCGCCGCTGCCGAAGTACGCGTCGAGCGCACCCACGCCGCGGGCGAGGCGATCGTCCTCGTTGCCGAGCGCCGAGGGCACCACCGACAGCGTGAGCGAGATGCCGTCCTCCGCGTCGTCGTAAGGGATCTTCGCGACCGACATCAGCGCCGCCAGCGCGCCATGCGTATCGCGCCCGTTGGACGGGTTGGCGCCCGGTGCGAAGGGCTCGCCCTTCTTGCGTCCGTCCGGCGTGTCGCCGGTGCCCTTGCCGTAGACCACGTTCGACGTGATGGTCAGCACCGACTGCGTGTGCACCGCATTGCGATAGCTCGGGTACATGCGGATCTTGCTCATCATCTTCGACACCAGGTCGCGCGCGATGTCGTCGACCTGGTCGTCGTTGTTGCCGAAGCAGGGATATTCGCCCGTGGTCTCGAAGGAGGTGATGAGCCCGCGTTCGTCGCGGATCGGCTTGACCTTCGCGAACTTGATCGCCGACAGGCTGTCCGCCGTATGCGAGAGGCCGGCGATGCCGCAGGCCAGCGTGCGCAGCACGTCGCGGTCATGCAGCGCCATCTCGATCGCTTCATAGGCGTACTTGTCGTGCATGAAGTGGATGATGTTGAGCGCGTTGACGTAGGTCTTCGCGAGCCAGTCCATCATCGGGTCCAGCCGCTCCATCACCTGGTCGTAATCGAGCACATCGCCCGTCACCGGCGCGAGCTGCGGCCCGACCTGCGCGCCGCTCACCTCGTCGCGCCCGCCGTTCAGTGCGTAGAGCAGCGTCTTCGGCAGGTTCACCCGCGCGCCGAAGTACTGCATCTGCTTGCCCACGCGCATGGCCGACACGCAGCAGGCAATCGCGCAGTCGTCGCCCCACTTCGGGCGCATCAGGTCGTCGGATTCGTACTGGATGGAACTGGTGTCGATCGAGGTCTTGATGGCGAAGCGCTTGAAGCCGTCGGGCAGGTTGGTCGACCAGAACACGGTCAGGTTGGGCTCGGGCGCCGGGCCGAGGTTGTTGAGCGTGTGCAGCATGCGGAAAGCGCTCTTCGTCACCAGCGTGCGGCCATCCTCGCCCTGCCCGCCCACCACTTCGGTGACCCACACCGGGTCGCCGGAGAACAGCGCGTTGTATTCAGGTGCGCGCAGGAAGCGGACGATGCGCCACTTGATCACCAGGTCGTCGATGATCTCCTGCGCCTGCTGTTCGTTGAGCTTGCCCTCGCGGATGTCGCGCTCGAAGTAGATGTCCCAGAAGGTCGAGAGGCGACCGGCCGACATGGCCGCGCCGTTCTGCTGCTTGATGGCGGCGAGGTAGCCGAAGTAGGTCCATTGCACCGCCTCGCGCGCATTCGACGCGGGGCCGGAAATGTCGTAGCCGTAGCGCGCGCCCATCTCCTTGAGTTCCTTGAGCGAGCGGATCTGCTCGGACAGTTCCTCGCGCAGGCGGATGACCTCTTCCGATGAATGCCGCTCGTCGAGTTCCGCCTTCTCGCGTTCCTTGTCGCTCACCAGGAAGTCGACGCCGTACAGCGCGACCCGGCGGTAGTCGCCGATGATGCGTCCGCGCCCATAGGCATCCGGCAGGCCTGTGACGACGGAGGCCGAGCGCGCCCGGCGGATGTCGGGCGTGTAGGCATCGAAGACACCGGCGTTGTGCGTCTTGCGATACTTCGTGAAGATGTCGACCAGCGCCGGGTCCGGCTCGTAGCCATAGGCGCGCAGGCTGTCCTCCACCACGCGCCAACCACCGTAGGGCATGATCGCGCGCACCAGCGGCGCGTCGGTCTGCAAGCCCACGATGATCTCCTGCTCCTTGTCGATGTAGCCGGCATCGTGCGCCAGGATGCCCGAGGGGATCTGCGAGACACCGAGGATGCCCTTCTCGCGTTCCTGCGCCAGCAGCGGCTTGAGCTTGTCCCACATCGCCAGGGTGCGCGGCGTGGCCCCCTGCAGGAAGCTGCCATCGCCTTCGTAGGGTGTGTAGTTGCGCTGGATGAAGTCGCGCACGTTGACCCGGCTCTGCCAGATGCCGGGCTTGAAATCGCGCCATGCGCCCCCCGCCATCGTGCTCACGAGATCAAACGCAAGTGGGGTGTCCATCTCTGTCTCCTTCTGCTCGTCGCATCTGAATTCGCCGCCAGGCGGCATTCCAGGCGAGCCATTGACCCGCCCCCGGTGAAATCGATCCTGGTGTCGAGAAGCCCCTGGCGACGTGCGCGACGATCTCGCGCTCGCAGGTGCTCCGCGACTCCACGACCTAACGCTATTCCCCGGCGCGCGGCGCGAAAATCCTACTTTGGTTGGATCGCCACGGCGCCCAGTGCAACTCAGTAGCTCAACTCGCCCGCGCGGATCTCGCCCGCCTTGTTGGCGCGCGCGGCCTCGGTCTTGTAGGGCGCGCGCACCGCATCGCGCTCGGGGCTGAAGTAGCCTGGCAGCGGCGCGGGTTCCGCAGGCTTTGCGGCGGGGGCGGCAGGCGTTCGGCGCGCCTTGTACGCGGCCTCGCGCTCCTCGGCCGAATAAAGGCGCCGCGGATCGGGAATCGGATTGCCCTCGCCCATCTGCGGGCCACGCGCGGCCTCGTAGCCTGCCTTCATCCGCGCGGCCCTCGCCGATTCGGCATCGGTGCCCGCAGGCTGTGAGATCGCCGCTGCCGGAAGCACCATCGCGATCACGAGAACTGCTGTCGGGACTCTCATTCGTCTTCTCCTTGGTGCCGCCGGGGCATCAGAAGCTGTGCCGCAAGCCGAAGTCGTAGCCATTGGAACTCCGGTCAGGTGCGGTCAGGGATCCGGCGAGCGCGGCCGACGCTCCGCCTCGGTTGTCCAGGTGCGCGTAGGTGGCGTAGGCCAATGTGCGCTTGGAGAAGGCGTAGACATAGCCGATCGCGAACTTGCGGGTGCGCGGATCGCCAAACGCGTCGGTGCCGTATTCCGAGTAGGACACGCGCACTTGATCGACACCGAAGACCGGAATGGTGCCGCCGACCAGATACCCGGTGCCGGTGAGGGGCACGAAGCTGTCGACCTTGTCGCGGTAGTAGCCGCCCGAAAGCTTCAGGAATCCGAAGTCGTAGGAGGTGCCGACGTTCCACGAGTTGATGTTGCCGGTCGTGTCGCTGCGCGCGAACTTCGTCTCCGAAGAACTGAGCGCCACCGCGAACCCGCCGATGCCCCAGCCGATGCGCGCGGCATAGCCATTGCCGTCCTTCAGGTTCGGATTCGTGATGGGGGCCGGGCTGTACTGGATGTTCTCGCCCATGAAGTACTGGACTTCCCCGAAGAAGCCGCCCAGGCCCGGCGGCAGGAAGTAGCCGACCATGTTCGACGCGCGCGTGGCCGTGGGTCCGCCCAGCGTGCCGACATGCGGCTGCGAGGCGCCGACGCCGTTCGTGCCGAAGGGATCGATCTGCTCGCGGTTCCGGTAGATGGCCGTGAAGTCCCGCCCCAGGCGCACCTCGCCCCAGATGTCGATCAGGCTGACCGTGGCACGCCGGCTGAAGGAGATGAAGTCGCCCGACGTGGCACCGCCGGGCGTGTTGTTGGTATTGCCTGCGACGCCGCTGCCGTCGTCGGCATTGAAGCCGGCTTCCAGCCAGAAGTTGACGCCCAGTCCGCCACCCAGCGCCTCGTTGCCGCGAAAGCCGAACCTCGAAGGTTGGTAGGCCCCGGTGGACAGCTGTGTCTTGCTCGCGTCGCTTCCGGTGCCATACGTGACGGCCATGTCCACGATGCCGAAGAGCGTCACGCTGCTGCTGGTGATGGGGGCCTGTCCGGTGCTGGACTGCGCAAATGCCGCGCTCGCACACACGAAGTTGGCGGCCAGCATGAGCTTCACTCGCATCGTCTTCTCCTTGTTCCTTGGGGCGCAGTGAGCAGGGTCTGCTCTGCGCTCTTGCAGTCGTGGATGTTGCCTGGCGAGAACGTCGCGCGGCGATGCTAGTTCAGCGAAAGAACCGTGGCAAATCCTACCTTCGTCGGATGGGCCGTGCTTCATCTCTTTCCTGCTGTTTCAAGTGCCGCAATCAGCTCGGGCACCGCGACGAAAAGGTCGGCGACCAGCCCGTAATCCGCCAGTTCGAAGATCGGCGCTTCCTCGTCCGAATTGATCGCGACGATCACCTTCGCGTCGCGGATGCCGGTCAGGTGCTGGACCGAGCCGGAGATGCCGCAGGCGATGTACAGCTCCGGCGCCACGATCCGGCCCGATTGGCCCACCTGCCAGTCGTTGGGTGCGAAGCCGTCCTCGACGGCGGCCAGGCTGGCACCGAGGCCCGCGTTCAGCTTGTCCGCCAAGGGTGCCAGCACCGCCATGAAGTTCGCAGCGCTCCCCAGGCCGCGCCCACCGGCAACGATGACCTGGGCGGCGCCCAGTTCCGGACGTTCGCTCTTGCTGTGCTCCCGGCCGATGAAGGTGGTCTTGCAGGTGCCAGGCACGCCTTCCACATGTTGCACGTCGGCGCTGCCTCCGCTGGCTGCTGCCGCAATGAAGCTGCTGGTGCGCACCGTCAACACCTTGATGGAATCGCTGCTTTGCACCGTGGCGATGACGTTGCCCGCGTAGACCGGCCGCTCGAAGATGTCCGGCGCAACGACCCTGGTGATCTCGCTGACCTGCGCCACGTCCAGCAGTGCCGCGACGCGCGGGGCGACGTTCTTGCCATGGGCGCTGGCCGCGAACACGATGTGGCTGTACGCCGGCGCCATCGACAGGATCTGCGCGCCCAGGTTCTCGGCCAGGTTGTCGGCCAGCGACGGGCTCTGCGCGACGATGACGCGGGTCACGCCCGCAATCCGCGCCGCGCTGCTGGCCGCCTCCCCAGCGCCCGCACCGGCCACGAGCGCATGCACCTCGCCGCTTGCGCACGCCAGCGCGGCGGTGACCACGTGCAGGGTCGCGGCCTTCACGGTGGCGCCCTCATGTTCAGCAATGACGAGTACGGTCATTCGAGCATCCGTTCAAAGCGTCAGTTCGCGCAGTCCGCCTTGCGCGATGCCGACGGTGGTGCGCAAGCCCATCGACACGATCACGAAGGTCGTGAATGCGAGCAATGCCAGCGCGAAAGCTTGTGCGAGCCACCAGGGGCGCTCGATGCAGAACTTCAGCGCCGCCAGCGTCAAGGCCGCCAGCGGAAAACTCACGGCCCACCATGAGGTGTGGAATGGCGAGCAACTGCGCAGGCGCAACAGCTTGGGGCACAGGATCGCGAACATGAAGACCGCCAGGTAGAACAGCGACTCCCCGAACAGGTCGAGCCGCCCCGCCACATTGAGATAGGCCGAGAAGCCCACCGCAAAGGGCGCCACCAGGATCATCAACGAAGGCTGCAGCGCCTGCGGCATCGGCGCCTCGAAGACCAGCCGGGACATGATCAGCGTGAAGAGTGGCACCGCGAAGAACAACCCCACTGCCAGCGCGAAGACGCACACGGGATGCGAGCCGGGCACGTCCACCGGAACACCCGAATACGAGATGTTGATCGTCCCGACCACCGGAACGATCCAGGCGGGCGTGGCATGCGCGATCTGTTGCCGCACGCTCATCCAGCGGCTCACGATCAGCCAGGCGAAGCCGAGCATCGCCAGGGTGCCGACGAGCCACAGCACACTGGCCACCGCCGGCGCATAGGGCGCGACGACGGCCGGCAGCAGCAACAACGAGATGATCGGCGTCGAGAAGAAGTTGGCCGCGACGGGATGCGCGAATTCGGCGCGCACCGCGGCAGGCGATTGAAGGCACTTGAGCGCATAGGCCACGACCAATGCGACGAAGACGAGCACTGCCACATGGCCCAGCACCGCGCCCACCCACGAAGGCAGGCCGAACTCGACCGCCGCGAGCCGCCAGGCCAGCGCCAGGCCGCACAAGCCCATGACCGAGCCGAAAAGACTCACCGGCAGATGCGCCAGGCCCGCCGCGTGGCCGACGCTGGCGGTGTCAGTCGCCTTGCTCATCGGCGAGCCCGTTGCGGTCGACACGTACAAGGCTCGAAGCGCCCTGGTAACGCGCGATGGCCTGTTCGGTATTGAGCAGCATTCGCTCGCGGCCCAGCGTCGCACCGAGCGGCGATCGCTGCACCATGTCCAGCACGGCAGGATTCAGGCGCGAGAGCCACAGTTCGACACCCTTGTCGCGCAGTCGCTGTTCGGCGTCTATCAGCATCTTCAGCGCGGTGTATTCGATGTCGAACACGCCGCCCATGTCGAGTACCACGACCTTGGGCTTCGCGGCATCGATCAGGGCCTGCACCTTGCGCCCGACCTGGTGCGCATTGGCGAAGAAGATGCGCCCTTCCGGCCGGACGACCAGCAGCCCCGGAAAGGTTTCGTCCCCGGGATGCTCGTCGCTGCGCGGCCGCATCACGTTGGTACCGGGCTTGCGGCCGAGCACCTGCACCGGCGGGTCCGACATCTGCCAGGCCAGCGCCACGAGCGACACGATGATCGCCACCACGATGCCTTGCAGCGTGCCGAGCAGCACCACGCCCGCGGCCGCCACCAGGGCCCAGACGAACTCGGTGCGCCGCACGCGGGCGATGTCCCTGAACTCGACCGGCTTGATCAGCCCGACCGAGTACACGATCACCACCGCGGCCAGCGTGGCATGCGGCATCAGCCCGATCAGGGGCGCCAGCAGCAGGGCCGTGAGCAGCGAACCCGCCGCCGTCACCAATGCCGACAACTGGGTGCGTGCACCGGCGAGGCTGTTCACCGCCGTCTGCGTGGTGCCGCCACCCGCCGGCATGGCGCTCAGCAGCGCGCCGGCAGCGTTCGCGAGGCCGGTGGCGACGAGTTCGCGGTTGGGTTGCGGCGGCGGGTCTCCGCTGCGGGCGAAGGCGCGTCCCGCGGCGATCGTCTCGGTGAAGCTCATCAGCGCGATGCCCAGCGCCGCGGGCCACAGCGTCTCCACCATCCTCAGGTCCGGCAACGAGATCCCCGGCAATCCGGTCGGGACGGCGCCGACCATCGACACGCCATGGCGATCCAGCCCGAGGAACTTCATCGCGGCGATGCCACCGGCCACGGCGATCAGCGGGGCCGGCGCGCGCGGGATGAAGTGTTCCAGCGCGATAAGCCCGACGACCGTGATCGCACCCACGGCCAGGGTCGGCATCGACACCTCCGGAATGTTCTGCACGATGGCGAGCAGGTTGTGGAGAAACGAGCCCTTGTCGAAATGAATGCCCATCAGCTTGGGCACCTGGTCCAGCACGATGACGATGCCGATGCCCGCCTTGAATCCGACCAGCACCGGTTCCGAGATGAAGTCGGCGACAAAGCCCAGCCGAAACAGGCCGCCGAGCACCAGCAGCACGCCGGTGAGCAGCGTCAGGGTCGCGCAGGCCGCCGCGAGATTGGCCGTGCCCTCGCCCGCGGAGACTTCCGCCAGCGCGGCGCCCGTGAGGATGGCCAGGGTCGTGGTCGTGCTCACGCTGAGCGGGCGTGAGCTGCCCAGCAGCGCATAGACGACCATCGGGACCAGCGCCGTGTAGATCCCGACCTGCACCGGCAGGCCAGCGATCGTGGCATAGGCAAAGGCCTTGGGAATGACGACCGCCGCCGCGATCAGCCCCGCGAGCACGTCGGCCCGCAGCCAGCCCGCCTGGTAGCCGCGGAGCCAGTCCGCTATCGGCAGGCCGAAGCCCCTGGCCGGAGGGTCAAGTTCCTGCTGCGGCACCGACGTTCCCCAGCGCGCGTTTCACCACGCGCACGGTGGCGTCGCGCGGGTCCGCCTTGTCGTCGAAGCCGAGCCGCCTGGCCAGCCCCCGCATGGCCGTGTTCTGCGTCAGCACCGAGCCTTCCATGTAGCGGAAGCCGTGTGCCTCGGCCGCTTCCATCAGGATCTGCATGAGGCGCGGCGCCAGGCCCTGTCCTTGCCAGTCGTCGACGATCATGATGGCGAACTCGCAGGTGTCGCTGCCCGCATCCGAGGCATAGCGCGCGCCGGCGACGATGCTCTCCACGCCACCTTCGTCGCCGACCGCGACCAGGGCGAACTCCCTGTCGGCCACCGGATGCGTCGCCTTCTCCAGCATCGGCTCGGAAATGGCTCGCACCGTGGCCATGAAGCGCATGTAGCGCGATTGCACCGACATATGGCCGACAGCAGCCTGAAGTCCGTCCTTGTCGTCGGGCTGGATTTCCCGCACCCACACTTCGCGGCCATCGCGCAACTTGAGCCTCGCGGGGAGGACGGGGCCCATCGCCTAGAAGACCTGCGGCACGACCTTGAGCGGCAGCTTCGGCCCGACGTAGTCGCCCGGCGCCTTGCGCTTGGGCAGCTTGACCTTCTCCTGCGGCACTTTCTCGTACGGGATCTGGCTGAGCAGGTGCTTGATCATGTTCAGGCGCGCACGCCGCTTGTCGTTGGAAGGCACGACGAACCAGGGCGCGGACGGCAGGTCGGTGGCCTGGAACATCTCGTCGCGGGCGCGCGAATACTCGTCCCACTTCGTGTACGACTTGACGTCCATCGGCGACAGCTTCCACACCTTGCGCCCGTCGTCGATGCGGGCCTCCAGCCGGCGGGTCTGCTCCTCGGGGCTCACCTCCAACCAGTACTTCAGCAGGATCACGCCCGACTGGATGATGGCCTGCTCCACCAGCGGCGTGGCCTGGAGAAAGCCCCTCGCCTGTTTCTCGGTGCAGAAGCCCATGACGCGTTCCACGCCGGCGCGGTTGTACCAGCTGCGGTCGAAGATCACGACCTCGCCCGCGGCCGGCAGATGCGGGATGTAGCGCTGGACGTACATCTGCGACTTCTGCCGTTCCGTCGGCGCCGTCAGCGCCACCACGCGGAACACCCGCGGGCTGACGCGCTCGGTGATGGCCTTGATGGTGCCGCCCTTGCCCGCGCCGTCGCGGCCCTCGAAGATGATGCAGACCTTGAGGCCTGCATGCAGCACCCATTGCTGCAGGCGGACCAGTTCGACGTGGAGCTTCTTGAGTTCCGCCAGGTACTTCTTGTTCGACAGGGGCTTGTCGTCGTCCGCCGCCTCGCTCTCGCTGCCGCCGGCTTCAACCGCATCGGACTTTTCCCGCAGCGCTTCATCGGGATGGTTGTGAACGTGCGCCTTCTTGCTCTGCTTCATCGCTGACTCCTCGTTTGTATATGCGTTCTTTCATCAACCCAACAGGCCCGCCGCCTGGTCCAGCAAATGGCTGGCCGCAGGCATGTCGGTCCGCGCGACACGCACGATCGCGAAGGCACGCTCGCGCGGCGGGTCGCCCGGTACGCGCGCGATCTGGAGGTCCAGCACATGGGTGTCTTCCGGGTTCCCGTCGGTCACCATCACATTCATGCGGTTGAGCCGGATCTGCCTGGCCTGGACGTGGATGCGGTTCTCCGGGTCGGAGAAGACCTGGCAGAAGATCTCGAGGTGGCGATCGACGATCTCGGACAACGAGCCGAGGCTCCTCAGCTCCTGGCTGTTCTCGTCCATCTCCGTCTGCAGCCGCGCCAGCTCGCCGGGGTCGGCCCGGCTGCCGCCGCCCGCCATCGATCGCATGCCCGCGCCCTGCCGTTCCAGGATGCGAAGCCGCGTGGTGAGCAGCGCGCGCTCGCGCTGGAGCTCATCGCGGCGCTCGCCTTCCGCCGAGATCGTGGCCAGCGCCTCGATGCCCAGTTGGTCGACCAGTCGCGCCACGATCTCGTCCCTGAGCGCAATGACCGAGCCGCCGCAGATGCGGAACTGGTGATCGGTGAAGCTGACCGTCGTCTGCGGCACGTCCATGCGCGTCACGCCGCCCTCGTGCGAGGCGCCCAGCACCTGGCGTTCGACCAGATCCATGCCGAGCACGGCATGGGCTTCGAACACATCGGGAGTCTGGGTGAAGAAGGCTCGCAGGTCCCGGGAGCGGCCGATGGCGTCGGGGATGTCGTTGGCCGCGGCGAAGAAGGCGCGAACGTAAGGGTCCGTGCCCCAGTCCTGCACCGTTACGGCGCGCACCGAGGGAAAGTCGGCGACCAGCTTGCGCAGGTGCGCGAGGGAGCGGGCCATCGCCGAGCGCAGGCGCTCGTCGTGGTCATGCGCATGACGCAGGCGCGGGTACATGCCATGGACGCGCGCGACCATGCGGTCGAGTTCGTCGTCGGCCGGCGTGGGCTCCGGCTTCTTGCGTCCGAACAGGCGGTCCAGGATCTGCACGATGTCAGGCCATGTCGTCTCGGAGAATTTGCGCGACGATCCTGCCCTTGCGCCAGTACAGGTCGTGAATGCGATCCTTGGGGTGGCGCAGCGCCTCGGCGTTCACGTTCGGAAAATTGAGGACGACGGCGGGGCGGGGTCCATCGTCGGCCACATGCTGGATCTCTCCGGGGGTCGGGAACCCGTACTTCATCAGGAACTCGCGGATGTCCTCGTCCGATGTTCCGCTTTCGATATTGCCCAACCAGAGACGTGCCATTTGAATCTCCTTGTGCGGCCTTCAGGCCATGATGTTGACGCCGCCGTCGACATAGAGCGTCTCGCCGGACAGCCGTCGTGCGTAGGGCGTCGCAAGGAACGCGCAGGTGAAGCCGACATCCATGATGTCGACGAGTTCGCCGAGCGGCGCGCGTTGCGCGGCCTCGGTCAGCAGCAGGTCGAAGTCCTTGAGGCCGGAGGCGGCGCGCGTCTTCAGCGGACCCGGCGAGATCGCGTGCACGCGGATGCCGCGTGGCCCCAATTCATAGGCGAGATAGCGCGCCGATGCTTCCAGCGCTGCCTTCACCGGCCCCATGACGTTGTAGTTGGCGACCACCTTGTTCGCCCCGTAGTAGGACATGGTGAGCAGCGTGCCGCCCTCCTTCATCAGCGGCGCGGCCAGGCGCGCCATCCGCACGAAGGAATGGCAGGAGATGTCCATGGCCTTCGCGAAGCCTTCCGCCGAGCAATCCAACAGCCCGCCTTGGAGGTCGCCCTTCGGCGCCCATGCGATCGAATGCACCACGACGTCGAGCCGGCCCCATTCCGATTCGATGCGCGCGAACACCGCCTCCATGTCGCCGGGATTCGCGACATCCAACGGCATGAAGATGGGCGCCTCGAGCTTCTGCGCCAGTGGCTCCACATAGGTCCTGCCCTTGTCGCCCACATAGGTGATGGCCAGGTCCGCGCCGAGTTCGCGAAACGCCGCCGCGCAACCGTAGGCAATCGAGTGTTCGTTGGCAATGCCGCAGACCAGCACCTTCTTGCCGAGCAGCGGGGGAGTCGGTATCTCAAATGCCATGTCTCACCCCGCCACCTTGAGGCTCTCGCGGCGTGCCTTCGCCACCATCGCGGCCACCGCGCAGGAGGCCAGGCGCGAGGTCACCGAATCGGCGCGGCTCGTGAGGATGATCGGCACCCTTGCACCGAGCACGATGCCCGCGGCATCCGCCCCTGCCAGGAAGGACAGGCTCTTGGCCAGCATGTTGCCGGACTCGAGGTTGGGCACCATCAGCACGTTCGCGCGTCCCGCGACCGGCGAGTCGATGCGCTTGATCTGTGCCGCTTCCAGGTTGATGGCGTTGTCGAGCGCGAGCGGCCCGTCCACCGTCGCGCCGGTGATCTGCTGGCGGTCCACCATCTTGCACAGGGCGGCGGCTTCCACGGTGGAGGGGACCTTCGGATTGATCGTTTCCATCGCCGACAGGATGGCCACCCGCACGTCGTCGAGCCCCAGCGCATGCGCCAGGTCGATGGCGTTCTGCAGGATGTCGGCCTTCTCCTCCAGCGTCGGTGCAATGGAGATGGCCGCGTCGGTGATGATCAATGCGTCCGGGTGGCCGGGCACATCCATGACGAAACAGTGGCTGACGCGGCGTGCGGTGCGCAGTCCGCCTTCGCGCCGCACCACTGCTCCCATCAGTTCGTCGGTATGCAGGCTGCCCTTCATCAGCGCCTCGGCTTTGCCCTCGTGGACCAACTGGACGCCCGCCTGTGCCGCCGCCGTGCTGTGCGGCGCGTCGACCAGCGGATAGCCGGAGATGTCGAGGCCGTTTTCCTTGGCCACGCTCTCGATGCGCGCGCGCGGCCCGACCAGGATCGGCGCGATCAGGCCGAGTTGCGCCGCCTCGCAGGCACCGGCCAGCGAACTCTGGTCGCAGGGATGCACGACGGCCGTCGGCGTCGGCGGCAGCGCCTGGCATTGGGCAATCAGGCGGTCGTATTTCTCGTGCGCTTGGCTCATCGGGCGGCTTTCTTGTGTGCTGGCGGTTGGGCGAGGCGCCGCACCGGAGTACGTGTCGTCACCTTGCGTGTGCTCTTCTTCGCGACCGCTTCGCCCAGTTCGGCGCGGATGCGGCCCACCATGGCCTTCTGCGCGGCATTCGGCGCACTGCTGAGCACGCGGCGATCGGCCGTCACCTTGTCGAGCAGTTCGAGCAGGCGTGTGCGATCCGCCTTGTCGCTCAGCAAGACAGGCAAGGCGGCGATGGCGCGCTCGGGTTCGCTGCGCGCAATGATTTCCTGCGAGCCGCGCACCTTGCGCCACTGGTGGGGCGTGACGTCGGGCAGGTAGTCGGCATAGGTCTCGGCGAGTTCCTGGCGCAGTTCCAGCCGCGAGAGTGGCAGCGCCTCGCCCTTGCGTCCGACCAGGAAGGCCACGCGTGCAAGCGCTTCCAGATAGCCGCCGCTTTCGATGGTGGCCAGCGCATCCTTCACCTCCGGCAGATCCTCCGTGGCGACCGGTGCCAGTGCCTCGATCTTCTGATCGCGCGGCATGTACATCGAGACCATGTTGGCGTAGACGCTGAAGAACTCCGCCTCGGTCGACGCGTCGCGCATGGCACGGTAGTAGTCCAGCGATGCGCTGATCAGTTCCGAGCCCACCTTTTCGCTGCGGCGCATCGGATGGTCCTCGGCCAGGGCCTTGCGATGCGTCTTGACTGCCGCTGCCGCCGATGGCAGCCACGACAGCCACGGGTTGAGGCTGGAGATCGCCCAGTTCTGCAAGCGCAGCGGATGGAAGTTGCGCAGGAACTCCGCCATGGGCTCGTTCGCCATCGCCTGCACGAAGGGCCGTGCGAACAGCTCGTAGGCGCGCTGGTTGAAATCCGACAGCGCGGCCACGGCCTCGAAAGGCTTCTCGTCGACACGCTTGAGGCGGTTGATGCGCGCCACGATGTCCTCGAGGCGATGCTCCTGGAACTCGACCTCGTAGTGCGGATCGCCTTTCTTCCCGCCATGCTCGGTGATGGCCATGCCATAGAGCCCGGGCGGCAGCATCTCGATGGTCTTGAGAACCGAGACGATCTGTGCATGCTCCTTCTTCGCCACCGCACCGGAGACGAAGATCCCCAGGTGGCCGACGTTCTGGTGCACGAGCCCGACGATGACCTGGCCGCGCGCCTTGATCTCCGCGGTGCTGTCGTACACGTCCGCCACCCAGTTGAAGGCCTGCTGCGGCGGCGTGATGTTGTCGCCCATCGATGCGAACAGGACGATCGGCGCCTTGATGTCGCGCAGGTCGAAGGACTTGTCGTCACCGGACTTCACCTCGCCCTTCCACAGCTTGTTGCCGACGAAGAGGTTGCGGGTGATCCATTCGATCTCCTCGCGGTTCATCAGGTAGTAGCCACCCCACCACTTGGCGAATTCGAGGAAGCGCTCGGGCTCGGTGTCGGCCTTGTCGAACAGGTGGTAGTACTTGTCCCAGAGGCTGTTGGCCGGGTTGAGGTTCTCGAAGTTCTGCACCAGGTGGGCGCCATCGAACTTGCCGTTGCCCAGGTCGGCCGTCATCGAGGCCAGCCAGGTGCCGCCGAGCAGGCCACCCGCGTAGCGCATCGGGTTGTCGCCCTCGCCCTCGGTCAGGGCGCCGCTCCAGTAGGACATCGGCGCGCCGTTGATCACGATGGGGCCGGTGTCCTCCGGGTCCGAGGCCGCCAGCATCATCGCGGCCCAGCCGCCCTGGCAGTTGCCGATGAGGGCCGGTTTGGCACTGCGCGGATGCAGGGCCCGCACCTTCTTCACGAACTGCTGTTCCGCCTTGCACACGTCCAGCAGCGTCTGGCCCGGCTCCGGGTCGCGATAGAAGATGACGAAGTAGACCGGATGCCCGCCACGCAAGGCGACACCGACCTGCGAATCGTCCTTGAAGCCGCCGATGCCCGGGCCGTGGCCGGCGCGCGGGTCGATGATCATGTAGGGACGCCGCTTCGGATCGACGGTCACGCCTGGCGGCGGCTTGATGCGCAGCAAGGCATAGTTCACCGGGCGCGCCAGCGTGCGGCCGTCGAGCACGACTTCGGAGTCGAAATGCAGCACAGGCTTGAGGCCCGCCTTCGCATCCTCCACGAAGGCGTTCCCACGCTGCCACAGCGTGTCCCAGAAAAGGATCGAACGCTGCGTCGCATCGACGGCGTAGTCGAACCAGCCTTGCGGGTCCAGGCCGGGCCCCGGACGGGGACCTTGCTCCGCTGCCTCGCGGACGCGCCGCGTCAGTTGCTCCTGCGCAACCTGCACGCGCTTCTGAAGGACCGTGTTGACCTTGCTCCCGATCTGCTGGCTTCGCGCGAGACGCGATGCTGCTGTTTCCATGGCGAGCCCCCTCGAATTCGGCAATGGCAAAGGGATCGCCGTGCGCGATCACCCACACTCCCGATTAACGACGGGAAGCGCTCGCCTTGCCTTGATCCAGCGCAAATTCAGGCGAGGTCGACATGGCCAGAATGACTGCCGAACCGCTTCCGCGACTGGAGCCACATGACCGCCAGAGTGCTCGACCCCATCGACCGGAATTCGGAGATCCTCTTCGGCCTCTTCATGGTCCTCACCTTCACCGGCACGCTGAGCGTCGCGACGGCCGGCCGTGAGGATGTCCGCGCGGTGCTGCTGGCGGCGCTGGGCTGCAACACGGCATGGGGCGTGGTCGATGGTGTCATGTACGTGTTGCGCAACCTCGTCGGCCGTGGCCGCCAGGCTAGGCTGCGGCGCGCCGTGCTGGCGGCTGACAAGCCGGAGACGGCGCACGGACTGATTGCCAGGGAAATGGGCGAACTGTCCGGTGCGCTCGGCGCACCGGAGTTCGAGCGCGCGCGGCAGTGGCTGGTCGCGCGCTCGGCGCAAGGTACGCCCGGCCCGGAACTGACGCGACGCGACCTGCGCGGCGGGGTCGGCGTGTTCCTGCTGGTCTTCCTGTCGACCTTTCCGCCGGTGCTGCCCTTCCTGCTCTTCACCGACCTGCGCACCGCCATGCGGGTCTCCGGTGCGATCGCCATCGCGATGATGTTCGTGTGCGGCCACGAATGGGGCCGCTACGCCGGCATGAAGCCCTGGCGCGCGGCGCTGGTGATGGTGTTGCTGGGCGTAACCGTCGAGGCGATCGTCATCGCGCTGGGGGGTTAGCCCAAGTCCGCCACCCTCACTGCGCCCTGCCGCCCTTGATGTTGCCGGCCACGCCGCCGGCAACGGCGCCCACGGCTGCGCCCGTCCAGCCGCTGCCGCCGGAAATGGCGGCAATCCCTGCGCCTGCCGCGGCGCCGATGGCCGCGCCGCTCACGGTGCCTTGCTGCTGCGGGTTCATGTTCGTGCAAGCCGACAACGTCGCCGCCACGACGATCGACATGATCCATCCGGTGTGCTTCATGTCTTGTCTCCTCAAGGATTGCGCTGGATACCGGGCACGATCATCTCGAACCACAGGGTTTCGATGACGGGCCGCTGCAAGCGATCAGGATGCGCGGCATACCAGCGGTCGAGCGTTTCGCGAACGCTGTCCAGGCTCTGGCCCTTCAGCCCCCGTACCGCTCGCGGGATGATGCTCTGCGCATCGGGCGGCGCATTGACCGCCTGGTACGCACGCTCGACCAGCATCACGTTGGCCATTCCCACCAGATAGGCCTTCTTGACCTGCTCGCTGGAGCGGGCCCAATGCTCCCCGGTCACCAGTGGAACCTCGTCCGCACTGGCGTTGCTCCATGCCACCATGCTTGCAACGAGCACCGGAATCGCTGCCCATCGCCACGTCCGATTTGTCTTCATCGCGTTCTCCTTGAAAGCTTGCCGCCGCAGGCGTTGCACCCCTACTTCTTCTTTGGCGCCGGCTCCACCAGCATCGCAACGGCCTCGGTGTAGACCGCATGGACCTGGTCGCCCACCTTGATCAGCTTCAACTGCTCGGGGTCGCGCACGCGCATGTCGACCTCGTGCTCCGGCCCCTTCAGCGTGACCATCCCGGACTTGCGGTTGACGCCGATCACGTCGGCCGTGACCTCGACCTTCTGGCCCACCACGCCGCTCGGACGCTCGCCCGCGGGCGCCGCGCCGCCATCCACGGTCTCGGTCTTGCTGCGCATCTGCTTGCCGTCCTTCATCAGCGTCAGCGTCAGCGCCTGCGCGTAGCGGACCCGGATGCGGTCGCCCACCTGGATCTGGTCGAAGTTGCGCACGTCGGGGCCGACGGCCAGGGAGGACACCTTGCCCTTGGGCCCCTTGATGGTCAGGTGCCGGCTCTGCTTGTCGACCGACTCGACGGTGGCCGTGACGTCCACGACGCCTGCGATCACGCCCTTGCCAGGCTCCGTCGCGGCCACGACCGCCCCATCGGCCGGGGGCTTGTCTTTCGCGGCGAGCGCGAGGGAGGCGGCGCTCAGCGCGGCCGAAGCGATGATCAACGATGCAATCTTCATGACTGTCCTTTCATATCGGTTTTCCATCACGCGATCGCGTGACCCGCGACGCATCCAATCTGGGCGCCGCAGGCGCTTCGGGGGTGGGCTTTCACTAGCGGAGTGTTGCCGCGCCCACGGGGGTGGCGCAGACGTCCTGGATGAAGCTCGTGAGCGCCTGCACCTGGGGAATGTGGATCTCGCGCCGGCCCTTTTCAGCGAAGTGGATCACCTCGCCGCGCGCCATGCGGGACAGGGCGCGGCTCACCGTCTCCAGCGTCATGCCCAGGTAGTTGCCGATCTCGGCCCGCGACATGCGCAAGGTGACGTGGTCCGTGCGCAGGCCGCGCTGCTCCAGCGCTGCGGCCCAGTAGCGCAGGAAGCCCGCGACGCGCGCATCCGCCGGCAGGGTGCACAGGGACAGCAGGGCCTCGTGATCGCGCACCAGTTCCCGGCTCATCGCCGAATGCATGGCGACGAGCAAGGCGGGCGTCGACATGGCCGCTTGCAGCAGCGCCTCGTAGCTGACGGCCCAGATCTCGCCGGTGTCGAGCGCCACGGCCTCGCTGCCGTAGTGGCCGCCGGCAATGCCGTCCAGGCCCATCCAGTCGCCCTTGAAATGCAGGCCGACCACCTGCTCACGCCCTTCGCCCGAAAGGCTCACCAACTTGTAGAAGCCGGTGTTCACGATATAGAGGTTCGCGAAGGGCTGGCCGGCGTGGATGACGACGTCGTCCGCCCGGACCAGCCGCCGCTGGATCGGCACGCTGGCCTGGACCAGTTGCAGCACTTCTGCAATGTGAAGGGGTCCGAACGGATGACCTTGCGGGCTCCGCGTCGTTTCATGCATGGATTGCTCCTGGTTGCTGGCCGATGGCTGTAACTCCCTGGAACGAACACCGTGGCGGGAATGCCGCAAAGCGATGCCGCGCGATGTCGAGAGCGTAGGCATTGCCCCGCCTTGGGCCTATGGTGGCGACCACGCACGCGCATGGGTGCGCGCACCTACGGCATGGGTAGGCCCGCCCATCGACCGGGTTCAAGCGCGAGGCGCGCAGGCCCGAGCGACGGCAATGCGAAGCTGCCGCGCGCTGAAGGGGCGTTCCAGGAAGTCGGTGGCCTCCATGCGCGCAATCTCCACGGCGGTCCGGAAGGCCGTGTGGGGGCCGTACACGATCGACGGCAGCCGCGACCCCCGGCGCCTGAGTTCGCGAACCAGTTCGAGCACCGCCCCGGCATCGGGTTCGGTGCACGCGACCAGACAGTCTTCCGCGAAGGCTTGCATGCCGAGCAGCGCCGCGGGGCTGCCGAGGAAGACGATCTCCTTCACCACCGACCCGAGCGCCGACTGGATCCAGGATCGCTCCAGGGGATCAGGCTCCAGCACGAAGGCCCTCGCTGCCATGGGCCACCTCAGGTCGATGAAGGACCACCACGCGCCATCGCGGATGCGGCCATCCTCCGATCGCTCGATTTGCACTGCGCCATGCCGTCCATACTGCACGCTCCGGCCGGCGGCGGCAATTGGAGCGCGCACCCAACGAACACCCGGGTGGCAGCAGCAAGGCGGGCAGGACATCGACCTTCACAGGCCGATGCCCACGGACTTCACTCGGGCTTGAAGTCGATCGACTTGAGCACCGCGCCCACGCGTTCGTAGTCGGCGGTGAGGGACTTCGACAGCTCCTCCGGCGTGCGCGAAACCACAGGCTCCAGGCCCAGGTCCGACAGCCGCGCGCGCACCGCCGGTTGCGCCATCACCTTCATGACGGCCTCGCGAATGCGCGCCTGCACCGGCGCCGGCACGTCCGGCTTGACCCACAGGCCCATCCACGCCACTGTTTCAAGCTGCGGGTAGCCGAGTTCGGCGAAGGTGGGCACGTCGGGCAGCAGCGGCGAGCGCTTGGGCGTGCTCACGGCGAAGGCCTTGATCTTGCCGGACTTGATCATCGGCAACGAGGTGGCCATGCCGTCGAACATCAGCGGGATGTGGCCGCCCATGACGTCGGTCAGCGCGGGCGTGGAGCCCTTGTAGCCCACGTGCGTCATGTCGACGCCGGCCGCCTTGTTCAGTTGCAGGCCGATCACGTGCGAGACCGTGCCGGGCGTGTAGGAGGCATAGCTGACCTTGCCGGGGTTGGCCTTGATCCAGCTCATCGCCTCGCCGAAGTTCTTCGCCGGCACCGAAGGCCCGCCCACCATCACCAGGCCGCCGCGGCCCAACTCGGCCAGCGGCTTGATCTCCTTGGCCATGTCGTTGCGCATCTTGATGATGTGCGGGATCTCGCTGACCAGCGAGTTCACGCCCACCAGCACCGTGTAGCCGTCATGCGGCGACTGCGACAGGTCGTTCACCGCGATCACGCCGCCGGCACCCGGCTTGGCATCCACCACCACGGGCTGGCCGCTGTCCTTGGCCAGGCCGTCGGCCACCAGTCGCGCAATGATGTCGGCCGACGCACCCGCCGGGCCGGCCACGACGACACGCACGGTCTTGTCGGGCCACTTGGCGCCATCGTCGGCCTGGGCCAGGCCCGCGACGCCGAGGAGCGAAAGCAATGAGGCCTGCGCGATGCGCCGCCTTGTCAGGTTGGTTTTCATGTTTCTGAGTACCGTCATGCGTGCGTTCAGGCTGCAACGAGCAGGTGGTCTTGATGGGCATCGCGCAGGATATTCTTCTGCACCTTGCCCGTGGCGCCCAGCGGAATGCTGTCGACGAACACCACGTCGTCCGGCGTCCACCACTTGGCGATCTTTCCGTCGTAGAAGGCCAGCAGTTCGTCGCGGGTGAGTTCCGTGCCCTGCTTCTTCACCACCACCAGCAGCGGGCGCTCGTCCCACTTGGCGTGGCGCGCGGCAATGCAGGCCGCCATGGCCACGCCCGGATGGGCCATGGCGATGTTCTCCAGGTCGATGGAACCGATCCACTCGCCGCCGGACTTGATCACGTCCTTGCTGCGGTCGGTGATCTGCATGAAGCCTTCAGGGTCGATGGTCGAGACGTCGCCCGTCGGGAACCAGCCGTTCACCAGCGGGCTGCCGCCCTTGAAGTACTCGGAGATGATCCACGGGCCACGCACCATCAGCTCGCCGGCCGCCTTGCCGTCGTGCGGCAGCTCGGCGCCGTTCTCGTCCACGATCTTCATGTCGACGCCGAACACGGCGCGCCCCTGTTTGGACTGGATGGCGATGCGCTCGTCCGCGCCCAGCTTCAGGTGCGAGGGCTTGAGCTTGCAGGCCGTGCCCAGCGGGCTCATCTCGGTCATGCCCCAGGCGTGCAGCACGTTGACGTCGTAGCGGTCCTGGAAGGTGCGCATCATGGCCGGCGGGCAGGCCGAGCCGCCGATGATGGTGCGGCGCATGGTGCTGAATTCGAGGCCGTTGCTCTCCACGTGGGTGAGCAGCCCTTGCCACACCGTGGGCACGCCGGCCGAGACGGTCACGCCTTCGGCTTCGAACAGGTCGTGCAGCGACTTGCCGTCCAGCCACGGGCCCGGGAACACCAGCTTGGCACCGACCATGCACGCGACGTACGGCAGGCCCCAGGCGTTGACGTGGAACATCGGCACGACCGGCAGGATGACGTCGCTGGCCGAGCAGTTCAGCCCATCAGGCAGGGCTGCTGCATAGGTGTGCAACATGGTCGAGCGGTGGCTGTAGAGCGCGCCCTTGGGGTTGCCCGTGGTGCCCGAGGTGTAGCAAAGCGACGAGGCGGCCTTTTCGTCGAACACCGGCCAGCGGAAGTCGGACGAGTGGTCGGCCATCAGTTCCTCGTAGCACAGCAGGTTCGGCACCTTCGAGTTGGCCGGCATGTGCGCGCGGTCGGTCATCGCGACGAAAGCCTTGATGGTCTTGACGCGCGAAGCGATGGCTTCGATCAGCGGCAGGAAGGTCAGGTCGAAGAACAGGATTTCGTCTTCCGCATGGTCGGCGATCCACACCACCTGGTCCGGATGCAGGCGCGGGTTGAGCGTGTGCAGCACGGCGCCCGAACCCGAAGCCGCGTAGTACAGCTCCATGTGGCGATAGCCGTTCCAGGCCAGCGTGGCGACGCGGTCGCCCTTTTCGATGCCGCGGGCTGCCAGCGCGTTGGCCATGCGGCGGGCACGCTGGGCGAGTTCGCGATAGGTCGTGCGATGCACGTCGCCTTCGACGCGGCGCGAGACGATTTCCTGGTTGCCGTGGTGGCGTTCGGCGTGGGTGAGCAAGGTCGAGATCAGCAGGGGCTGATCCATCATCAATCCGTTCATTTCAGTTCTTCCGATTCAAAAAATAGTTCAGGGGATGTCGGGCAATGCGCTCACGCGAGCGCGCTGTTTGCAGCAGGGGGTTCGAGGGCGGCCTGTTCTTCCTTCAGCGTCTGGCCGACACGCTCCAGGTCCGGTTCATAGCTGCGCGAGGCGCGCAGGAAGGCCCAGCCGGCCACGACGGCGAAGAGCGGCATGGCGGTCAGCGCCTGCTCCAGCGTCCATGCGTCCGAGAGGATGCCGGCGATGAAGGGCCCGGCCGCCAGGCCGAACAGGTTCTGGAACAGCGCCAGCACCGAGGCGCCGGTGGCGCGGATGCCGGGGTGGATCACGTCGATCACCACGGCCGAGACCGGGCCGACCGTGCAGGTCATCAGGAAGCCGCCGAGGATGACGAGCAGGAACTGGGCTTGCGCCGTCATCGCGATGCCGAAGCGCGGCGCACCGAAGGCGGTCACCAGCACGGCCAGCGAGGCGATGCAGAGGAAGGCCATGGCCAGGAGCTTGGCACGCGGACGGCGACGGCCGGCGCGGTCGATCAAGGCGCCCCACACCACGCTGCCGACGGCCCCGCTCAGCACCACCATGGCGGCGCTGATGGCCGCGCGGTCCGGCGCCATGCCATGCACGCGGTTGAGGTAGCTGGGCAGCCAGGCCCAGACGGCCGAGACCACGATCAGTTGTGCCGAGCCGCCGATGCACACCCACAGCATGGTGCGCGAGCGCGTCAGTGCCTGCACGATGGCGCGCACGACGCTGCCGGTGGAACGGGTGGCCCGGTCGAGGCGCGGCGTGAGGTCCACGGTGCGGTAGTCACGCACCTTCGAGTAGACCAGTGCCAGCACCAGACCCGGGATGCCCACCACGCCGAAGGCGGCTTGCCAGCCCCAGCGTGCGGCGATGAGGCCGCCCAGCATGACGCCCATCACCGAGCCCACCGAGGCCGCGGCAAAGAAGCCCGCCAGCAGCGCCCCACGCATGCGCGCCGGGAAGTGGCTCGCGATCAGCGCCGAGCCAACGGCGCCGTAACCCGCCTCGCCCAACCCGACCACGGCACGCGCTGCCAGCAGTTGGCTGTAGTTGCGCGTGAACATGCAGGAGATGGTGGCCAGGCTCCAGGTCGTCGCCATCACGACGATGCTCTTGACCCGGCTGCCGCGGTCGGCAAAGAGCGCGATCGGCAAGGCGGCGAGCGCCACCGTCACCGACACCACCGACACCAGGGCGCCGAGTTGCTTGTCCGACAGTCCCCACGCCTCCTTGAGGTGCGGGAAGAGCGAGACGATGACCTGCCGGTCGATGTAGTCGACCATCATCAGTGCGATGGTCATCGCGAAGGCGAACCAGGCCTGGCGCGGGCCGAACAGGTAGCTGTCGGCGTCGGCCTTCTTCGCCGTGAGTGCGTGCATGTCCATGGTGGCTCCGCTTCTTCAGGGAACCAGCACGGTCGCGCCGGTGGTCTTGCGCGATTCGAGCGCGCGGTGCGCGTCTGCCGCATCGGCCAGCGCAAAGCTCTGGCGCGGCTCGCTCACGATATTGCCGGCCAGCACGTGGCCGAACAGCTCTTCGGCCATGCTCAGCATGTGCGCGCGCGGCTGGATGTAATGCATCATCGCGGGGCGCGTCATCCACAGCGATCCCTTGGCGGCCAGCAGCATCGAGTCGATCACCACGGGGCCGGAACTGGTGCCGTTGCTCACCAGCGTGCCACGCGGCGACAGGCTGTCGAGCGAGGCCATCAGCGTGTCCTTGCCCACCGAGTCGTAGACCACGGGCACGCCCTTGCCATCGGTGAGTTCGCGCACGCGCTCGGCGATGTTCTCGCGGGTGGTGACGATGGTGTGCGTGCAGCCGTTGGCCTTGGCGATCTCGGCCTTCTCGTCGGAGCTGACCGTGCCGATCATCGTCACGCCCAGGGCACGCGCCCACTGGCAGGCGATGAGGCCCACGCCGCCGGCGGCCGCGTGGTACAGGATGGTCTCGCCGCCCTTGAGCGGATAGACCTGGCGGAACAGGTATTGCGCCGTCATGCCCTTCATCATGAGCGTCGAGGCGGTGCGATCCGACACGCCATCGGGCAGCGGGATCAGCACCTCGGCCGGCATTACGCGCACTTGCGAATAGGAACCCTGCGGGCCGATGAGGTAGCCCACGCGGTCGCCCACGCGGATGTCGGTCACGCCGGGGCCGACGGCCTCGACCACGCCCACGGCATCGGAGCCCAGCCCGTTCGGGCGCGGCAGCGGATAGAGGCCGGTGCGGAAGTAGATGTCGATGAAGTTGACGGCGATGGACGTGTGGCGGACGCGCGCCTGGCCGGGTCCCGGCTCGCCGACGTCGACGTCTTCCAGCTTCAGGACTTCCGGACCGCCGGTTTCATAGATGCGAATGGCTTTGGACATTGGTGTGTCTCCTTGTTGTGTGTTTCAGATGTCGGCGGGCTGGGTGCAGGCCGTCAGCGCCGGGTCGGCGCTCGTGCTGTCGTCGCACGTTCCGCGCGACAGCGCGGCGATGAAGGCCTCGGCCAGCGGCCATGCGCCGTAGCCGGAGGCCGGGTTCAGATGGCCGACAGCGCCCAGGTCGTACAGGCGGCTGCCCCAATCCTTGGCCAGGTCGGCCACGCGCTCGAACTTCGCGAGCGGGTCGTTCTGGCTGGCGGTGACGATGTTCGGGAAGGGCAGGCGCTCGCGCGGCACCGACAGCCAGCCGCCTTCGCGCAAGGCTTGCAGCGAGGGGTAGCCCTCCGGCATTTCTTGCTCAAAGTCCGGCGGGCAGGCCATCAGGGCACCGTGCACGGCGCGCGTGGTCTGGCGCGCCCAGTGGGCGACCATCACGCAACCGCCGCTGTGCGCGACGATGATCAGCGGACCATCGATGGCCTGTGCCTCGCGCTCGATGGCGGCGACTTTCGTCGCGCAGTCGAGGTCGGCGCGGCCCATCGGCGGCACGGTACGGACCTTGCGTCCGCGCGCCTCGAGATCGGCGGCCAGCAGCGTCTGCCAGTGCGCGTCTACATGATCGCGCAGGCCGGGGACGATGAGGACCGTCGGCAGGATTGCTGCGTCAGTCATCTTCAAGCAGCCTTGCGCAGGAAGCCCTGATGGGCGCCGTTGCGGTTGGGCGCGAAGCCATTGGCCAGCAGTGACTCCTCCACGGTGTCGTAGAACACGCCGATCTTGCTGATCTCGCGCGCCTGCTGCGCGGTGGCCACCGGGCGGCCGAACTCGCGCGAGATGCGCACCAGCTGCTCGACCTGCTCGACCGTGCTCATCTTCTGCGTGCGGGCCTGGTTCCACAGGTTGTCCTCGATGCCGCAGCGCACGTGCAGGCCCATCGCGATGCCCATCATGTTGACCGGCAGCACGTTGCGCATCGAGCTTTCAACGGTGAGCACCGCACCGTCCGGCGTGGCACGCACGAAGTTCGCGAGGTTGTAGATGTTCGGCTGGTCCATTCCGCCGCTGATGGCGACCCAGTTCATGACCAGCGGGCCCTTGTAGACGCCACGGCGCATCAGGCGCTCGACCGACTCGAAGCTGTTGATGTTGTAGCACTGGAAGGCGCTCTGGATGCCCGCGTCGTTGAGGCGGCGGATGTGCTCCTCGGCCCAGCCCGGCTGCGCCGGCACGGTCATTTCCTTGTAGGCATTGAAGACCGCCGGGTCTTCCATCGACGTGCCCTTGTAGTCCTCGTATTCCCAGTGCTCCACCACGTTCATCTGCGAGGTGTTGATGGTCACGGTGACCTGGTCGGGCTTGGGGTCCAGCTCGGCCAGCATGTGGCGCGTGTCGTCGGACAGCCACTTGGCGGCGGCGCCTTCGGACTCGGGTGCGAAGCTGATGGAGCCGCCGACCTGGATGATCATTTCCGGCACGGCGTTGCGCACGCCGGCGATCAGTTCATTGAACTTCGACAGGCGCTTGCTGCCCTTGCCGTCGAGTTCGCGCACATGCAGGTGCAGCACGGTGGCGCCGGCGTTGTAGCAGTCGACCGCCTTCTGGATCTGCTGCTCGATCGTGACGGGAATGTCCTCGGGGAAATCGGAGGGCACCCACGACGGCGCATAAGGGGCGGCCGTGATGATCAGGGGTTGCTGGTTTTCGGGATAGAGCGAGCCGTCGAGAAAGTTCATTTGAATGCCTCTTGGAAATAGTTGCTAGGTGGAAGGGGCCGGATCAGAACGTTGCTTCGCCGACGATGCCGGCGCGTTCCATCTTTCGGTGGCAGGGCGGGTAGTCCATGACCGCGTAGTGCTGGGTGCTGCGGTTGTCCCAGAAGGCCATGCTGTTCTTCTTCCAGCGGAAGCGGACCTGGTACTCGGGAACGGCGGCCTGCTCGATCAGGTAGCCCAGCAGGTCGCGGCCGGCCGAGGTGTAGTCCTGGCCGAAGCGCACGTGCTCCGGCGTGTGGAAGTTGGTGAAGTGCGTGGTGAAGGCGTTGACGAAAAGAACCTTCTCGTGGGTTTCCGGATGGGTGCGCACCACGGGGTGCTCGGCATCGGGGAACTGGGCATGCAGTGCCAGGCGCTTCTCGATCGGCATGGCGGCGCCGAAGCTGGCCTCGATGCTGTGGCGGGCGCGCAGGCTGGCGATCTTCTGCTTGACGTCTTCCGGCAGGCGGTTGTAGGCCTCGACCATGTTGACCCAGATGGTGTCGCCGCCGACCGGCGGGCATTCCACGCAGCGCAGCACGCAGCCGAAGGGCGGCTTCTCGCGCCAGGTGGCGTCGGTGTGGAAGGCGTTCTCGTAGCGGTCGTTGGGTGTCTCGGGCGACTTGTAGATGCGCACCAGGCCCGGGTGGTCCGGGTCGCTGCCGGCGACGGGGTGGTCTTCCAGGTCGCCGAAGTGGCGGGCGAAGGTGACGTGCTCGGCGCGCGTGATGTCCTGGTCGCGGAAGAAGAGCACGCGGTGCTTGAGCAGCAGGCCGCGGATCTCGGCCACCGTCTCGGGGTCGCGCGAGGCGGCGCCGAGGTCGACGTTGGACAGTTCGGCGCCGATGGTGCAGGTGAGTTGTTCGACCTTGATCGAGGTCTTCAGGGCGGCGGCCGAAACGACGGCGGGAGCGGCGGGGGCGGCGGGGGCGCTTTGCGCGAAGGTTGTGTTCATGTCTTGTCTCCGTTCTGGGAGGCCGGCCTCTTCCGCCGGCCCCTTCGTTGATAGGGTGGCCGCCTTCGCGACCTTGCAGGCTGAAGAATAGGATTCGGGACGGCTTCGCCCCCCCTCCTTGGCGGAGGGGGAAAGCGTCGTTTTCGGAGGGGACGGAGGGGCCGGAGGGCCCTCCCTGGCCCGGCGCCAGGGTGTGGAACTCAGGTCGGCTGGATCAGGCCCAGAATCCTGGCACGCACGACCACCTCCTTGCGCGTGCCCGCATCCAGCTTGCCCAGCAGGTTCTTCACGTGCCATTTGATCGTGGTCTCACCCACCTGCATGGCACGCCCGATTTCCTTGTTGGAGAGATTGCGCGCCAGCATGTCCAGCACCTCGCGCTCCTTGGGCGTGAGCACCGCGCCGCGCGCCGCGTCGTGCCGCGAGGCCTCGCGTTCGGGCCGGGGCGCGACGGCCACGGCCGGCGCCGGCAAGGGCATTCCCAGGCCGGGCACGCCCGTCCGACCGGCGACCGCACGCGCCCATTGCCCCACGTCCGGATGGGCATCGTCGAACACGCGCACCAGGCCGTAGCCGGCGGCCAGGTCCAGGGCTTCCCGCATCAGCGCCGCGGCCTCGGTCTCGCCGCAGCGGTCCAACGCATAGGCCCGCAGCGCGAGCAGTTCGATGTGAAGCCGCTCCTGGCGGATCTCGCGGGCGATCGCTTCGGCCCGCGCGAGCGGCTCGAGCGCGCCGCGCCAGTCCTGTGCGGCAATGGCCGTGTAGCCCTGCGCCAGTCCGCGCAGGGCGGCCACGCTGCGCCGCCACAACCGGCCGGACGGCAGCTCGTCGCCGTCCATCATCGCGTCGATGTGCTCGCACAGCGTGCGGCAGGTCTGAGCGCGGTAGCGGCGCGCGTGCATGCGCACCTGCTCCACCAGGCTCGCGACACGCAGGCGCGGCAGCGCGCGGGCCGTGCCGACGGCGTCCAGCCCGGCCAGCAACTCCATGGCACGGTGCTCGGCGCCTTCGGCCATCGCCATGCGCGCCATGGTGCGGTAGGCGAGCAGCAGCGCTTCGGGCAGTCCGCCGTGCTCTAGCACGTCGAGCCGGTCGGCCAGCAGCGCAGCGGCATCGGCCGGCCGGCCACGCTCCCAGACCGCCGACGCCAACAGGGCCGCCAGCATGCAACCCAGCTTGCTGCGCCGGCCCAGGTCGGCCTCGGCGCTGGCCAGCGCGGGCTGCAACAGGCTCTCGGCCAGTTGCACCTGCCCTTCCCAGAGGTAGCTGAGGCCGATGATGAGTTCCCCCCAGCGCCCCACATAACCCCTGCCGCTGCCGAAGTCGCCACGCGGCGACTGCTGCTGCCGCAGACGGGCCAGAGCCGGGTCGCCTTCCAGCAGGCTGCGGTAGGCCCTTCGGTTGGCATGCACCTGCAGCAGCAGCGGATCGCGCAGCGGCGGCGACTCGGCCCAGGGGTCGTGCAGCGCCGCGAAAAGATCCGGGTCGTCGGCGAACACGGCGGCGCCGCTGAGGATGAGCGCGCATTCGCAGCGCAGGGCATCGTTCACGCCGGGCTGCGCCAGGATGCGCTCGACGTAGCGGCCGGCATCCTCGTGCCGCTCGCTGGCCGCGAGCGTCCACGCGACGGCCAGCAGCACGCGCGGCCGGCGGTCGAGCTCGGCCGCCGGCAACTGGTTCAGCCATTCGAGCACCACGCCCTGGTGCCCGTGCGCCATGATGGATTCGTAGAGGCTGCGCTCGGTCAGCTCGTAGGCCTTTTCGTTCTGGCCCGCGATGAGCGCATGGCGCGCGGCCTGTTCGAGCTGCCCGCGCTCGGCCAGCCAGGCGGCGGCCCGCGCATGTGCCTCGGCCTGCTGCGGCGCCGCCAGTCCGGCGAAGGCCTGGCGCAGGACGTCGCGCACCAGCATGTGCATGCGCAGCCACTCGCCCCGCTCGGAGGCCACGAAGATGGGCGTGTCGCGACCGAGCCTGGCGAGCCGCTCGGCGGCATCGTCGGCTTGCGCGACGGCGCGGCACAGTTCGGGATGGAGGTTGTCGAGGATCGCGATGCGTGTCACGAAATCGCGGTCGTCGGGCTCCAGCTTGGCCAGCAGCAAGGCCGGGATGTGGTCGCGCAGCGCGCCGCCGAGCGCGGCCATGCCGTCCACGTCGGCCCGCGCATCGACGCCGCGTGCGATCACCGTCATCGCCAGCTGCACACCCAGCGGCCAGCCCTCGGTCATGTCGTGCAGGCGGGCGGCGGTGTCGTTGTCCACCCGCGCGCCGAAGCGCCCGTGCACCAGCTCCAGCGTCTCGTTGAGGCGCAAGCGCAGCATCGCCGGATCCACCACCACGCACTGGCCGTAGGCGATGAGGTCGTCGATGTCCAGGTGGCAATCCGGCCGCGCGGCGATCACCGTGCGCAGGTTGGGCGGCGCGTTGCGCAGCAGGTAGGCCAGCGCCTCGCGCGAGGCCGGCGGCAGGCGGTTGGCCTCGTCGATGAACAGCACCACGTCGAGCGCGGTCTGGGCCAGTTCGGCCAGCCAGATGGTGATGCCCTCCAGGCCCTCCGGCGCCACCGCGTCGAGCAGCAGATGGCCGAAGCTCGGCCGCCCTGCCCCCTGCCGCACCGCCAGCGCCAGGGCCTGGGCCAGCCGTCCGGGGTTGTCCCGTGCCTGGGCGGTCAGCCAGGCGACGACGACGCCATGCGACAGGTGCTCCAGCCGCCACTGCGCCAGCAAGGAGGTCTTGCCGAAGCCGGCCGGCGCCTGGATCAGGATGGCCGGAAAACCGTGGAAGGCGGCATCGCTGGCCAGCAGGCGCGGGCGCGAGATCAGCTGCCGCTGCACGCGCGGGGGCGACACCTTCAGCAGCAGGTCGTCGTTGGCACTGCCGGCTTCGCGTGTCACGGGGGTATGCGGTGTTGGCGTCGGGGAGGCGGGGCAGGCAGTCTACTGCGGCACCGTGCCGACAGGCGTACGCACCGGCTCCTCGTCCCAGTCCCGCCATGCGACCGGGTGGCTGCGCAGGTAGGCCTTCACGGCCTCGCCCACGGTCGGGTGGAAGGTCTCGGCGCCGAAGCGGGCGAACAGGCCGAAGCGCTTGAGCTTGTCCTTGACCGGGTCCTTCATCTCGGCAAAGCACAGCTCAATGCCGCGCGCCTGCAAGCTGTCGTCCAGTTCCGCCACGATGTCGGCGGCCGTCACGTCCACGCTGGTCACGGGCTCTGCCGCGACCACCACCCATTGCGCGGCCGTGGGCGAATCCTCCACCGCCGCCAGCACCCGGTCGCGGAACAGTTCCGCGTTGGCGAAGAAGAGGGGCGCATCCCAGCGGAACAGCACCAGCCCCGGCACGCGATGCGCCTGCGGATACCGCCCGATATCGTGGTAGCCCTTGAGGCCATCCACGCGCCCCAGCACCGCCGAATGCGGGCGCCAGCCGTCCCACAGGAACTCGATCACCGCCAGGCCCACGGCAATGCCGATGCCGGGAATCGCGCCGAACAGTGCCACGCCAGCGAAGCACACCAGCGAGAGCCAGAACTCCCACGGCTGGATGCGATGGATGCGGCGCAGGTCGGCGATCACGATGAGCCCGAGCGCCGACGCAATCACCACTGCCGCCAGCGCTGCGCTCGGCAGGTGGCGCAGCAGGTTCGGCGCCGCCACCAGCAGCACCGCGATGGCGACGGCGCCGACGACGCCGGTGAGTTGCGTCCGTGAACCGGCCGCCTCGGCCACCGGGGTGCGCGAGGAACTGCTGCTGATCGGAAAGCCCTGGAAGAAGCCGGCCGCGAAGTTTGCCGCGCCCAGGCCCACCATCTCCTGGTTGGGATCCACGCGCGTGTTCAGCCGCGCCGCGTAGACGCGCGAGAGCACGCTGGTGTCGGCGAAGGACACCAGCGCCACCGCCAAGCCACCGAGCAGCACCGGCTCCAGGTCGCTGATGCCGATGAGCGGCAACGAAGGCGCCGGCAAGCCCTGCGGCAGCGGGCCGAGCACCGCAACGCCGAAGCGCTCCAGCCCGAAGAAGCCGACCACCAGCGTCGCCGCCACCACACCCACCAGCACGGCCGGCACGCGCGGCAACTTTTGCAGCAACAGGATGAGCACCAGCGTCACGCCGCCGATCGCCAGGCTCGGGCCGTGGGTCTTGCCGGCCAGCACGCCCTCCCCCAAGGCCCAGGCCTGCCGCAGCGGACCTTCGCCCTCCACCTTGAAGCCGAACAACTTTGGCAACTGGCTCAGCAGTACCGTGAGCGCGATGCCGTTCATGTAGCCGTAGCGGATCGGCTTGGACAGCAGTTCGGTCACGAAGCCGAGCCGTGCAAGGCCAGCCGCAATGCAGACGAGTCCGGAGACGACGGCCATTGCGCTCGCCAGTGCAATGGCACGCGCCGGATCGCCCGCCGAAAGCGGCAGCACCACCGACAGGATCACCGCGGCGAGCGCGGAATCGGGCCCCAGCACCAGGATGCGGCTCGGGCCGAACAGCGCATAGACCAAGAGCGGCACGATGGTCGCGTAGAGCCCGTAGATGCCGCCCACGCCCGATGCCTCGGCATAGGCGATGCCCACCGGCACCAGCATCGTGGTGAGCACCAGGCCCGCGACGATGTCATGGCGCAGCCAGGCAGGGTCGTAGTCGCGCAGCGTGCGCAGACCGGGAAGCCATCGAAGCCAGGTCAAGCCGATGGGGTTCAGGACTTCATCTCGCCCATTCGCTGAGGCCGTTGGCGCGCAGCCGCTTCACGCTGGCCTGCAAGCCCTGCGCGGCAGGACTGCTGACCTGGGGATCGAACAGGATCGCCAATGGCGTGGCCGGCTTGCCGTAGTAGGCGTCGTTGAGCGACTGGCGCGCGGCGAGCACGGAGCCATCGATGGCGAGCCCGAAGAACGCGCCCTTGTCCGTGGAATACGCGAGGTAGTCCGTGGTCCCGTTCGCGCCGACGTTCATGCCCTGGTTCCAGAAGGCGAAGGATGCCTCGCCGCCGAACTTGAGCGCCGCCGGGTTGTTGTAGAGCGCGTTGAGTGCGTTTTGCGTGTTGATCAGCACGACCAGGTCGCCCCATGTCGCGCCGAGCTGAAGCCCCAGGCTCGCGGTGGAGAGCGTGTAGAACGCCGGCCCGCGCCACTCGTTGTTGGTCTTCTGGTCGCGCACCAGCAGCACGCCGGTGCCGCCGGCGCCGGCAAGCACGAAGCCCGCCTTGATGATCCGCGGAAAGACCAGGATGCCCCGGCTCTGGGCCACGGCAGCGATGAAGCCGTCGATGTCCTGCCGACGGGCGAAGGCGTCGACTGTGGCCTGGGCCTGGGCGACCAAAGCCTGCGCATCCTCCGGCACGGCCGCCCGCGAAGGCCCGCTCACCGTGGCAAGTCCGGCGGCCCCGGTGGCCAGCATGAAGTTCCTGCGTGACTTGTCCATGGACGCTCCTCCACGCCAAAGGCGCTGCGAAGCATTGTGCGCGGGCCAGGCGCATCGTGCATTGATTTGCATCAAAGGGCGATGACCGCGCGCCAGCTGAGAAATGTGACGAAGTACAGCACCGTCATGGCGAGATAGACCAGCACCAGCATCTGCGTTCAGGCCTTGTGCACCACGATGTTGGTCGCGGCCTCGATGCCGGCGCGGCGAGCCGAAGTTCAGCACATGCTGGTTGCGCGCGATGACCAGTCGCTCGGGGCTGCCTTCGTTGCTGCCCGCAGCGATCTGGCGCATCGCATTGACTCGCGTCATCGTGGTCAACACGCGTGGTGAAGTGAGGTAGATTTGCGATCTGCTCGCGAGTGACGCCAGCTTCGAACCAACCACAAATGCTTGGCGCCAACGCATCGAACTTCGAACATCTCAAGGCGCACGATCAGCAGCCCGTGCGCCTCGGGATGCTCGCCGAGCGGTACTTTGCCGAGACCCAGGCATGAATGAGTTGACGACGTCCGAGGCGGGCACTCCGCCGGATAACCTTCATGCTGAGCTGAGAGCGTTGATCGCGGCCAGCCGCCAGCGCTTGGCCGGCGCGGTGAATGCCGAGCTGACCCGCCTGTACTGGACCGTTGGTCAGCGTTTGGCCTCCGAGGTGCTCGGTGGCGAGCGTGCGTAATATGGCGGCCAGATCATGGCCAGGCTCGGACAGCGTTTGGCCGAAGAATTCGGACGTGGTTTCGAGGCCAAGAACCTTCGCCGCATGGTGCAGTTCACCCAAGCCTTCCCCGACGCGGAGAAAGTCGCATCACTGATGCGTCAATTGAGCTGGACGCACTTCCTGCAGCTCATCCCGGTCAAAGCCGAAGCTGCACGCTGGTTTTACGCGCAGCAGTGCGTGGAAGCACGCTGGAGCGTACGCGAGTTGCACCGCCAGATCGAACGGAAGGCCTACGAACGCAGCGAGATTGCCAATGCCCAGGCAACCGGGTTGCCGTCATCCGCCGATGCGACGCCCGCGCAGGTCTTCAAGGACCCGTACTTTCTGGACTTCCTGGGCTTGCGCCAAGGCCATGACGAGGCCGATCTGGAGGCGGCCATCCTGCGCCAGTTGGAGGCGTTCATCCTGGAACTGGGGCGCGGCTTCGCTTTCGTCGAACGGCAAAAGCGCCTGGTGATCGACGGCGAGGACTTCTACCTTGACCTGTTGTTCTTCCACCGTCGGCTGCGCCGGCTGGTGGCCATCGAACTCAAGCTCGGTCGCTTCAAGGCCGCTCACAAGGGCCAGATGGAGCTGTACCTCAAGTGGCTGGACAAATACGAACGCCAGGTGGGTGAAGAAGCGCCCATCGGCCTGATCCTGTGCGCGGAATCGAGCCGCGAGCAGGTGGAACTGTTGCAGATGCACAAGGACGGAATCACCGTGGCCGAGTACTGGACGGAGTTGCCGCCCAAGGCGGAGTTGGAGCGACAACTGCATGCGGCGCTGTTGGAAGCGCGGGAACGGTTGGCGCGGCGAGGCGTCTTGTTGGAGGGGCGAGGCGATGAGTGACCGGGCCTCAAGTTGGGCGACGTGTCCCAGGCCCCCCGCCGATGCACCGGCCACCGTCCTGCTGGCACGCATTGCTGATCATCAGCGCAGTTCAAGAACCCCAGCCACCGGGAGCCACGCACCCCACCGTGGCAGCCCACCCAACGAGACCCGATAGCAGCAAAAAACCTTCGGCATCACGCTTGCGACGCGGCAGTCGACACGAGCGCCGGCGCTTCAGCAATCGCCTGCTGCGCCGCCGCCTTGGGCCGCAGCAGGAAGTGCGACAGCGCCGGGATCAGCAGCACCGCCCCCACCATGTTCCAGATGAACATGAAAGCCAGCAGGATGCCCATGTCCGCCTGGAACTTGATCGGCGACAGCGCCCAGGTCAGCACGCCCGCGGCCAGCGTGACGCCCACCAGCGCGACCACCTTGCCAGTGAAGCGCAGGGCCGAGCCATAGGCTTCGGCGAGCGACTTGCCGGTCCGTTGCTCCGCCAGCTGCACGCTCAGCAGGTACAGCGCATAGTCCACGCCGATGCCCACGCCCAGCGCGATCACCGGCAGCGTCGCCACCTTCACGCCGATGCCGAGCCAGACCATCAGCGCCTCGCACATCACCGAGGTGATGACCAGCGGCACCAGGGCCACGATCACCGCGCGCCAGCTGCGGAAGGTGACGAAGCACAGCACCGTCACGGCCAGGTAGACCAGCACCAGCATCTGCGTCCAGGCCTTGTGCACCACGATGTTGGTCGCGGCCTCGATGCCGGCGCCGCCGGCGGCGAGCAGGAACTGGCGTTCATCGTTGCTGTGCGCCTGCGCGAAGCCTGCGGCGGCCGCGACGACGCGGTCCAGCGTCTCGGCTCGGTGGTCGGACAGGTAGGCGATCACCGGCATCACCGAGCAGTCGGTGTTGAACAGTTCCGGGTTGTTCACGCTGGCCTGTTGCGCGCCGTAGTTCAGCACGTCCTGGTTGCGCGCGATGGTCAGCCACTTGGGACTGCCTTCGTTGCTGCCCGCGGTGATCTGGCGCACGGCATTGGTGAGCGACACGGTGGTCTGCACGCCCGGCACCTGTTGCAACGCCCAGGCGAGACGGTCGGCCTCCACCAGTGTCGCGTACTTGAGGCAGCCTTCCTTCGCGGTCTTGACGATCACCGCGAAGGTGTCGCTGGACAGCGAGTAGTTGGCCGTCACGTAGGCGTTGTCGCGGTTGTAGCGGGACTGGGGGCGAAGCTCCGGCGCGCCGGGGTCGAGGTCGCCGATCTTCAGGTGCGTGCTCACCACAAAGCCGCCCACCAGCAGGACCGCTGCCGAGACCACCGCGCCCAGCGCCCAGCGCCGCTCGGTGAAGCGCCCGAGCCAGGCGTAGACGCGGGCCTGTCCGCCGGACGCGTTGTCCGCGCGCAGGCTGCGCTGGGCCGCGGCCGGGCTCACGCCCAGGTACGACAGCAGCACTGGCAGCAGGATCAGGTTGGTGAAGATCAGCACGCCGACGCCGATGCTCGCGGTGAGCGCCAGGTCCTGGATGACGGGGATGTCGATCACCATCAGCACGGCAAAGCCCACCACGTCGGCCACCAGCGCCGTCAGCCCCGCGAGGAACAGGCGGCGGAAGGTGAAGCGGGCCGCGACCAGCCGGTGCGCGCCGCGGCCGATGTCCTGCATGATCCCGTTCATCTTCTGCGCGCCATGCGAGACGCCGATCGCGAACACGAGGAAGGGCACCAGGATCGAATAGGGGTCAAGCTCGAAACCGAGCCCGGCCACCAGGCCCAGTTGCCACACCACGGCCACCAGCGAGCAGGCCACCACCAGCCCCGTGCTGCGCGTGCAGCGCGTGTAGAGGTAAATGATGATCGTCGCGACCAGCGCCGCGAGGCCGAAGTACAGCGCCACCTGGTAGAGCCCGTCGATCAGGTCACCGACCAGCTTGGCAAAGCCGACCGAATGCACGCGGATGCCTGAAGGTTGGCCGGAAGCTGTCACTTCATGACGTTCGCGCAAATGGTCCAGCGCATGCGACAGCGCGCGGTAGTCGATGCGTTGGCCGGTGGTGGGGTCCTGGTCCATCAGCGGCACGACGATCATGCTCGACTTGAAGTCGTTGCCGACCAGGCTGCCGACGAGGCCGGCGCGCGCGATGTTGCCGCGCAGCTGCTCGATGGTGCGTGCCGAGCCGTCGTAGTTGTCCGGCATCACCGGGCCGCCGCGGAAGCCTTCTTCCGTGATCTCGGTCCAGCGCACGCCGGGCGCCCACAGCGACTTCATCCAGGCACGGTCCACGCCGGGCGTCAGGAAGATCTCGTCCTGGATGCGCTTGAGCGCCTCGAGGTACTTCGGGCCGTAGATGTCACCGTCGGTGCTCTCGACCACGATGCGCAGCGAGTTGCCCAAGCCGCGCAGTTCGGTGCGGTTGTCCAGGTAGTTCTGGATGTACGGGTGGCTGCGCGGCATCATCTTCTCGAAGCTGGCGTTGAGGCTCAGCTTCGTCGTCGCGATGAAGCCCAGCACCAGCGTGACGAGCGCGCAGATGATGATGACCGCGAGGCGGTTGTTGAAGACCAGCCGCTCCAGGCGGGAGCCTGAGCGGGTGTCGAACTGTTCGAGCGAGCCGGGGGCGGCTCCCTCGACGGGTGTCGTGGGGGTGTGCATGTCGTGTCTCCGGCTGCGTGTTCAGGGCAGCGGTAGCGCCTGTGCGCCGCGCGGCCCGGCGATCAGGAGCGTGCCCTTCGCAGGCATCGCCACTGCCGCGGCGGGCGCGGACCGTTCGAAGGGAATGGGTGTGAAGCTCGCGCCGTCATCGCGGCTCATGAGCACGTGGCCGACCTGGCTCACGATGAGGAGACGACCGTCGGCGTCCTGCGTGCTGGCGGTGAGGCCGGCCTGCAAGCCCGTCTTGATCGGCTCCCAGTTGCGGCCACCGTCGGTGCTGCGCAGCACCGTGCCGCGCAGGCCGTAGGCGACCAGCGACCGGGGATTGCCGGCCAGGCCGAACAAGGTGCCCTTGTAGGGAATCTCGAGCGCGCGGAAGCGCTCGTCGCCCTGCGCCTGCTTGAGCAGCAGGCCCTGCTCGCCGGTCATGTAGACGTCGGGGCCGATGCCGCGCACGGCATAGAGATGTTGGCCCTTGGGGTTGTCGATCGCATGCAGCATCGGCTCCCAGTGCGCGCCGCCATCGCTGGTGCGCAGCGCCAGGCCGAAGGCGCCGACGACATAGCCGTTGGAAGCGTCGCGGAACCAGACGTCGAGGAAGGGGTTCTCCGCGCCTTGTGCCTCGAAGCGCTTGGCTTCTTCGAGCAAGGCCGCAGCACGCTTCGGATCGCTCGCCAGCGAGGCATTGGCTTCGCGGGTGTAGTAGTCGACCATCACCGCGCCCAGGCGCCGGCCATCGAGTTGCAGGGTCCAGGTGAGGCCCGCGTCGGTGCTTCGCAGCACCACGCCATCGTGGCCCACGGCCCAGCCGGTGGTAGGCGTGGGGAAGCTCACGGCCACGAGGTCCGAGCTGACCGGCACCTCGGCCTGGCGCCAGCTCTTGCCCGCGTCGTCGGTGGTGACGATCTGGCCGCGCTGGCCGACGGCGACAGTGCGCGCGCCGGCATTGGCCATCCCATTGAGCAGCGTACGCGCCGCATAGGCGCTCTTGATCGCAGGTGTGTCCAGCACGTCGCGCCAGCCCTTGTCGTCCGCGCCCTGTGCCGCCCACACCATCGTGCAGGCGACGAGCGCCACGGCCGTCGCGGCTCGTTTCGATTTCATTTCAGTCTTCCTTGACGGTGGCGCGTTCCGCCATGCTTCAACCCAGGGGAGCAAGGCGCGGCCCATTCGTGGGCACCCGCAGAACCGGCTTCGCCGGGCCGCTGGGTGCGCCCCCTTGAGGGGGAGCGCCGAAGGCGCATTCGGGGGTGGGTCCAGTTCAGCGCACGCCGGAACCGGCCAGCGAGTCGGCAGTCCACTCGCGGTCA
The DNA here is from genome assembly GCF_037889955.1 of Variovorax robiniae. Taxonomy (NCBI): domain Bacteria; kingdom Pseudomonadati; phylum Pseudomonadota; class Betaproteobacteria; order Burkholderiales; family Comamonadaceae; genus Variovorax; species Variovorax robiniae. Next base: position 97,401 of record NZ_JBBKZS010000010.1, read on the forward strand.
GGCAGCGCCTTGGTGTGGCGCAGGCCGCCGGTCTCGGCGATGAAGCCGGTCAGCGAGTAGACGCGCGACACGAAGTCGTAGTGGCCGAACATGTCGGTGTACGGTGCCGGCAGGTCGTAGCTCGGCGCCATGTAGGCAAAGCCGGCGCGGTAGAGCTGCCCGCGTGCGTCGTAGTTGTCGGAAGCCAGGGCCGCCCACGAATCCTCGTCGAGGTAGAAGGTGCGCTTGGCATAGGCGTGGCGCTTGCCTTCACGCAGCGTCGCTTCCACCACCCACACGCGGTGCAGTTCCCAGCGCACCAGGTCCGGGTTCAGGTTGTTCGGCTTGACCAGGTCGTCCTGCTTCGCCTGGTAGACCGCACCGTAGGCGTTGTAAGGAACGATCATTTCCTTCTTGCCGACCAGCTTGAAGTCGAAGCGGTCCATCGAGCCGTTGAAGATGAAGGTGTCGTCGAACACCGTGGCGCCGGCGGTGCCGGGGTTGGGCGTGTCGAAGGACAGGTCCGGTGCGACCTTCACGCGGCGCTGGCCGGGCAGGTAGCTCCAGGCGCGACGGTCCTTGCTGCCGGTGTCCAGCGGGTCGATGATCATCAGCGCTTCGCCGGCGCGGCGTGCGGGGCCGGAGTAGGTCAGCTTGATGCGCCAGTAGGTGTCGGCGTCCGTCTTGCTCGGGTCCCAGAAGGGGAAGTCCTGCACGCTCACGCCTTCGGTGGCCAGGGCCGGGCGGCCACTGGCATCGACGTTGAGGTTGCGGTACTTGGCTTCGTAGCTCTGGCCGTTGAAGCGCACCAGGTGGTTCCACATCGCCTCGTAGCCGGTCTTCGGGATCGGGAAGGGGAAGCCTGCGTGCACGCCCTCGATCGAGCGGCCGTCATTGGTGGTCTTGGCCGTGATGGCGCTCTTCGCCGTGTTGTCGGTCACGTACTTGGGGAAGGCGACGGTGCGGTGCGTCGGGTAGACATCGATGCGGAAGCCCGGGTTCTTCTGCAACAGGGTCTTGGCGCCGTCGGTCAGCTTGTCCGCATATTCGGCCATGTTCTTGGCATCGATCACGAGGCGCGGCTTCTCGCCCGCGAAGGGGTTGGGGCGCACGCCGTCGCCGGCCTTGAAATCGGCCGGGGCCTTGGTGAGGCCGCCGGTCCAGGCGGGAATGGTGCCGTCCTTGTTGCCGGCCTTTTCAGCGCCGACGGGCGTGAGCGTGCTGCCGAGGGCCTTGGCCTCGTCGGCGCTGATGGCCGCCTGCGCGACGAAGGCGGACTGCGCCGCGATGAGCCCGGCGAGGAGCTTGAGTGCGTATTTCATGGTGGTGTCTTTAGAAAGTGGTCTTGAAGGTGAGGCTCACGAAGCCGCGATCCTTGAGCAGCGTCGTGAAGCCGTTCTGGCTGGTGACGGCGGTACCGTTGGTGCTGCGGTACTTGCCGAGGTAATCGATGTACTTGAGGTCGAAGCGGTACTTCTGCTGGACGTCCACACCCAGGCCGACGCTGTAGTTGCCGTTGCCCTGGTTGCCGCCGAAGATCGTGGCCGCGTTGCCGCTGAGGCCCACCGCGTAGGTCATTGGCATCGAAAGATCGACGCCGGGGAACACCTGGAACCAGGTGGGCGTGAACGCCAAGCCGGCACCGAGGTAGTTCTTCGTCGTGCAGCCGTCCCACTTGTCCTTGCCGACGCAAGGCGCGAAGCCCTCGGCAAAGAACAGGTTGCCGCCGCTGCGCACCTTGGCCCATTGCGACCACACCAGTTCGGCCGCCCAGGTGGCGGTGTCGAACAGGGGGGTCTTGTTGATCACGCCGACGGCGTTGATGAGCCCGTGGTACGTGTCGCCGCGCGGGCCCTTGGTGTCGCCCGGCGTCGGCAGACCGGGGGAGATGCCCAGCACCGTGCTGTTGAGCGGCGTGTTCTGGCGGTACGAGAGTTCGCTGCCGAAGCTGATGCCGCCGATGTTCTTGGCCAGGCTGATGCCGTACAGGTTGATGTTGTCGGCGTAGATCAGGTTGTAGCGGCTGGTGCCGGGGCCGACCTGCGTGAGGAAGGTCTGCGGCAGCTTGTCGGCGAAATTGCGCCAGTAGAAGCCCATGGTGCCGTCGAGCCATGCCGGGCTCCAGCGCGCCGAAAGGCCGCCTTCGCCACGTTGCTTGGGCTCGGACGGATCGCCCCGGCGCGCGAAGCCGAGCGCCTGCGAGATGAACTGGCGGTCCGGGCCGTTGAAGGCGAAGTCCACCGGGCCGAGGTAGGTGCCGCCTTCGGGATAGCGGAAGGAATCCCACTCCAGCATGTACTGGCCGGCGATCGACAGGGTGTCGGTCACCTGGGACTGGAAGGACAACTGGTTCAGCGGACGGAACAGTTCCTTGGCTTCCACGCCGGGCGTGGCAAAGCCCTTCTGCAAGTCCAGCGGGTTCTGCGCATAGGCCACGCTGTTGAGGTTGCCGGCCAGGAACAGCGACTCGCCCCAGTAGAGCGAGTGGCGGCCGAGCTTCACATTGACCGGCACCTCGCCGAGGTCCACGCCGCCGAACACGAAGGCATCGAGCAGTTCGCCCGAAGGCCCGTGGTAGTAGCGCTGGGTGTAGTCGCTGTAGCGCTTGCCGATGTAGCTGGGGATGTTGGTCAGCGGCGGGTTCGGGTTGGTATGGCTCACCGAGCTGTAGGCATCGTCATACCAGCCGGCGCCGCTCACGCGCGCGCCGTAGCGCTTCTTCCAGGTCAGGTCGATCTCGCTGAGCAGGTCGACGCGGTTCGCGACGGCCTGGCCCTTGTTGAAGCTGTACGTCCCCTCGTCCGACACGGCCGAGTTGCCGATCTTCGAGTCGCGCTCCTCCACGCGGCTCGCGTAGTTGTAGCGCAGCGTGTTGTCCCAGCGCAGGGTCAGGTCGGGGTTGCCGGTGTCCAGCTCGAATGCCTGCGCCCCGGATGAGATCGACAGGAGGGCGACGGCGAGCGCCGTGGCGGCGAGTGGGAAGGTCGGCTGGCTCGCAGCGGGCCGGACCGGGAAGGGGCGATGTTGCACTTTTCTCCTCATTTCTGGATACACGTTCTGGTTTGAATGCCCGGCGCTGCGAGGGTGGCCGGGTGGTTTGGGGGCGCAGGAATTCTGGGCGGCGCCCCTCCGTGCAACCCCCTCCTTCGCGGAGGGGGGGCGGGGCGGGGAATGCCCCCGGCGCGGCGCCTTGTCGGACGCCTTCAGGGCGCTGCAGACGAGCGTCCGGGGATCAGCTTCGAGGGCTCGCGGGCGCGCTGCATGGCGCCACGCCGGTGATGCGGCCTTCGGCGTCGAAGGCCACCTGCAGGCAGCGCGCCTCGCGCCAGGCGGTCGACGCCGATGCTTGCACACCCCGCGCGGCGAAGTGCGCCTCGGGCGACAAGGGCGGCACTTCCTGGCCGGTGCCGCCCTGGCTGCGCAGATGCCGCCGATGGCCCAGCCCGGCGAGGGCCAGCCAGATCACGAGGCCCGCCGCGACCCACAGATACGGCTGCAGGTGCACGACGTACGAGACGTCGATGACACCCCGGAGATACTCCCCGGCCGCCGGGCTCAGCCACGCGATGCCGGCGACGAGGAACCGGCGCAGGATCCACAAGTAGGCCATCCACGCGAGCAAGGTCAGCACCATGTCGCGCAGGCGCATCCACCACCGGGCCTGCGTCCGTGGAATGCGCGGCGGCCACAGCGCTGGCGCCGCCAGCAGGATCGGTGGCTGCGTCTCGCCGCGATCGGCAGGCTGGGTCTCTTGCTGCATGTGCTTGCTCCCCCGGTTCAGCGGATGCCCCGGTCCGGGCTCACCCAGGTGCCGCGCATGCTGCCCATGTGCCACAGCGCCCGCGGCACGCCGACGATCGAGGTGAGCGCCTGCGCGGCCCAGAACGCGATCGGATACCAGACCAGCCAGAACAGCGAGCGGAAGATGCCGTGCTCGAAGCGTTCGTCGATCCATGCACTGGTCAGCGCCTGGGCGAGGTAGGTGAACGCAAGGATCTGCCCCCAGTCCCGCGGATAGGTAATGAAGCCGGGCGGCAATGCCTCCAGGCTGAGCCCGAAATGCATGAGCGATGGAATCACCACCCAGAGCAGGAAGCCGATCAACATCGCATAGGCCCACAGCGTGGAGATCACGAAGTTGATCCAGGCCGGCAGCATGCGCGGCTGGCGCGGCAGCAAGGGCAGCACCTTGAGCATGACGGCCGCCCCACCCTCGGCCCATCGCACGCGCTGGCGCCACAGGCCGCGCAAGGTTTCCGGCATCAGGATCCAGCAAATGGCCTTGGGCTCGAAGGCGAGGCGCCAGCCGGCGAGCTGCATGCGCCAGCTCACGTCGACATCGTCCGTCAAGGCCTCGCGCGACCACCAGCCCGCGTCCTGCAGCGCGCGCTTGCGAAAGGCGCAGATGACGCCGGACACGGTGAAGAGCGAGCCATACACGGTCTGCGCGCGCTTGATCAGCCCCACGATGGACGAGAACTCGCCGACCTGCAGCCGACCCAGCAGCGTCGCATGGTTGCGAATGCGCGGGTTGCCGGTGAGACCGCCGATGCGCGCATCGGTCTGGAAGCGGCGCACCAGCCAGGTCAGCGCGTGCGGTTCCAGCAACGCGTCGCCATCGATGCAGACCAGCAACTCGTGGCGCGCCGCCAAGGCCCCGGTGTTCAGCGCGGTGGACTTGCCCTGGTTGCTTTGCAGTTGCACCACGCGCAGGTTGGACATCTGCGGGATCAGCGCTTCGAGCCAGGCGCCCGTCTGGTCGGTGGAGCCATCGTTGATCGCAATGACCTCGAAGTTCGGGTACTTGATGCGCGACAGTGCCCCGAAGGTCTCTGCCAGTTGGCGCGCCTCGTTGTGGCAGGGCACCAGAACCGACACGCCCGGGTAGTCCGGCAGCGTTGGCGGGTCCTCCGGCCGCGGCTCATGGCGCCCGCGCAGGAAGACGTACAGCAGGCCGCCGCAGATCCAGTAGATGGCCATGATGAAGGGATAGCCGCAGCAGAGGGTGACGACGAGGTCCTGAAAGCTCATGGTGTGAGTTCCTCTGTGGCGCTCATCGTCGTTTCGGGAAAAGCGACCCGGACACCGCCGGCGCTGCGATGGCGGCCGCCGGTTGGTCGGCCACCGGATCGTCGGGGCACCAGCCCAGCGAGACGCCGCCGTGGCGCTGGAAGTCGACCGCGCTGCGGGCCAGCAAGCGGGCATCCGGCGGCATGGCGCCCGTGAACCAGGGCACGACGGCCGGATCGACCGACGCGAGGCGGTCGCTCGCCGCCGGTGCGCCCAGGGCCGTGGGCACCAGCGTGATGTCGGCCAGCGGATGCGGCGCAGCCGGAGCGCCTGCCGGCATCAGCCACAGCAACTCGAGGGCCGGTCGCGCGGCATCGAGTGTGGCGAATGCGCGCCATCCCAACGCATCCGCGTTGTCGGCACGAAGCAGGGTCTCGCGCATCGACTCCCGACGCTCGCGCAACACCCATGCGGACCAGCGCACAGGCAACCCGGCGCGATGCGCGTACAGCGGCGGCGGGTCGTCAAAGCGCATCGGCCGGGCCGGCGCCACCGCATCCTCGAACAGCCATCCGTCGATGGGCACCATCGCGCCCAGGTCTTCGTACAGGCGCTGCACGCGTGCTTCATCCCCCAGTGCCGCGAGCGCGTCGCGATGCGGCAGACGCACATACACCTTGACGCTGGCACGCGTGCGCATCTGCCACGACACGCGTGACAGCCAGTCGCCCGCAAGCGGCAACTCCCGCGTCGGGAACCAGGCGCCGGTGATCCGTCCCTGCGTGTCGCGGCGTACCGCATCGACCACCAGCCCCGACACGCCCAGCACCCGCACGCGCTCGATCGCGCGGCCCAGTCGCTCATTGCTGCTGTCCGCGACGCCGGTCCACAACGAGGCAGGGTCGAGGCAGGCAAGACGGTCCACGCTCCAGTCGTTCGGATCGGGCCGCAGGTTGCGCACCAGGTCCGGCAGCGGCGTGTTGTACGACGGCAGGAAGCGCGCGATGTTCAAGTGCTCGCGCACCTTGGCTGGTCCGCCGTCGAGACTCAGCGTGAACTCGAAGCCGAACTCCTGCGCCACGCTAATGCCGATGGCGCTGTAGCGGCCGTAGGGCCACACCAGCGCACGCGGCGCCTTGCCCAGTTCACGCTGCAAGGTGGCACGACCGCCTGCAAAGTCGGCCCGAAGGCCCGCCGCAAACTCCGCCTCACTCTGGTAACCGGCACCGGGCGTGAACCTGCGCGTCACCGCCGAAGGCATCGTGTTGCCCTGCGGATTGCCGACGACTTCATCGTGCAGAGACTGGGTGTGCAGCGCGAACTCGACCAGGCCCGAGCGCTGCATCTCCCGCGCCTGGTCCCAGGTGATGAAGCGCTCGCGCGGCATCGACTCATCGTCATACCGAACCATCGAACCCGCGGGCGCGTCCATCCATTCGGTCACCAGCGCCGCGACGACCGGATAGCCGTAGGCCAGGGCCAGCGGATAGACACGGGTGTAGAGGCTGCGGTAGCCATCGTCGAAGGTCAGCAGCACCGCCTTGGCCGGCAGGGCCTTCTCGCCGCGACGCGCACGCGCGATGTCATCGAGCGACACCGCGGTCCAGCCGTTGCCGCGCAGCCAGTCGAAGAAGCTCAGCAGGCGATCAGTGCTGAGTGAGTTGTCGTCCAGTTCGTTTCGGGCATCGACCACGTCGTGGAAAGCGATGCTGACGAAGGTCGGGGCCGGTGCCGATGGCTGCGCGAGCGAAGGGTTAGCGGCGATGCACAGCCACACGAGGCCCAGCACGCGCACCATGACACGGGTCGCCGTGATCCAGGTCGAAGGCTTCATGCTCATCTTCCGAACTTGTGCTGAAGGACCAGATAGGCGCGCAGGGTACGCTCGCGCTGGCCGTCGTACACCCTGCTCGCCCATTCGACGCCCCAGGTGAGCTCCGTCCAGGGGTCGTGGCGCCAGCCCTGCTCGTAGGCGGCACTGCCCACCCCGTGGGTGCCGAAGCTGCGCTGGTCGTAGGCGCCCACGTTCAGCCGCAGCCGATGCACGAAGGCGCGCTCGTAGGCGCGCCACAGGATGTGTTCCACCTCGGCCTCGATCGACGGGAGCCATCCCTCGATCGGATTGAAGTACGGCGTGGCCGCCAGGCTGTTGCGCTGCCATTCGAGGCGGGGTCGCAGCGTGATGTTCAGGTGCGGGCGGGCGTAGACGTTGAAGCTGCCGTCGAGCGTGACCTGCTCGCGCCGGTTGCCGTCCGTGAAGTCCATGTACTGCACGCGCACGCCCATCTCGTTTGCGGCAGTCCACGCGTAGCGAACCCCGGCGCCCACGGAATCGGCGCTGATGCCATGGAAGTCCGCGCGCAGCGGCGTGTCGGGCGAATGCTTGGCGGCGTCGGCCAGGAAGGTCCAGTGGTCGGTGGGCTCCCATTGCGCGGCCACCGAGCCGCCGGTGGTGTTCAACGAGCCGGTCTGGGACCATGCCAGCAGGGCGAGCTTCCAGTCGGGCCAGCGTCCCTGCACGCCGCCGCCCAGGCGCTGGCGTTCGGCACGGCCCTCCTGCAGCGATTCGGCGAGGCCGTCGGCCAAGCCGACGAGGCGCCATGTGCCGCCGATGGTCGAGGACTCGACCTGGAGATTGGCGTTCCAGCCATTGCCGGGCCCGCGCAAGGCCTGGCTCGAAGTGTCCCTGCCACCCAGTTCCATGCGAACGCTCGGCCCTGACTCCGCGTCCAGTTCGCGCCGGACGTTCTGCACCTGCGGCAGGTCGCCCCCCTGTTCCAGCAGCGGCGCCAGTCGCTCATCGGCCCTTGGCAGGCGGTGCCGTCGCGTGTCCGATTCGACCTGCTGCAGGCGGATGCCGAAGTCCTCGGGCGCGAGGGACGCGGCCGTGTCGATGCCATCTTCCGCCTGGCGCGGCCAGCCCTGCTGCGCCGCCACGCCGGCGGCCTGCGCGCGCAACCACGCCAGTGCCGGCGCGCCGCTTTCGAGTGGCGCGATGCGTTCCCACGAGGCGGCCGGCATCCCGGCATAGCTGTACATGGCGGCGTCGAAGGCCTGCGCGGAAAGCCAGGCGTCGTTCTCGCGCGGCGTCTGCGATGCGCTCGCGCCGCGCCACGGCGGGCCGGCCTCGGCGACCAGCGCGGCGACCGTGGCAAAGGCGGCATCGAAGTCTTCGCTTTCTTCCTCCGCATAAGCGCGGCTGGTCATGAGCGAGCGCCACGGGCCTTCGTCGTCCGCTTTCTGGGCCGGCGTCAGGCCTTGCAGCGCTTCGTTGTAGACGCGTCGTGCATCGGCCGGACGCCGCAACGCCAGCAGCGCATCCGCCTCGGCCTGCAGCACATAGGCGGGGACAGCATCCCCGGCGGCTCGCAAGGACGCCACCTGGTCGAGCGCGTCCTGCCAACGCTCGCGTTGGCGCAGGGCCACTGCCCGGTCGCGCTGCAGGCGGGTGACCAGGCCCGCATCGGGCGGCGTCGCGGCGCGTGCTTCCGCCAGCAATGCGTCCAGGCCAGCCAGCGCGGGATCGATGTCGTCGAAGCGACGCCGCGGATCGGGTGAGAGCGGGTGCAGGTCCATCGCCCACCGCAGGCGCTGCGCGGCCAGACGACTGCGCAGCCCGGGGTCGGCGCGTGGGCCGATGGAATACGCAGCGCCGCTCGGCGCACCCAGTTCCACCAGCACATCGGCCAGTGCCTGTGCAATCTCGGGGTTGTCGGGTTGAAGGCGGCGGGCCTGGCCGAAGGCTGCGAGCGCCGCATAGCGATCGCCGGCACGCCATGCCAAGCGCCCTCGCTCGACCAGATCGCTCACGTCCGCCGGCGCGTCCGGGCGCTTGCCGGACACGGCCTGCGCGTGCTGCACCGGTTCACTGGCGCGTGTCGCGCGGACCGTCGAAGCATCCGGCGCCATCGTCGCCTGTGCTCCGGCAAGACCCCAGACGAGCATGCCGCCGATGCCAATGCACACCCGAATCGACCGCGGACCCGACGGGAGGGGGTGCCGCGTCATGGGAACGCATCAAGCACGTCGTCGTGACGCACCGCCGAAGCAGCAGCCGACCGCCATCCCTGCACGGAGCCTGCAGAGACGGCCGAGGGCATGGTCCGATGGTCGATGGGCTGCATCGCGATCTGGTGTGGAGCGCCATCCTGGATGGCGCCGGGGCCGAGCATGCCGGCAATTGGCACGGGCTGGCTTGTTCTGGCGCAAATTCGCGAGCGGCAGTCCGCTCACGCGAACAGTGAATGCTGAGGAGAGGAGCTGTTCCGGCCGAAGCTGGGCGCCTGGCTTCGAGCTTGGATGCGCAAAGGCGATCCGGAAAAAGAAACGCCCACTTGATAGTGGGCGTTTCTGCGGCAAAGCCGCAATAGTGGCGGAGTGGACGGGACTCGAACCCGCGACCCCCGGCGTGACAGGCCGGTATTCTAACCAACTGAACTACCACTCCTGGTAGACAACGTTCGCTCTGAAAACAGAGCCAAGTGTTGCCACTTGTGCCTCGCTGACCTAAGTCAATTTGGCGACCCTACGGGGATTCGAACCCCGGTAGCCACCGTGAAAGGGTGGTGTCCTAGGCCTCTAGACGATAGGGTCAAAACCTTGGAACATCTTCCGACTCGACAAGAAACTTTGGTGGAGGTAAACGGGATCGAACCGATGACCTCTTGCATGCCATGCAAGCGCTCTCCCAGCTGAGCTATACCCCCAAGTTTCCAACAAGACTTTCGTCTTTTCGCTGAGCCCCTGCTCACTGCGTGTCGAGCCTCAAATTATATACCGAAAATCAGCTCTTACTCAACCTTGCCAAAATAGTTTCGCGAGAAAAGAGTGCGAGCACCGCATCGAGCGAAGGTGTCTGTGGTGTTCCGAGGACCAACACGCGCACCGGCATGGCGAGAGCCGGCATTTTAAGGCCCTGCGAAGCCAAAACTTCCTTGATGGCCGCTGCGATGGACACTTTGTCCCAATTTGCAACGGCGGAAAGCTTGTCGGCCAGCGCAGCCACCGCAGGACGAATACTTTCGGTCAGATGCTGCGCACGATCGGCGTCGCTCGCCGCCACGTCGGCATAGAAGCCGGCCGCCCAATTGGCGAGTGCGACCGTCGTATCGCAACGGTCCTTGAACAAGGCGCAGATGTCCGGCAGGCGCGCATCGCTCTCGATGCCGCGCTTCTTCAGTTGCGCGCTCACCAGTTGAGCCAGCGCGGCGTTGTCCATCTGCTTGATGTAGTGCGCGTTGACCCAGCTCAGCTTGGCCGCGTCCCATTGCGCCGGGCTCTTCGACAGGTGCGTGCCGTCGAACCATTGCACCAGTTGCTCGCGCGAGAACAGTTCGTCGTCGCCATGGCTCCAGCCCAGGCGCGCGAGGTAGTTCAGCATCGCTTCGGGAAGGTAGCCGTTCTCTTCGTAGGCGGTCACGCTCACGGCGCCGCGGCGCTTGGAGAGCTTCTGGCCGTCATCGCCCAGGATCACCGGCACATGGCCGAACTGCGGCAGCGGTGCGCCAAGCGCATTGAAGATGTTGATCTGCCACGGCGTGTTGTTGATGTGCTCGTCGCCACGGAAGACGTGGCTGATCGCCATGTCCCAGTCGTCCACCACCACGGCGAAGTTGTAGGTGGGCACACCGTCGGGCCGCTGGATGATCAGGTCGTCGATCTCGCGGTTGTTGATGGTGATCGGGCCCTTGACCAGGTCGTCCCAGGTCACGTCGCCTTCGACCGGGTTGCAGAAGCGCACCACGGGCGGCACGCCTTGCGGCACCGGCGGCAACACCTTGCCTGGCTCGGGGCGCCAGCGGCGGTCGTAGAGCGTCTTCTCGCCGCGCGCGCGTTGCGCTTCGCGCATGGCTTCGAGGTCTTCCGGCGTGCAGTAGCAGTGGTAGGCCTTGCCTTCGGCAATCATCTGCGCGATGACTTCCTGGTAGCGCGCAAGTCGCTGCATCTGGTAGATCGGGCCTTCGTCGTATTCGAGGCCGAGCCAGTGCATGGAGGCGAGGATCTGGTCGGTCGATTCCTGCGTCGAGCGGGCCACGTCGGTGTCCTCGATGCGCAGCACGAATTCGCCGCCGTGATGGCGCGCATAGGCCCACGAGTAGAGGGCGGTGCGGGCGGTGCCCAGGTGCAGGAAGCCGGTGGGCGACGGGGCGATGCGGGTTCTGATTTTTCGGGTCATGGGATTCAAATGGCGAGCGTGCCGAGGCCGCGCAGCAGGTCGGCCTGGATGTCGTCGATGTGGTCGAGGCCGGCCGCGATGCGGATCAGGCCCTGGCTGATGCCGGCGGCTTGCCGCTGCGGCTCGGAGAGGCGGCCATGCGATGTGGTGGCCGGATGGGTGATGGTGGTCTTCGTGTCGCCGAGGTTGGCAGTGATGCTCAGCACACGGGTGCTGTCTATCACGTGGAAGGCATTCGCGCGCGCATCTTCTGGCGTGTCGCCGAGCACGTCGAAGGACACCACGGCGCCGCCCTGCCCCGACTGCTGCTGCATCACGAGCGCATGCTGCGGGTGCGATGCGAGCCCGGGGTAGTAGACGCGCTTGACCGCGGGCTGCGTCTCCAGCCATCGGGCCAACGCGAGCGCGTTGTCGCAATGCGCCTTCATGCGCAGGCTCAATGTCTCGAGGCCCTTGAGCACGACCCAGGCATTGAAGGGCGACAGCGCCATGCCGGCGGTGCGCACCACGGGGCCGAAGACTTCGTTGACGAGCTTCGCGCTGGTGCAGATGGCGCCGGCCAGGACGCGGCCCTGGCCGTCGAGGTACTTGGTGCCGGAATGCAGCACGAGGTCGGCGCCGAACTCTGTCGGGCGCTGCAACGCCGGTGAGCAGAAGCAGTTGTCCACGGCCAGCAATGCGCCCACGCCGTGTGCGATGTCGGCCAGCGCGCGGATGTCGCAGACTTCGGTCAGCGGATTGGTCGGCGTCTCGGCGAACAACAGCTTCGTGTTGGGCCGCACGGCGGCGCGCCATTCGGCCACATCGGACTGCGAGACGAAGGTGGTCTCGACGCCGAACTTCGCGAACTCGCGGCCCAGCAGGTTGAAGGTCGAGCCGAACAGCGAACGCGAGCTCACCACATGGTCGCCGGCCTTCAGCAGGCCCATGCACATCATGAGGATCGCGCCCATGCCGCTCGATGCGCCGATCGCCGCCTCGGTGCCTTCCAGTGCAGCCAGGCGGCGCTCGAAGCTGGTCACCGTCGGGTTGGAGGTGCGGGTGTAGGTAAAGCCCTCCTCCGTGCCCGCGAAGCGTCGCGCCGAGGTCTCGGCATCGGGCTGCACGAAGCTGCTCGTGAGGAACAGCGCCTCGGAGTTCTCGCCGTACTGGCTCGGCTCCAGGGCCGTGCGCACCGCCAGCGTGTCGCGGTGCAGGCCCGCGGGCAGGGATCGATCGGTCACGACGGCTTTCAGTTCAGGTTGGGCAGCGCCAGGCGGGAGGCGTCTTCCTCGGTCTCTTCGACACGCGGGCGGTTGTTGTTCATGCGGTTGATCGCATCGGTGTCGATGTCGCCGGTCACGTAGTAGCCGTCGAAGCAGGAGGCCTCGAGGCCCGCGAACTTCGATGCGCCGGCGGTCGCGGGTGCGGCCTTCATCACCGCGCGCTTCATCGCGTCGACGTCCTGGTAGATCAGCGCATCGCAGCCGATGAGGGCACGGATCTCCTCGATGGTGCGGTCATGCGCCACCAGTTCGCCCTTGGTCGGCATGTCGATGCCGTAGACGTTGGGGTAGCGCACCGGCGGCGCGGCGCTGGCCAGGTAGACCTTGCGGGCGCCGGCGTCGCGCGCCATCTGCACGATCTCGCGGCTGGTGGTGCCGCGCACGATCGAGTCGTCGACCAGCAGCACGTTGCGGCCCTTGAATTCGCTGGCGATCGCGTTGAGCTTCTGGCGCACCGACTTCTTGCGCTCGCCCTGCCCCGGCATGATGAAGGTGCGGCCGACGTAGCGGTTCTTGACGAAGCCTTCGCGGTAGGGAATGCCGAGCAGATGCGCGAGCTGGGTTGCGCTGGGCCGGCTCGACTCGGGGATCGGGATGATCACGTCGATGTCGCTCGGCGGCACCGTGGAGACGACGCGCTTGGCCAGCGTTTCGCCGAGATTCAGGCGCGCCTGGTAGACCGAGATGCCGTCCATCGTCGAGTCCGGGCGCGCGAGGTAGACGTACTCGAAGATGCAGGGGTTGAGCGTGGGCGCCTCGGCGCACTGGTGCGCGTGGACCTGGCCCTGCATGTCGATGAAGACCGCTTCACCTGGCGCAATGTCGCGCTCGAACTTGAAGCCCAGGCCTTCCAGCGCGACCGACTCGCTGGCCACCATCGCGGTGCCTTCCGCATTGCGGCCCAGGCACAAGGGGCGGATGCCGTACGGGTCGCGGAAAGCGAGCAGGCCCTGCCCCGAGATCAGCGACACCACGGCGTAGGAGCCGCGCAGGCGCTTGTGCATGCTCTTCACCGCAGCAAAGAGTTGGTCGGTGTGCAACTGAACGCCGCGCGTGGCGCGCTCCAGCTCATTGGCGAGCACGTTGAGCAGCACTTCGGAGTCGCTCTCCGTGTTGGTGTGGCGGTGGTCGGTGGAGAACAGCTCGGCGCGCAGCGCGTGCGCGTTGGTGAGGTTGCCGTTGTGCACCAGCACGATGCCGAAGGGCGCGTTCACGTAGAAGGGCTGCGCCTCTTCCTCGCTGTAGGCGTTGCCGGCCGTCGGGTAGCGCACCTGGCCCAGGCCCACGCTGCCGGGCAGCGCGCGCATGTTGCGGGTGCGGAACACGTCCTTCACCATGCCCTTGGCCTTGTGCATGAAGAACTTGCGGTCGAGCAGGGTCACGATGCCGGCGGCATCCTGGCCGCGATGCTGCAGCAGCAGCAAGGCGTCATAGATCAATTGATTGACAGGGGCGTTGCTGACAACGCCGACGATTCCACACATGAAGCGATCCTCTCAGGGCAAGTAGCTTGCCAATTTCTCGGGCAGCGCAGGCTTGACGGTCTGCAATGCCGTATCCAGAACAGTGGCACTGCGCGATTCGCGCCACCACGCGCTGTCATTCAGCGAAAAAAGGTGGATCCCTACCGCCATCGCGAGCAACGCGACGGCCCCACGCACGAAACCAAAACCCGCACCCAAGGTACGGTCGACCGGCCTTAGCCCGGCCGCCACAATCATCTTGCGCACCAGCGCCGTGATCAATCCAGCCGTGAAGGCCACCGCCACGAACACCAGCACGAAAGCGACCGCATATCGCCACACCGCATCAGGCGCACCGACCGGCAACCAGGCCGCGACAGGGTCGGCAAAAAACTGCGCGCAGATGAAGGCCACGACCCAACCCGCCAGCGACATCAACTCGAACACCAGGCCGCGCACCATGCCGACCAGGACCGACAACAACAGCAGCGCGACGACAACCCAATCCAGCAACGCCACGGAATGCGCTGCTTACAGCGTGAGCACGGAGGCGGACAAGGCCAGGCCCTTGACGCGGGCAGCCGCCTTGTCGGCATCGGCACGCGTGGCGAAGGGGCCGACGCGCACACGGGTGCGATCGCCTTCGGCCGTCTTCGCGACGTGCGTGTAGGTCTTCAGGCCGGCGCGTTCCAGCTTCTGGCGGACTTCGCGGGCCTTGTCGGCATCGGCGAAGGCGCCGACCTGCACGACGAAGCGGCCGGCCTCGTCGGCTGCGGAAGCGGGCTTGGCGGCGGAGGTGTCGGCGGAGCGGCCGTCGAGCAAGGCACGTGCGCGTGCCTCGTCATCGCCGGCCGGCTTCTTGGGCTCGGGCTTGGCGTCCGCCTTGGCTTCTTTCGTCTCGGTCTTTGGCTTGGCTTCGGGCTTGGCCTCAGGCTTCTTGACCTCGGGCTTGGCTTCCGGCTTCACCTCGGCCTTCTTGACCTCCGGCTTGGCTTCGGGCTTGGCCTCCGGCTTCGGTTCCGGCTTGGCCTTGGCTTCCGGCTTCGCTTCTGGCTTGGGTGCAGCATCGGCCACCGGCTTCGACGGCGCGATTTCCGTGCCGTCAGCGGCCTCGGTGATCATGCCGCCGCCCGGCGCAACCGCTGCGACGCGGGTCGAAGCGTCCTTGCCCGGCGTGGCGGAAGTCGTGGGCGCGGGAACGGCCGGCAGGGGCAATGGCTTGACCTTGTTGCGGTCCGGAATCTCGATCGGGATGTCCACCGCCACGGGGCGCGGCTGCGTGTCGAACAGCAGCGGGAATCCGACCACGCCCAGCAGCACCAGCACGGCCGCGCCGAGCAGGCGATGGCGGGCGCGACGGCGCATGGTCTCGACGCTTTCCGCGGGCACCGCACCGGCCACGTTGCGGGCTTCGTTGCCTTGCGAACCGCGTCCGCGGAACTTGAAAAACGCCATGAAAGTTCGATTCCTGTGGGAGAGCAGCGTGGGTGTGATGATGCGGCGGAAATCAGGCCTTGTCAGGCCCTTCAGGCCCCATTTCAAGCGTCCCGCAACAGGTGTTTGGCTTGCAGGCGGGGCGTTCCATTGAGGAGCACGCCGCCGACGGTAAAGAACGATCCGAAGACCACGATTCTATCAGCGGGGTCCGCCTGATCGATGGCCGCCTGGAGCGCCTCCATCGGGCTGGCGCACAGCGTGCCCGACGCATCCTTGCGGCTGTTCTGCGACTGCCAGCGCGCCAGCAGCTCGGCGGCCGGCGCGGCGCGCGGCGTGGGCAGGTCGGTGAAGTACCAGCGGTCGATCAGCGGCCCGATGCGCGCGAAGATCGGCGCCAGGTCCTTGTCGGCCATCACGCCGAAGACGGCATGCGTGGTCGGGTAGAAGCCCATCGCGTCGAGGTTCTCGGCCAGCGCCGCGACGGCATGGCCGTTGTGGGCCACGTCGAGCACCAAAGCAGGCTCGCCCGGCACGATCTGGAAGCGGCCCGGCAGCTCGACCATCGCCAGCCCGGTGCGCACGGCCTGGGCGGTGATCGGCAGCACCGGCCGCAGCGCTTCCAGCGCCGCCAGCACGCCGGCTGCATTGATCAACTGGTTGGCGCCGCGCAGCGCCGGATAGGCCAGTCCGCTGTAACGCCGGCCACGACCGCTCCAGCCCCACTGCTGCTTGTCGCCGGCCACGTTGAAATCGTGGCCGAAACGCCAGAGATCGGCGCCGATGGCGTTCGCATGCGCGATGACGCTGTCCGGCGGCATCGGGTCGCTCACGATCGCCGGACGACCGGCGCGCAGGATCCCGGCCTTCTCGAAGCCGATACTCTCGCGGTCCGGCCCGAGGAAATCCATGTGGTCCAGGTCGATGCTGGTGATGACGGCACAGTCGGCATCGACGATGTTGACGGCGTCCAGCCGGCCACCCAGGCCGACTTCGAGGATGGCGACCTCGACGCCGCTGGCCGCCATGCAGTGCAGCAGCGCCAGCGTGGTGAATTCGAAATACGTCAGCGAGGTCGATCCGCGCGCCACTTCAACGGCGGCGAAATGCGGCAGCAGCGCGGCGGCTTCCACCGATTCGCCACGCAGCCGCAGCCGCTCCTCGAAATGCACCAGGTGGGGCGAGCCGTAGACGCCGGTGCGGTAGCCGGCATGCCGCAGGATCGACTCCAGCATGGCGCAGGTCGAGCCCTTGCCGTTGGTGCCCGCCACCGTGATGACGGGGCAGTCGAAGCGCAGGCCGAGCCGGTCGGCCACCGCGCGCACGCGGTCCAGCCCGAGGTCGATGTTCTTGGCATGCAGTTGCTCGCAGTGGGCGAGCCAGTCGGCGAGGGTTTCCATGGCGGGCGGAATTGTCGCCGACCCGCCGACGCGGCATCATCCCGGGATGACAACAACCCTTTTCGGCATTCCCAACTGCGACACAGTCAAGCGTGCGCGCACCTGGATGGACACGCAAGGCGTGCCCTACACCTTCCACGATTTCCGCAAGAACGGCCTGCCCGATGCGGCGCTGGACCGCTGGTTGCAGGCGCCCGGCTGGGAGGCGCTGCTCAACCGGCGCGGCACCACCTGGCGGCAACTGGACGAGGCGACGCGCGCCTCGGTGGTCGACGCGGCTTCGGCGCGCGCGGTGCTGGCCGCCCATCCGACGCTGATTAAGCGCCCTGTCGTCGAATGGCAACCCGCGCGCGTTGTGACGGTCGGCTTCGACCCGGCCGCCTGGACGACCCATGCCGCCGGGAAGGCCTGACGGTAAAGCTGCCGGCAAAGCCAGGCAAAAAAATGTGAAGCGGTGAACCCGGCGCAGCCAACGGCGTCCAACCCACCTGCACAAGCGAAAGCGCTGCGTTCTTGAGGAGAAATTTCATGCGCACCCCTACCCGAATCATCATCGGCCTTGCCCTCGCCAGCGCACTCGGCGGCGCCGCCTCGCTGGCCCAGGCGCAGCAAGTTTCCGCCCACGTCATTTCCAGCACCCCGATCCGTGACGCGAACGGCCAGACGGGCTACAGCGTGGTCTACGAATACGCCGGCCAGCGCTACACCACGCGCACCGACAGCCCGCCCGGGCAGACCATCGCGCTGCAATTGAGCCCGATGGGCGTGGCCACCTCGCCCGTACCCAACCAGCCGCCGCAGGCCGCGTACAACGACCCGAACCCGCAGAACTGGGACAACGTGGCGGTGGAGCCGGGCGTGGTGGTCGGAGCCGGCGCGGCGCCGCCGCCGGCCTATGGCGCAGCGCCGGTCTACGGCGCCCCCGTCTACGCCCCGGGCTATGCGCCGCCGGTTTATGTGGCGCCGGCCTACGGCTACGGCTATGCGTCGCCCTGGATCGCCGCCCCGATCGGCCTGTCGCTCAACTTCGGCTACGCGCGCGGTTGGGGCGGTGGCTGGCATCGCGGCTGGCATTGAGCCAACCCGGGCTCGTAAACTCGGCCCATGACTGAAACCATCCAAAGCGTGGCCGTGGCCACCAAGGCCAATGTGTACTTCGACGGCAAGTGCGTGAGCCACTCCCTCACCCTTGCCGACGGCACCCGCAAGTCCGTGGGCGTGATCCTGCCCTCGACACTGACCTTCAACACCGGCGCGCCGGAAATCATGGAAGGCACCGGCGGCGCCTGCGAATACCTGCTGAGTGGCAGCACCGAGTGGAAGAAGGCCGGCGTGGGCGAGAAGTTCAGCGTGCCGGGCGATTCCTCGTTCCAGATCCGGGTGACGGGCGAGCCCTACAGCTACATCTGCCACTTCGGCTGATCCAACCCACAAGATCCATTCACTGAGCCACCTTCGGGTGGCTTTTTTGCGCCTGACGCGAGCTCAATCGCCTCCGCCGCCGCAGCCTCCGCCACAACCGGAGCCGCCGTCGCCCCCGCCATCGCCGCCGCCACCGTCCGATGAAGACGACTCGCTGCCACCGAAGTTACCCGCATCACCGGAGCCGCCATCGGAATCGCTGAAGCTGGTCCCGCAATAGGCGTCCGAGCCGGCGGCACGGTCGATGGCATTGCAGTCGGGCGTGTACTTGAAGCCGCCTTCCACGTCGAACTTGGCATCCAGCGCGAACAGCAGGGGCAGCCGGGAGGGCTTGCGCGGGTCGATGCTCTCCTCCTTGCAGGCCCAGTACCAGGTGCGGCGCAGGCCGTCATTGCGCCGCGCATCCTTGCCGAGCACCTCGGCCGGCGTGTGGTGCAGCATGCCGCCGAAGGCCGCCTCGCACCAAAGCTGGTAGCCCCGGGTGTGCAGGATGTACTCGTGCCAGGCCTCGTCCACCACCTTCGATGGCATGGCGACGAACTGGCGCCCCGAACGCAGGTGTGCCATGAAGAACTGGCGCAGGCCGCGCAGGACGAGGTCGCCGTCGCCTCGCCGCAACTGCGGAAAGGCCGCCATCAGCTTGCGGACGATGAACGGCGGGAACTCCGCCTCGCGGATGAACTGGCGGCGAACGCTCAATTGCCAGGACTTGAGCGCGCCGTTCAGCAGGGCCGTGACGACGAGCATTGCCACCGCCCAAGGAAATCGACCGCTTGCAAACAGGGCGAAGGCCGCAATCAGGCCCCCGAGCAAGGACAACCTTCTTGCCCACACCAGCAGGTTGATGCGGCGGCGGAAGTTGAGTGTCGGCAGTACGCTCATCGTCGGCCTTGCGTCACTTGCCCCCGGTCATCGGCTTGCCGTTGACCAACAACGCGCCCTTTTCCAAGACGGCGGTGCTCGTCAGGAAATCACCCTCGCGCACGGCAAAACCCTTGCCCACGGCCAAGTCGACCAGCGATTGGGCCTGCGCCACGCGTTGCGGTGCGCCGGCCGCTTCTCCGCCGCGCTCGCCGAGCAACTGCACCCAGGCCACCGGCAGCTTGGCATTCGCCTTCATGAGCATGTTGGTCTGCAACCTGGCCTGGATGGCCACCGGGTTTTCGATGTCCTCTGCGGTCAGGCCGGGTGCGCTGGCCGAGAAGGACAACTCGCCGCGCTGGCCTTCGTAGGTCACGGCCAGCTTGTCGATCGATACCTCGGGCGCGTGGAGCAACAGTTGCGTCATCGCTTGCATCATCTCGGCGATGGGCGCGGCTGCTTCGTCCGCCGACAGCTCTCCGCCCTCGCAGCTCGCCGACAACTGCCCCATCGACGTTTCCAGCACCTTCTGCAAAGTCGGTCCGTGCAAGTGTTTCACCGATTCCTGGAACTCGAAGTTGTCGAGCTGGATCGGCTTGGCGTCTTCGCCGATGCGCAGCGTGGCATCGGCCGTGAAGGCGGCCTTGGCATCGAGCAGTTCCTTGTCGGCCTTCACTTCGGTGAGGTACTTGAACTTGCCGATCTGCGCCGAAACCGGCTTCTTGCCGGCGTTGGCCAGCACTTCCAGGCGTTCGATCTCGACGGTGCTGGTGCCGGGGCGCAGCCAGAAGCTGTCCGCCGGCAGCGAGGTGCCCTGCCAGCGCAGCTTCGCGAGCTTGAAGTCGAGGGCGGATTTTTCGTCCTTGGTGGCACCGGCAAAGGCCAGTTCGGGCAGGCTGCCGTCGAAGGTGAAGGCGCCGCCGTCGAGCTTGCCGGCGGCACGCAGGTGAACGTCGGGCCAGGTGAGCGTCCCCTGCGGCAGCGCGACCTCGCCGCCCGGCAGACGCACCTGGCTGCTGTAGTCGCCGCCATAGCTGACGACTGTGCGGATGTCTTGCGGCTTCATGCCGGCGAGGTATTTGCGCAGGCCCTCGGGCGCCTCGTCGGGAAGGATCACTTCCGACTCGATCACCGCCGCGCCGAAGGTGCTGAAGCCCGGCAACGGACCGGTGCGCACTTGGTCCCGGAAGCCGATGTCCAGCGTCTTGCCTTGTTTCGCGGCCTCGCCGCCCGCGTCCGGCACGCAGCCGATGCGCAGCTTGGCGCTGTAGGTCGAGGAGAACATGCCCTTCTCGGTTTTGCGGTCCACCACGTGCAGGAACGGAAATTGTTTCTCCAGCTTCTCCGCACGCGCCTCGTACGCGGCCGCGATCTTGTTGCCCGTGAAGGCCGTCGCGCCCAGGTATCCACCCACCACGACGACCGCAGCGGCCACCGCAAATGCCTTCTTCTTCATTTCACACTCCCTGCAATTGACTTCTAGTTGTTGGCTACACGACCACCGGCTCGGGCTCGAGCAGGATGCCGAATCGCTCGTAGACGCTGGTCTGGATGGCCTTGGCCAGCGTCATCACTTCTCCGCCGGTGACCGGATGCGTCCGGCCGCCTCGATTGACCAGCACCAGCGCCTGCTTCTCGTAGACGCCGGCATTGCCGACCGATTTGCCTTTCCACCCGCACGCATCGATGAGCCAGCCGGCGGCCAGCTTGATGCTGCCGTCGGCCATCGGGTAGTGCACGATCTTCGGGTCGCGGGCGATGATGTCGGCGCACTGTTCGGCGGTGACGGTCGGGTTCTTGAAGAAGCTGCCGGCGTTGCCCAGTTGTCGCCAGTCGGGCAGCTTGGCGCGGCGGATGGCGCAGACCCAGTCGAACACCTCGCGCGCATTGGGCGTGAAGTTGCCGGTCTCGGCCATCTTGCGCTCCAGGTCGAGGTAGCCCATGACGGCCTTCCAGGGCTTGGGCAGGCGGAATCGCACCCGGGTGATCAGTGCCCGGCCCGCGAGGCCGAAACTGTTGCTACCGCTCGCCACGTGCTTGAACACCGAATCGCGGTAGCCGAAGGCGCACTGCGCCGCATCGAGCGAGAAGGCGCGGCCGGTGTCCAGCGCGATGGCGTCGAGCGATTCGAAGCGGTCCTGCAATTCGACCCCGTAGGCGCCGATGTTCTGCACCGGCGAACCGCCGACCGTGCCGGGAATCAGCGCCAGGTTCTCCAGCCCCGGAAAGCCGTTGTCCACCGTCCACTCGACCGTGTCGTGCCAGGTTTCCCCGGCGCCGGCTTCGACGATCCAGGCGCGCGGCGTGTCCTCGACCAGGCGCAGGCCCTTGATCTCGACCTTCAGCACCAGCGGCTTGACGTCGCCGGTCAGCACGATGTTGCTGCCCCCGCCGAGCACGAATTTGGGCGCGTCGCGCCAGTCGGCGTCGGCCAGCAGCGCCAGCACGTCGGCGTCCGAGGCGATGCGCGCCAGGTGCTGCGCGCGCGCCACGATGCCGAAGCTGTTGTAGGGCTGCAGCGGGACATTGTGCTCAACGATCATGGGAGAATTGTCGCATTCAGCTGTGCCCAGGAGACCCCATGCCTTCATTCGATATCGTCTGCGAACCCGACATGCCCAAGATCAAGAACGGGGTCGAGAACACCGCGAAGGAAATCGGCACGCGCTTCGATTTCAAGGGCACTTCGGCCTCGATCGAGCTGAAGGAAAAGGACATCACGCTGGTCGGTGATGCCGACTTCCAACTCCAGCAGATTGAGGAAGTGCTGCGCAACAAGCTCACGAAGCAGGACGTGAACCTCAACTTCCTGGACAAGGGCGACGTGCAGAAGATCGGCGGCGACAAGGTCAAGCTGGTCATCAAGGTCAAGAGCGGCATCGAGAGCGAGGACGCCAAGAAGATCCAGCGCCTGGTCAAGGACAGCAAGCTCAAGGTGCAGGCGTCGATCCAGGGCGATGCGCTGCGCGTGACCGGCGCCAAGATCGACGACCTGCAGGCCGTGCAGCAACTGGTTCGGCGCGACTTGCCCGAGATGCCGCTGAAGTTCGACAACCAGCGCAAGTGATGCGCAACAAGCTCCGCAATGTGGCCGGCGCCCTGCTGCTGCTTGCCAGCACCTTGGCGCATGCCGATTCGGTGATGCTCACCGGCACCATCGGCAGCCGCGCCATCCTCATCGTCAACGGCGGCGCGCCGAAGACGGTGGCGGTCGGCGAGACCTGGCAGGGTGTGCGCGTCGTGTCGGTGCAGTCGGACCAGGCGCAGGTCGAAGTCAGCGGCAAGCGACTCGCGCTGCGCATGGACACGCCCGTGAGCGTGGGCTCTTCCGGCGGCAAGCCGGACGGCAAGCGCATCGTGCTGACGGGCGACAGCCGCGGGCACTTCATGAGCGGCGGCACGATCAACGGGCGGCCGGTGAGCTTCATGCTCGACACCGGGGCGACCAGCGTGTCCCTTTCCTCCGCCGACGCGATGCGCATCGGGCTCGACTACCAGAAGGGCACCGCCGTGCAGATGAGCACGGCGAACGGCGTGATCCAGGGCTACCGAGTCAAGCTGGGTTCGGTGCGCGTGGGCGACGTCGAGGTCTACGACATCGACGCCGTGGTGTCACCGCAGCCGATGCCCTATGTGCTGCTGGGCAACAGCTTCATCAACCACTTCTCGATGCGTCGCGACGCGGACCAGATGGTCCTGGAAAAGCGTTTTTGATCAGCGCTGCGCGGCGGTGACCACCACTTCGATCTTGTAGCCAGGGTTGGCCAGCTTGGCCTGCACCGTAGCACGCGGCGGCGTGTGACCGGGCGCGACCCACGCATCCCACACCTCGTTCATCACCGTGATGTCCGAAATGTCGGGCAGGAAGATCTGCACCATCAGCATGCGCGACTTGTCGCTGCCGGCTTCGGCCAGCAGGCGGTCGATCATGCCGAGCACTTGTTGCGTCTGGCCGCGCATGTCGGCGGTGACGTCATCGGGCACCTGGCCGGCGAGGTAGACGGTGCCATTGTGGACGGCCGTTTCGCTCAGGCGCGGGCCGACGTGGAAACGCTGGAGTTCAGCCATGGTCTGTCATTCCTTTTTCTTTTTGGAGCCCAGTTTGGACTCCGTGCCGGCCAGGAGCCGCTGGATGTTTTCGCGATGGCGCCAGGCCAGCAGCAGGCTCATGCCGACCATCGCGACGAATGCCGTGGCGTCGAGCTTCCAGACGATGCCGCCGCCGAGCAGGTAGTAGGCCGGCGCGAACAGCGCAGCCGCCAGCGAGGCCAGCGACGAATAGCGGAAGAACAGCGCCACGATGAGCCAGGTGCCGCCGGTAGCGAGCCCCAGCACCCAGTCAAGGCCCAGCAGCACGCCGGCCGCCGTCGCCACGCCCTTGCCGCCCTTGAAGCCGAAGAAGACTGGGTACAGGTGGCCGAGGAATGCGGCCAAGCCGGCCAGCGCGGCGATGCCCATGTCCATCCCCCAGGCCGTGCCGAAGCGCTGGATCAGGAAGACCGGCAGCCAGCCCTTGATGGCGTCGAGCAGCAGCGTGGCCAGGGCCGCGGCCTTGTTGCCCGAACGCAGCACGTTGGTCGCACCGGGGTTTCCGCTGCCATAGCTGCGCGGATCGGCCATGCCCATGGCCTTGCTCACGATCACCGCGAAGGACAGCGAGCCGATCAGGTAGGAAGCAATGATGGCAACGACAGACGGCCAATGAAAATTCAACGTGGGCTCCGACCGGGAAAAAGGTCGCTCATTCTGCCAGCGCGCACTGCACCGGCTTCGCGTCCAGCAGGCTGACGCACACCTGCGGGTCGAGGCCGACCAGGTAGCCGCGCCGGCCGCCGTTGATGGCGATCCTCGGCAGTTCGAGGATGGTCGACTCGATGTAGACCCGCATGGCGCGCTTCGTGCCGAAGGGCGAGGTGCCGCCGACCAGGTAGCCGCTGTGCCGGTTCGCCACCTCGGGCTTGCAGGGCTCGACCGACTTGGCGCCGATCTGCCGCGCCAGGTTCTTGGTCGACACGGTGCGGTTGCCGTGCATCAGCACCAGCAGCGGCTTGGCGTCCTGGTCCTGCATCACCAGCGTCTTGACGACGGTGAACGGGTCGAGGCCCAGGACGGCGGCGCTGTGCTGGGCGCCGCCGTGCTCGAGGTACTCGTAGGGATGCTCGGTGAAGGCGACCTTGTTCGCACGCAACAGTTGCGTGGCGGGGGTTTCGCTGACGTGGGCTTTCTTCGCCATCGGTCGGTCACATCGCAGGGTCGCGAATCTCCCAGCGGATCTTGTCGATCTCGGCGAGCACTTCCGCCGGCAGGATGGTGCCGAAGGCGTCGATGTCCTCGTCGAGTTGCGCCACCGTGGTCACGCCGATGATCGTGCTCGTCACATGCCACTTGGTGTAGCAGTAGGCGAGCGCCATGCGCGTGGGCGTCAGGCCGTGGTCGCGCGCCAATTGGTTGTAGCGGCGCGCGGCCTTCAACGCATCGGGCCGGCCCCAGCGCTGCTTCCGCACGGACTCGAAGCTGGCGATGCGCGCACCCTTGGGCGCATCCGGCCCGTCGATTCCGCTCTGGTCGTACTTGCCGGTGAGCAGGCCGAAGGCCAGCGGGGAATACACAAGCAGCGACACATCGAGCCGATGCATCGCCTCGTCCATGCCGTTCTCGTGCGCACGGTTGACCAGGTTGAAGGCGTTCTGCACCGAGGCCACGCGCGGCAGGCCGTGCTGCTCGGCCAGGCGCACGAACTCGTGCACGCCCCAGGGCGTTTCGTTGGACAGGCCGATGTGGCGCACCTTGCCGGCCTTGACCAGGCCCGCCAGCGCTTCGAGTTGTTCGCGGATGGGCGTGGCCGAGGTTTCCTTGGCCGGGTCGAAGTAGATGTTGCCGAACTGCGGCACATGGCGCTCGGGCCAATGGATCTGGTAGAGGTCGATCACATCGGTCTTCAGGCGCTTGAGGCTGGCGTCGCAGGAAGCCACGATGTCGGCCGGCGTCATGCCCTTGCCCTCGCGCACCCACGGCATGCCGCGCGACGGACCGGCGACCTTGGTGGCCAGCGTGACCTTCTGGCGCACGCCGGGGTTGGCGGCGAACCAGTTGCCGATGATGGTCTCGGTGGCGCCGCAGGTTTCCTTGCGCGTCGGCACGGCGTAGATCTCGGCCGTGTCGATGAAGTCGACGCCGCGTTCCAGGGAGCGGTCCAGGATCTGGTGGGAGGTCGCTTCGTCGACCTGCTCGCCGAAGGTCATCGTGCCGAGGCAGATCGGAGTGACGTGAAGGCCGCTCTGGCCGAGGGGGACTTTTCGCAGTTCGGTTTTTTGCATGCGCGGGATGCTACCGCCGCGAACATGCCCGCGCGTTCAGGCCGCCAGAAACCTGACTTGGCGCGGGTCGATGCCGCATTGCACGGCGGCACCGGGCGCCAGCACCGGCTCGCCGGCGTAGTGCACCTGATCCGCCACCACCAGCGTCCGCCCCACACGCAGCTTGTAGCGAGACACCTCGCCCAGGAATTCGGTGCTCTCAACCACGCCTTCGAGCCACACGCGGGCGCTGTCGATGGCCGCGGTGCCGGCCGCCTGGAGGTGCACCTGGTGCGGCCGGAATGCCATCGCCGCCGGCCCTGCCGCGAGCGGTCCATCGTCAGGCCACGGAAGCCGCAACTCGCCGATACCCTCCGCATCAAAGCGCAGCACACCGCCCTCCTGCCCCGCGACGCGGCCTGCCAGCAGGTTCGCCGTTCCGACGAAGCCAGCCACGAAGCGATTCACCGGAAAGTCGAACAGGCTCGTCGCCGGCCCGGTCTGCTGCAGCACCCCTTTGTCGAGCACGGCCATGCGGTCGGCCGTGGTCATGGCCTCCTCCTGGTCGTGCGTGACGAAGATCGTCGTGAGGCCGAGCTTGCGCTGCAGGTGCTTCAGCTCGTCGCGCATCTGGACGCGCAGGTTCTTGTCGAGGTTGGAGAGCGGCTCGTCGAGCAGCAGCAGCCGCGGCTCGATGACGATCGTACGGGCCAGCGCCACGCGCTGCTGCTGGCCGCCGGAGAGTTGCCCGGGCCGGCGCTTGCCGTAGTCGCCGAGCCCCACCAGTTCCAGCGCCGCGCCGACCTTGCGCCGGATCGCATCACGCGTCTCGCGCCGCTCCACCAGCCCGAAGGCCACGTTGTCCCACACCGTCATGTGCGGCCACAGCGCATAGCTCTGGAACACCATGCCGATGTTGCGCGCATGCGGCGGTATGCGCGTGATGTCCTGCCCGTCGACCAGCAACTCGCCGCGCTGGTGCTGGCTGAAGCCCGCGATCAGGCGCAGCAGGGTCGACTTGCCCGAGCCCGACGGCCCGAGCAGCGCGAAGAACTCGCCGGGCTCGATCTTCAGGTTGATGTCGCGCAGCACTTCGGTCGTGCCGTAGCTCAGGCTGATGTGGCGCGCTTCCAGCGAGACCTTGTTCATGTCGCCGCCCTCCCAGGCGTTTGCGTGCTTTGGGCAAAGCGATGCGAGGCCCAGGTGCCGAGCGCGACCACCACCACCGCCAACACCGCCAGCGCCGCGCCGGGCCCGCGGCCCGACACGCTCTGCATGTAGAGGTAGATGCCGTAGCTCATCGGCGCCTGGCTTTCCGACGAACTCAGCACGATGGTTGCCGACAGCTCCACCGCCGCCGTGATGAAGCTCGTGACGAAGCCCGCCAGGATCCCGCCCGCCATCAGCGGCACCATCACGCGGCGCACCATGCGCCAGCGTGTCGCGCCCAGGCCCTGCGCCGCCTCTTCGAGCGAGATGTGCACCTGCTGCAGTGCAGCCATGCAGGCACGCAGCGCATAGGGCAAGCGCCGCACCGCATAGGCCAGCATGATCAGCACCCAGCTCGTGACGACGGGCGCATCGGTGAACGGCAGGTTCACGCCCTTGAACAGCCGCAGGTAGCCGATGGCCAGCACCAGGCCCGGGATGGCCAGCGCCATCGAGGCCAGGTGATCAAGCCAGCGCCGCGCCGGCAAGGTCGTGCGCAGGATCAGCCACGCGATGGCCGTGCCGATCACCACATCGAGCCCCGCGGCCAGCAGGCAGTACAACATCGTGTTGCCGATCATCTGGCGCGAGTTCTCGAGCACGTTGACGTAGTGGTCGAAGGTGTACGCGTCCGGCAGCACCGAGAAGCTCCACACCTTGGCAAAGGACATCAGCAGGATGCCGAGGTGCGGCGCCAGCACGACGAACAGCACGGCCGCGATCCAGCCGTAGGCCAGCACCCGCTCCCATCCCGCGAGGCGTCGACGCTGCAGGGAACCACCGCCCTTCTGCAGCGTGGCGTAGTCCCTGTTGCGGGTCACGTGGCCGGCCATCCACAGCGCAAGGATCGAGAAGCCGATCATCAGCACGCTGGTCACGTAGCCCAGCGGATCGTCGATGCCGACCGAGGTGATGCGCAGGTACGCCTGCGGCGCCAGCATGTTGGTCACGCCCATCACCAGCGGCGTGCCGAGGTCGTCGAACACCTTCACGAACACCAGCGCCGCGCCGGCGAGGTAGCCCGGCATCGCCAGCGGAAAGATGATGCGGCGGAACAGCCTGAAGCCGCGCGCGCCGAGGTTCAATGCGGACTCCTCCATCGCGGCGTCGATGTTGCGCATCGCCGCAACGAGGTTGAGCAGGATGAACGGGAAGTAATGGATGCTCTCGACGAAGGTCACGCCGACCAGGCCGTCCATGATCGGCACCTTGAAGCCCAGCCAGTCGTCCAGCAGCAGGTTCACGGAGCCGTTGCGCCCGAAGATCAGTTGCAGCGCCACCGCGCCCACGAAGGGCGGCATGACCAGCGGCAGCACACCCAGTGTCTGGATCAGCAGCGCGCCGCGGAACTCGAAGCGCACCGTGAGATAGGCCAGCGGCACCGCGATCAGCGATGCGAAGAACACGCTGGCCAGGGAGACCCAAAGGCTGTTGAAGAAGGACTCGCGAAACACGCTCTGGCCGAAGAAAGTGCCGAAGTGGCCGAGCGTGAGGCCGCCTGTTTCATCGACGAAGGCCGTGTAGATGACCAGCCCGACCGGGATCAGCAGGAACAGGACGAGGAAGGAAACGATGGCCGCGGCTACCGCCCATGCGCCCCACCCTGCACCCGCCTTGCGGGAACGCGGCACCGCCGCGACGGCTGCGCTCACCGGGTCAGCGCCGCGGCCTGGTTGGCCAGTTCAGTGGCCTTGGCGTAGTTGGCCTTGGCCTTCGAGGCCCAGAGTTCTTCCTGGCCGGTCAGTTGCTTCGACACCGCCACGTCGCGCCGGTTCTTGCGGAACAGTTCGAGGAACTGCTCGTTCTTCACGTTGTCCTGCCCGACCAGCGGCGAGTACGCAAAGCCACGCGCCTGCTTCAGCAAATCGGCGGCCTGCGGATTGGGCTTGGCCTTGAGCTTCTGCTCCGCGTCGTGGATCGCCTTGGTGGCGGCCTGCAGTTCCTTGAGCCGGAAGGTCACCATCTGGTCGAACAGGCTCACCACCACCTGGTAGCGCGACTCGGACAGGTCGGAATCGAACTGCACCTTGGCCCGCTTGGCCACGGCCTGCACGTCGGGGTAGCCGGCCGGCACCTTGAGGTCGGCGTAGGGGAGGACCGGCAGGCGGCTGATCTTCGGATCGAACAACAGTTGCTGCCCTTCCTTCGACAAGGTGTAGGCGATGAACTTCTTCGCCTCGTCCACGTTCTTGCCGCCCGTCACCAGGCCGATGTTGGCGGGCACGACGGCCGTCACGCTCGGGTACGCGAACTCGACCGGGAACCCGGAGTACTTGCCCGCCAGGCCGAAGAAGTCGATCACCATGCCGATGCCGTACTGCCCGCTGTTCACGCCGTCGGGCACGCCGAAGCTGCGGTCGGTGATGGCGGCGCAGTTGCCCATGATCTCGAGCAGTTGCGTCCAGCCCTTGTCCCAGCCTTCGCCTTGCAGCATGGTCTCCACGGTCAGGTGCGTGGTGCCCGACCGGGAGGGCGAGGAGATCGCGACGTGACCGAAGTATTCGGGCCGGGCCAGGTCGCTCCACTCCTTGGGCGCGGGCAGCTTGTTGGCCTGCAGGTAGCGCGTGTTCCACATCATCCCGTAGCCGGCCAGCGCCTGGCCGTAGTAGAGGCCTTGCGGGTCATTGATGGGGTAGTTGCCGATCTTCGCCGGCACATGCGGGTTCTTCACCTCGGGCGCGGCGGTCAGCAGCTTGTCGCGCGCCAGCACCTCGAAGGCATCGGGCGCCGAGGCCCACATCACATCCGGCCGCTGGCCCGGTGAGAGTTCCTTGATGTAGGCGATGGCCGCGGTCGTGTTCTTGTTCAGCACTTCGAGCTTGATGCCCGCGTTGGCCGCCTCGAAGCCCTTCTTGTAGGCGTCGGTGAGTTCCTTGGGAAAGGACGTGACCACCGTCACCGTGCCGGCCTGTGCCGCGCTCCAGCACAGCAGCAGGCTGGCGGCAAGCAGGTGAAGGATGGGGGTGCGTTGCATGCGTGACTCCAGGTGACGGATGGGACGGGTGTCACTCTAGCGTCGCCGTGTCGCGCGCGGCTCCGGCTTATCCCTTGGGCGCTGCTTATGATCGGCCGCATGTACCAGCCCCGCCGTCCTGCCCGCAGCGAATTCGTCCCCGTGCGCGGGCTCCAATATCACGTGTTGCATTGGGGCGAACCCAAGCCGGGGCAGGCGCCGCTGGTGCTGCTGCATGGCTGGATGGACGTGGCCGCGTCGTATCAGTTCGTGGTCGACGCACTCGACGACGAGCGCCATGTGATCGCGCCCGACTGGCGCGGCTTCGGCCTCACCGAGGCGCCCGGCATCGACAACTACTGGATCGCCGACTACATGGCCGATCTCGACTGGTTGCTCGACCACTACGCGGGCGAGTCCCCGGTCGACATCGTGGGTCACAGCATGGGCGGCAACGTGCTCATGCAGTACGCCGGCGTGCGGCCGCAGCGCGTGCGGCGCGTGGTCAATCTCGAAGGCTTCGGCATGCCGGCCGCGAAGGCCGACGATGCACCGGCGCGCTACGGCAAGTGGATGGACGAGATCAAGCGCATGCATCGGGGCGAGCTGGACCTGCATCCCTACACCTCGCTCTCCGGCGTGGCACGTCGGCTCATGAAGACCAACCCGCGCCTCACGACCGACAAGGCGCACTGGCTGGCCAGCCAATGGGCACGCGAGACCACCCTGCCCGACGGCCGCCCGCAGTGGCAGATCCGCGGCGAGCCGGGCCACAAGATCACCAGCGCGCAGAACTACCGGCTCGATGAAGTGCTCGCGATGTACCGCCGCATCACGGCGCCGGTGCTCGCAGTCATTGCCGACGGCAACAGTCTCGGCGGCTGGTGGAAGGACCGCTACACGCTCAACGACTATCACGAGCGGCTCAAGTCCGTGCCCGATGCGCGCGTGGCGATGGTGGCGGATGCGGGGCACATGCTGCACCACGACCAGCCCGAGCGGGTGGCCTCGCTGATCGGCGAGTTCCTGGCGGGCTGACGACATCCGCCGCACGGCGCGGCGTTTCAGTGGCAGGGGGCGCGGCGGTGGGCGGCGTGCGGTACGCGCCGTGCGCCTTCACTGTGCCGGCCGCTTCGCGGCTCCCCTGCAGTGCTCGCGTCTGGCGGGGTCCACATGAACTCGCTTCGCTCAAACAGCATGTGGCCCTGATCCGCCAGACGCTGCGCGCTTCGGCGGCACAGAGGCGGCGCCCGACGCGCACCGCACACCACCCACCGCCGTGGACGAGCTTTGGCTTTGCTCCCTCTCCCTCTGGGAGAGGGCCGGGGTGAGGGCAGCCCTTCCCAAAGGACGCTGCGTCCGATCACCCCAAGCCCGGTATGCGGTGCGGGACGGTCGATCCCTTCTGCGGCGCTGAGGAGCGGAGCTTTTGCCGGATCAGGGCCACATGCTGTTTGAGCCTAAGGCGAGTTCATGTGGACCCCGGCAAAGGCGAGCACCGCAAGGAAGCCCCGAAGGGGCCGCTGCAGTAGGGTCGTCCGGCACGCACCGCATGCCGGGCGCTCTCACCAAAGGGAACGAACCACAACGCCCGCCATCCCGCACGGGGTCGGGTTTTTCCCCTCCCGAATCGCTCCGCAATGCGCGGCCTTCTCCGACACGGCGAGCGGGCGCGCTCGGGCAGACTCGTCCGGTTTTGCCCAACCCGCCTTGCCCATGAATCGCTCCACCCTCATCGACAACCAGGCCTTCCAGCGCGTGCTGAGCCGCAACGTCAAGTTGCCTCTGATCGCGGGCCTCGTGGGGGCGGTGATCTTCGCGGGGCTCATCTTCTATCTGCTGTCCGTGATCGCCTGGGTGGAGCACACCGACCAGGTCACGCGCAACGCAACCGAGGCGCAGCGCCTGTCGGTGGACATGGAGTCCAGCATGCGCGGCTTCCTGATCAGCGGGGACAACCGCTTCCTGGAGCCCTACGAGGCAGCGCAGTCGCGCATCGAAGGCCGGCTGTCAGCCCTGCGTACCATGGTCGCGGACAACCAGCAGCAGGTACAGCGCATCGACCGGATCATGGCGGCGCAGAAAAGCTGGCTCGCCTATGCCAGTGAACTGATCGCCGCACGCCGGCAAGACGAGGACTACCGCAAGGCCGTCGTGGCCGGGCGCGGCCGGGCCCTCAGCGAGATCATGCGCGACGAGTACACGGGCTTCCTCGACACCGAGCAGACCCTGCGCTTCCAGCGCAACAACACCGCCAACAACACCAGCATGCTGGTGGTCGGCTCGTACGTGTTGTTCAGCTTGTTGCTGACCGGCCTGCTGGCCTACTTCGGTCGCCGCCAGCTCACGCAGTTGTCGGGCAGCTACGAGGCGGCCCTGGCCGAGCAGAGCGCACATGCGGATGTGCTGAACCAGCAGGCCTGGCTGCGCAGTGCGCAGTCCGAACTGGCGGCGGAGCTGGTCGGCCAACTCAGCGCGCAGGAGCTGGGCCGCAAGGCGCTCGCCTTCTTCGGGCGCCACCTCGGCAGCGGCGTCGGCGCCCTGTATGTGCGGGAGCCGCATGGCCAACTGCGCCGCGTCGCGAGCTACGGGTTCTCCGCCGAGGCGGAGGCCAGCCCGCAGGTCTTCGCGCCGACGCAATCCCTGCTCGGCCAGGCCGCGACGGAGAAGCGCACGATGCTCGTGGAGCCGGTCACGGCCGACTACCTCAAGGTCAACTCCGGCCTCGGCGAGACCGCGCCGCGCGCCGCGTTCCTGCTGCCCGTGACCAACGAAGGCCAGGTCAACGGCGTGATCGAACTCGGGCTCATGAACCGGCCGAACGAGCGCGCCTCCTCGCTGCTCGACGCGGTGGCCGGCAACATCGGCAGCGCAGTCGCCGCGGCCCGCTATCGCGAGCAATTGCAGGACGCGCTGGCCGAGACGCAGCAGCTCAACGAGGAACTTCAGGTGCAGCAGGAGGAACTGCGCACCGCCAACGAAGAGCTGGAAGAACAGTCCCGCGTGTTGCGCCAGTCGCAGGCCACGCTGGAGAACCAGCAGGCCGAGCTGGAGCAGACCAACAGCCAGCTCTCCGAACGCACCGAGGCCCTGGACCAGCGCAATGCCGCCCTCAAGCGCGTGCAGCTGGACCTGGAAGACCGTGCCGAGGAACTGCAACGCGCCAGCCGCTACAAGTCGGAGTTCCTCGCCAACATGTCGCACGAGTTGCGCACGCCGCTCAACAGTGCGCTGATCCTGGCCAAACTGCTCGGCGACAACCCGCAGGGCAACCTGACGCTGGAGCAGGTGAAGTTCGCCGAGTCGATCTATTCATCGGGCAACGACCTGCTGGTGCTGATCAACGACATCCTCGACATTGCCAAGGTCGAGGCCGGCAAGCTCGACGTGGTGCCGGAACGCATCACGCTCGCGAGCCTGGCCCAGGGCCTGACGATGACCTTCACGCCGCTGGCGCAGAACAAGCACCTGGACTTCAAGCTCGACGTGGCGCCCGACGCGCCCGCCAGCCTGGTGAGCGACCGCCAGCGCGTGGAGCAGATCCTGAAGAACCTGATGTCGAACGCCGTCAAGTTCACCGACCGTGGCGCGGTGCGGCTGCACGTGATGCCGGGCGTTGAGGGCGGCGTGCGCTTTGCAGTCACCGATTCGGGCATCGGCATTGCGCCCGACCAGCAGGAGGTGATCTTCGAGGCCTTCCGCCAGGCCGACGGCACCACCAGCCGACGCTATGGCGGCACCGGCCTGGGGCTGTCGATTTCGCGCGACCTCACGCGGCTGCTCGGGGGGACGTTGAACGTCGAGAGCGTGCCCGGTGAAGGCAGCACCTTCACGCTGGAACTGCCGGCCGATGTCGCCAAGCCGCTGGCCACTTCGGGCCGCAAGGCCGAGCCCGTGCCCGTCTCGCGGGCCACGCCATCTCGGGCACTCCAGATCCCGCCCGCCAAGCCGGTGTCATCGCCCACCGTGCCCGCGCCCGAGATCCCGCAATTCACCGACGACCGCGAACTGCCGCCCGACCCGTCGCGCCGCGTGCTCGTCATCGAGGACGAGCCGCAGTTCGCCCACATCCTCTACGACCTGGCGCACGAACTGGGCTATCGCTGCCTGGTCGCGCACGGTGCGGTGGACGGCTTCGAACTCGCCACGCAGTTCGTGCCCGACGCGATCCTGCTCGACATGCGCCTGCCCGACAGCCCCGGCCTGCAGGTCCTGCAGCACCTCAAGGACGACCCGCGCACACGTCACATCCCGGTGCACGTGGTGTCGGCGCACGACCAGGCCGAGGCCGCGTTGCACATGGGCGCGATCGGCTACGCGCTCAAGCCCACCACGCGCGACCAGCTGAAGAACGTGTTCCTCAAGCTCGAGGAGAAGCTCGCCCAGAAGGTCAAGCAGGTGCTGGTGGTGGAAGACGACGACCTGCAGCGCGACAGTGTGATCCGCCTTATCGCCGACGAGGACGTGGCCATCACCGCCGTGGCCACCGGCGAGGAAGCGCTGGTGTTGCTGCGCCAGCGCGTCTTCGACTGCATGATCACCGACCTCAAGCTGCCCGACCTGCAGGGCAGCGAGTTGCTGCAGCGCATGGCCTCCGAAGAGATCGTCTCGTTCCCACCGGTCATCGTCTACACCGGCCGCAACCTGACGCGCGACGAGGAAGCCGAACTGCTGCGCTATTCGCGCTCCATCATCATCAAGGGCGCGCGTTCCCCGGAGCGGCTGCTCGACGAGGTCACGCTGTTCCTGCACAAGGTCGAGTCGAAGCTGTCGAGCGAGCGCCAGACCATGCTGAAGACCGCGCGCGGACGCGACCGCGTCTTCGAGGGCCGCCGCATCCTGCTGGTGGACGACGACGTGCGCAACATCTTCGCGCTGACCAGTGCGCTGGAGCAACGCGGCGCCGTGGTCGAGATCGGTCGCAACGGCGTGGAGGCACTCGACAAGCTCGACCGCGTACCCGACATCGACCTCGTTCTGATGGACGTGATGATGCCGGAGATGGACGGCCTCGAAGCCACGCGCCGCCTGCGTCGCGACACGCGCTTCCAGAAGCTGCCCGTCATCGCCGTCACCGCCAAGGCGATGAAGGACGACCAGGAGCAATGCATCGCCGCGGGCGCGAGCGACTACCTGGCCAAGCCGGTCGACCTGGACCGCCTCTTCTCGCTCCTGCGCGTGTGGATGCCCAAGATGGAGCGCCTGTGACGCAGCCAGCGGCGTCCCCGAAGGCGCAGCCACCCGACAACACCGCCATCGAGCTGCGGCTGTTGATGGAGGCGATCTACCTCAAATACAACCACGACTTCCGCGACTACACCGGCGCCTCGCAGAAGCGCCGCGTGCTCTATGCGCTGGACCAACTCGACCTGCCGACCATCTCGGCGCTCCAGGAGAAGGTGCTGCGCGACCCGGCCCTGTTCGCACAACTGTTGCAGTACCTCACCATCCCGGTCAGCGAGATGTTCCGCGACCCGGGCTACTTCCTCGCGCTGCGCCGGCAGGTGGTGCCTGTCCTGCAGACTTATGCGTCGATCAAGGTGTGGGTGGCCGGATGCAGCACCGGCGAGGAGGTCTATTCGCTGGCCATCCTGCTGCGCGAGGAAGGCCTGCTGGAGCGCGCGCTGATCTACGCGACCGATATCAACCCCACCTCGCTCGACAAGGCGCGCCAGGGCATCTTCCCGCTCGAGGCAGTGCGCGGCTTCACCGCCAACTACCAGCGCGCCGGCGGCCAGTGCGCCTTCTCCGACTACTACACCGCGGCCTACGACGCGGCCCGCTTCGACCCGAGCCTGCGCGCCAACGTGATCTTTGCCGACCACAGCCTGGCCACCGACAGCGTGTTCGCGGAGACGCAACTGGTGTCCTGCCGCAACGTGCTGATCTACTTCAACCGGCAGCTGCAGGACCGCGCGCTCGGCCTGTTCCACGAGTCGCTGTGCCATCGCGGCTTCCTCGGCTTGGGCAGCAAGGAGAGCATCGACTTCTCCGCGTATGCCGAACGCTTCAGCCCGCTGTCGCCGGTCGAGCGCATCTACAGGAAGGCGCAATGAGCGGCCGCAGCTTCGAAGCCATCGTGATCGGTGCCTCGGCCGGCGGCGTCGACGCGCTGATGCTGCTGCTGGCCGACCTGCCCGCCGGCTGGCGCATTCCGCTGGTGGCGCTGCTGCACCTGCCCGAAAGCCATGAAAGCCGCCTGCCGGAAGTGTTCCGCCCGCGCGTGCCCATCGACGTCCGCGAGGCGCGCGACAAGGCGCCCGTTGCATCCGGCACGCTGTACTTCGCGGCGCCCGGCTATCACCTCTCCATCGAGCGGGAGCGCTGCTTCTCGCTGAGCTGCGAGCCGCCGCTGCACTGGTCTCGTCCTTCCATCGACGTGCTGATGGGCTCGGCCGCCGATGCCTATGGCCCTGCCCTCGCCGGCCTGCTGCTGACCGGCGCCAACGAGGACGGCGCCGACGGCCTCGCGCTGATCCATCGCGCCGGCGGCCTCACCGCCGTGCAGGACCCCGACGAGGCCCAGGTGCCCACCATGCCCCGTGCCGCGCTCGCGCGGCACCGGCCCGACCACGTGCTTCCTCTGCGCCAACTGCGCGACCTGCTGCTGAAACTGGATTCCGCCCATGCCTCTTGAACACGAAAGCAAGCTGTTGCTCGTCGACGACTTGCCCGAGAACCTGCTGGCGCTCGACGCCCTGGTCCGCGGCGAGGGGCGCACGGTGTTCCAGGCGACCTCCGCCGATGCCGCATTGGCGCTGATGCTGGAGCACGAGTTCGCGCTGGCGATCCTCGACGTGCAGATGCCCGGCATGAACGGCTTCGAGCTGGCCGAGCTGATGCGCGGCACCGAGCGCACGCGCCACATCCCGATCATCTTCGTGAGCGCCGCCGGCAGCGAGCTCAACTACGCCTTCAAGGGCTATGAGAGCGGCGCGGTCGACTTCCTGCAGAAGCCCCTCGACGGCCATGTGGTGCAGAGCAAGGTCAGCGTCTTCGTCGACCTGTATCGCCACCGCAAGGCGCTGCGGCGTGAGATGGACGCGCTGGCCGCGTCGCATCGGCAGACCGAGCAGTTGGTGAAGCAACTGCAGACCGCGCAATGCGAACTGGAGCGCGCCGTGCGCATGCGCGACGACTTCATGTCGATGGTCTCGCACGAGTTGCGCACGCCGCTCAACACGCTCTACCTGGAGACGCAGGTGCGCAAGCTGCACCTCTCGCGCGGCAACAGCGCGCCCTTCCAGGTCGAGCGCCTGCCGGCCATGATCGAGCGCGACCAGCGCCAGATCCAGAACATGGTGCGGCTGATCGACGACATGCTCGACGTGTCGCGCTTGCGCAGCGGCAGCCTGTCGATGGCGCCGAAGCATGTCGACGCCTCCGTCCTCGCGCGTCGTGTCGTCGAGAGCCTGGCGCAGCAGGCCGAGGCCGCGGGCTGCAGCATCACCCTGGACGCGCCCGCTCCGGTCGAAGGCGCATGGGACGAATTCCGCATCGAACAGGTGCTGACCAACCTGCTGACCAACGCCATGCGCTACGGCGCCGGCAAGCCGATCGGCGTGACGGTGGCGCAATTCGAAGGGGACGCGCATGTCCGGGTATGCGACAACGGCATCGGTATTGCGCCGGGCGACCAGGAGCGCATCTTCGGCCAGTTCGAACGCGCCGAGGCGGGCCGCAATCAGGCGCCCGGCCTGGGCCTCGGCCTGTACATCGCGCAGCAGATCGTGCGGGCCCACGGGGGACGGATCAGGGTCGACAGCGCACCCGGCGAGGGCGCCTGCTTCACCGTGGTGCTGCCGCGCGTTCCGCTGGGCGGGTAGTCCCGCGGAAAGCGCCCCGGCGCATTGGCCGACAATCTCCGGTTTCGAAAATATCGACCGAGGATGCCAATGCACAACAAATCGAAAAGACTGGGGGGAATCGCGCTCGCCCTTGGCTGCCTGGCCGCGCCGTCCGCGTGGGCCCAGGATGCTTCCGCCGCGACGCCTGCCGCTGCGCCCGCCGCCGCTCCCGCTGCTGCGCCCACCGCTTCCAGCGCCTTCCCGACACTCAAGGACGGTGCCAAGTGGGAATTCACCTTCTCGCCGTACAGCTACCACTTCAACAGCGATCCGGAACACAAGAACGTCTGGCTGGTCGGGCTGGCGCGCCTGCAGGCCGACGGCCAGATCTGGGGCTTTGCCGCCTTCACCAACTCCTTCGGCCAGCCTTCGGCGTACGCCTACTACGGCCACATCTGGGAAAACCTGTTCGACCAGCCCAAGCTCTACGTCAAGCTGACCGCCGGCATCCTGTACGGCTACAAGGGCAAGTACAAGGACAAGGTGCCGTACAACCACAACGGCTGGTCGCCGGGCCTCATTCCGTCCATCGGCTGGCGCTTCACGCCCAACGATGCGTTCGAACTGGCCACGCTGGGCACCGCTGGCGTCAGCTTCATGTACAACCGCAGGTTCTAGGCCCACCCCCGCAGCGCCTGCGGCGCACCCCCTCGAGGGGGCGCACCCAGCGGCCCGGCAAAGCCGGATCCGCGGGTGCTCCCGAACAGGCATCTCGTTGCTTGCCCTGGTTTCATGTGCGGCTCGCTTGCGCCCTTTAGTCTGGACGGTCATTCCAGCGTGAGAAAATAGCCGGTTGCCTCCCGGTCACGCCGGGCCACCGAACACACGAGCAGGACACATCATGGACGCAGAACAAATCAACCTCATCGGCACCAACCTGGCGGACCTGAGCGCCCGCACGGTCGAGTTACGGGGGTATCTTTGACTACGATGCCAAAGCTGAACGACTGAGGACGGTCAACGCATCGCTGGAAGACCCGACGGTCTGGAACGACCCGAAGAAGGCCCAGGAGCTGGGTCGCGAGAAGAAGTCGCTCGACGACGTGGTGGACACCATCACCAAGCTCACGAGCGAGCTCGCCGACAACACCGAGCTGTATGAAATGTCGAAGGCCGATGGCGACCTCGACGGCCTGCAGGCCATCTCGGACGACGCGGCCAAACTGGAAGAGCTGATCAAGCAGCTCGAATTCCGCCGCATGTTCAACAACCCGGCCGACCCGCTCAACGCCTTCCTGGACATCCAGGCCGGCGCCGGCGGCACGGAGGCCTGCGACTGGGCCAGCATGCTGCTGCGCCAGTACCTGAAGTACGCCGAGCGCAAGGGCTTCAAGACCACCATCGAGGACGAGTCGCCCGGCGACACGGCCGGTATCAAGGGCGCGACCATCAAGATCGAGGGCGACTATGCCTTCGGCCTGCTGCGCACCGAAACCGGCGTGCACCGCCTGGTGCGCAAGTCGCCCTTCGATTCCTCGGGCGGCCGCCACACCAGCTTCGCCAGCATCTTCGTGTACCCGGAAATCGACGACTCGATCGAGATCGAGATCAACCCGTCCGACGTGCGCACCGACACCTTCCGCGCCAGCGGCGCCGGCGGCCAGCACATCAACAAGACCGACTCGGCCGTGCGCCTGACGCACATCCCGACCGGCATCGTGGTGCAGTGCCAGGACGGCCGCAGCCAGCACAGCAACCGCGACGTGGCCTGGAAGCGCCTGCGCTCGCGCCTGTACGACCACGAGATGCGCAAGCGCCAGGAAGAACAGCAGAAGCTGGAAGACTCCAAGACCGACGTGGGCTGGGGCCACCAGATCCGCAGCTACGTGCTGGACAACAGCCGCATCAAGGACCTGCGCACCAACGTCGAAATCTCGGCCACGCAGAAGGTGCTGGACGGCGACCTCGACGCCTTCATCGAAGCGTCCCTGAAGCAAGGCGTCTGATGAAGGTCGAAGCCCTGATCTTCGACATGGACGGCACCATGATCGACTCCATGCCCTGGCATGCGAAGTCGTGGGTGGTGTTCGCGCGCAACCACAAGCTCACCATCGACGTGAGCGACCTGCTTGCGCGCACCACCGGCCGCACCGGCGTCGAATGCATGCGCGTGCTGTTCGACGACCGCGTGCTGAGCGATGCCGAATGCGAGGCGCTGGTGCATGAGAAGGAAACGATCTACCGCGACCTGTTCCATGACAACTTCACGGAGGTCGCGGGCTTCACCGCCTTTGCCAAGGCCGCCGTCGCGCGCGGCCTGAAGATCGCCGTCGGCACCGCCGGCGACAAGCACAACATCGAGTTCGCCATGTCGCGCCTGAAGATGGACCCACTGCCGCTGGCCATCGTCGGCGGCGACGAAGGATTGACCGGCAAGCCGACGCCGGCCATCTTCCTGGAGGCCGCGCGCCGCATCGGAGCCGATCCGGCCCGCTGCATCGTTTTCGAAGATGCGCCCTTCGGCATCGAGGCCGCGCGTCGCGGCGGCATGCGCGCCGTGGCCGTCTGCAGCACCCACACAGCCCAAGAGCTGGCCGGCCCGCAC
This sequence comes from Variovorax robiniae, assembly GCF_037889955.1. Taxonomy (NCBI): domain Bacteria; kingdom Pseudomonadati; phylum Pseudomonadota; class Betaproteobacteria; order Burkholderiales; family Comamonadaceae; genus Variovorax; species Variovorax robiniae. The sequence goes on from NZ_JBBKZS010000010.1 coordinate 137,260, forward strand.
GTGATCGCGGCCGTCAAGGACTACGAAGAACTCGCTCATTCAAATTTTCTGGAGACACTCGATGCAACTGCGTGATGCACAACCCGTGGCGGTTCGTCGCGAAGACTACGCCGCGCCGGCGTGGTGGATCGACACGGTCGACCTCACCTTCGACCTGGACCCAGCCAAGACCCGCGTGCTCAACCGCATGCGGATGCGCCGCAACATGGACGTTCCGGCCCAGCCCCTGCGCCTGGACGGCGGCGAACTGAACCTGGCCCGCGTGCTCGTCGACGGCCAGGGCGCGTCCTTCCGCATGGAAGGCGACCAACTGGTGATCGACACCCTGCCCGACAATTTCGAGCTGGAACTCTTCACCACCTGCTGCCCGAGCAAGAACACCAAGCTCATGGGCTTGTTCGTGAGCGAGGACACTTTCTTCACGCAGTGCGAGGCCGAGGGCTTCCGCCGCATCACCTACTTCCTCGACCGTCCGGACGTGATGGCGAGCTACCAGGTCACGCTGCGCGCCAACAAGTCGCTCTACCCGGTGCTGCTGTCCAACGGCAACCTGGTCGACCACGGCGACTTGCCCGAAGGTCGCCACTTCGCGAAGTGGGTCGACCCGTTCAAGAAGCCCAGCTACCTGTTCGCCCTCGTGGCCGGCAAGCTGGTCGCGCGTGAGCAGCGCATCAAGGCACGCAACGGCAAGGAGCACCTGTTGCAGGTCTACGTGCGCGCCGGCGACCTCGACAAGACCGAGCATGCGATGAACTCGCTGATCCATTCGGTCGCCTGGGACGAAGCCCGATTCGGCCTGCCGCTGGATCTGGACCGCTTCATGATCGTCGCCACCAGCGACTTCAACGCGGGCGCGATGGAGAACAAGGGCCTGAACATCTTCAACACGAAGTACGTTCTGGCGAACCAGGCCACGGCCACCGATGCCGACTACAGCAACATCGAAAGCGTGGTCGGGCACGAGTACTTCCACAACTGGTCGGGTGACCGCGTCACCTGCCGCGACTGGTTCCAGCTCTCGCTGAAGGAAGGCCTGACCGTCTTCCGCGACCAGGAGTTCTCGCAAGACCTCTGTGCCGATGCCTCGGCCCGCGCCGTCAAGCGCATCGAGGACGTGCGCGTGCTGCGCACCGCCCAGTTCCCCGAGGACGCGGGCCCTATGGCCCACCCGGTGCGGCCCGACAGCTACATCGAGATCAGCAACTTCTACACCGTCACCATCTACGAGAAGGGTGCCGAGGTGGTGCGCATGATGCAGACGCTGGTCGGCCGCAAGGGCTTCGAGAAGGGCATCACGCTCTACTTCGAACGCCATGACGGCGATGCCGTGACCTGCGACGACTTCGCGCAGGCCATCGCCGATGCCAACCCCGAGTCCGAGCTGGCCGCCCTGCTGCCGCAGTTCAAGCGCTGGTATTCGCAAGCCGGCACGCCGCGCGTGACGGCGCGTGGCCGCTACGACGCCGCCGCGCGCACCTACACGCTGGACTTTTCGCAGAGCTGTCCGCCCACGCCCGGCCAGGCGGTCAAGGAACCCTTCGTGATCCCGATCTCGCTGGGCCTGCTCGCCCAGGACGGCCGTGAACTGCCGCTGCACCTGCAGGGCGACGAAGACGCTTCCACCGCGCAGTCGCACACGATGGTGCTCACGCAAGCGCACGAAAGCATCACCTTCAACAACATCGACAGCCAGCCGGTGCCCTCGATCCTGCGCGGCTTCAGCGCACCGGTGGTGCTGGACTTCGACTACACCGATGGCGAGTTGCTCATCCTGCTGGCCAACGACCCGGATCCGTTCAACCGCTGGGAGGCGGGCCAGCGCCTGGCCATGCGCCGTGCGCTCGCAGCCATCACCGGCCCGGCCGCCGATGCAGCGGGCCTGGACGAGGCCTACATCAACGCCATGCGCGGCGTGCTGCGCGACCCGAAGCTGGATTCGGCCTTCAAGGAACTGGTGCTCACGCTGCCTTCGGAAACCTACATCTCCGAGCAGCTCGACGTGGTCGACCCGCAGCGCGTGCATGCCGTGCATGAAGCGATGCGCGCACAACTCGCCACCGCCCTGTTCAGCGACTGGGAATGGGCCTACGAGCAGAACCAGGACACCGGCGCCTACAGCCCCGATCCGCTGTCTTCCGGCCGCCGCGCGCTGTCCGGCCTGGCGCTGGACAACCTGTGCCTGGCCGCCCGTGCATCGGGCGACACCGTGTGGCCCGGCAAGACGCTGCAGCGCTTCAAGGACGCGGGCAACATGACCGACCGCTTCAATGCGCTGTATGCGCTGGTGTCGTCCAGCCATCCGCTGGCGCAACAGGCACTGGCGCGCTTTCACGCGCTCTTCAAGGACGAGGCACTGGTCATCGACAAGTGGTTCTCGCTGCAGGCCGGCGCGCCAGACCGCGGCGGCGACGTGCTGCCGCTGGTCAAGCAGTTGATGAAGCATCCGGACTTCTCGCTCAAGAACCCGAACCGCGCACGCAGCGTGATCTTCAGCTACTGCAGCGCCAACCCCGGCGCCTTCCACCGCGCCGACGCCGCCGGCTACGTCTGGTGGAGCGACCGCGTGATCGAGCTCGACCCGATCAACCCGCAAGTCGCCGCACGCCTGGCCCGAGCGCTGGACCGCTGGAGCAAGCTCGCGGAACCGTACCGCAGTGCCGCCCGCGAAGCCATCGCGCGCGTTGCCGCGCGGCCCGACCTTTCCAAGGACACCCAAGAGGTTGTCAGCCGCGCCCTGGCCGGCTGATCGCAACACAGGACATCCATGCCACAGAACATTTCACTGACCCGCTACCTCGTCGAGCAGCAACGCGTCGACGGCAAGATCCCCTCCCAACTGCGCCTGCTGCTCGAAGTGGTCGCCCGCGCCTGCAAGAGCATCAGCCAGGCCGTCAACAAGGGCGCGCTCGGCGGCGTGCTCGGCACGGCGGACACCGAGAACGTGCAGGGTGAGGTCCAGAAGAAGCTGGACATCATCGCCAACGAGGTGCTGATCGAGGCCAACGAATGGGGCGGCCACCTGGCGGCCATGGCCAGCGAGGAAATGGACACCATTCACCTGGTGCCGAATCGCTATCCGCAGGGCGAATACCTGCTGCTGTTCGATCCGCTCGACGGCTCGTCGAACATCGACGTGAACGTCAGCATCGGCACCATCTTCAGCGTGCTGAAGAAGCCCGAAGGCCAGGCCGGCGTGCAGGAGTCCGACTTCCTCCAGGCGGGCAACAAGCAGGTGGCAGCCGGCTACTGCATCTACGGCCCGCAGACCACGCTGGTGCTGACCGTGGGCGACGGCGTCGCGATGTTCACGCTGGACCGCGAGCAGGGCTCCTTCATCCTGACGCAGGAGAACCTGACGATCCCGCCGGACACGAAGGAATTCGCGATCAACATGAGCAACAAGCGCCACTGGGCGCCGCCGGTGACGCGCTACATCGACGAGTGCCTGGAAGGCAAGGAAGGCCCGCGCGGCAAGGACTTCAACATGCGCTGGATCGCCAGCATGGTGACCGACGTGCACCGCATCCTGATGCGCGGCGGCATCTTCATGTACCCCTGGGACAAGCGCGAGCCCGAGAAGGCCGGCAAGCTGCGCCTGATGTACGAGGCCAACCCGATGAGCTGGCTGGTCGAGCAGGCCGGCGGCATGGCCACCAACGGCCGCCAGCGCATCCTCGATCTGGAGCCGGGGAAGCTTCATGAACGCGTCGCTGTTGTTCTGGGCTCAAAAAATGAAGTCGAGCGCGTGACTCGGTACCACGACACGCTATAATGGAAGGCTAGCCGGTGTAGCTCAGTCGGTAGAGCAGCTCATTCGTAATGAGAAGGTCGGGTGTTCGATTCATCTCTCCGGCACCAATTGAAAGCCCCTGACTGTCATGGTCAGGGGCTTTTTCTTTGGCGCCCGTGCGGCCGCGTGTTGCGTCGCGCCGGCATGCCGTAGCATGGCCCGTTGTTTCATCCCTGCTGAACCATGAAGGTCATCGCGATTGCCACAGCCGACTTCCTCCCGTACGTTCGGCGCCTGGTGCTCTCCCTCCAGAAATCGAGCACGGATTTCGATCTCACCGTGTACTGCGACTCCGCCGATGCCTTTGCTGCATTGCGCAATTCGAAAGGTTGTTCCTTCCAGACACTGAGCGAGATTCGGTCGCTCGGCGTCAAGCGCGCGAAATTCACCGCTTACGCCCGCGCGCTGGCCGACTACGGGGATTGCGTCTACCTTGACGCCGACATCATTGCATTGGGGGATCTCGGCGGATTGTCGGTACCGGGCCGCTTCGCCGGCTGCGCCGATGACCTGTCGGCCTGCACCTTCATCGAAGACAAGCGGCACCCATGGCCGGGCGACCCTTCGCTGGTCAATGAGGCGTACGTCAATTCAGGCGTCCTGCACCTGCCCCTCGCGCTCAGGGACTTCTTTGAGCACATGAGGGCGCTGAGCCTTTCGGATGCCAGCTGGGAGCGCCACATCTTCCCGGGCATGCTTTACGACAATCACTTCCTCTGCGCGCACCTCAACCGCGAGAAGATCCCGGTCGCCCTGCTCGACGAGCGTCGATACAACTGGCAAGGCTTCCGGCAAGACGGCGTGTTGCAGGTCGCTCGAATGGGCAATGCACTGATCAACAGGACCTCCGGAGAGCCGCTTTCGCTGGTTCACTTCGCCGGGGTCAGGGACATCGACGATCTGCTCTGCACCTTGCCGGTAGATGTTTCCTCCTTGCTCTGCGAGGTCAGCAGCGAAGGCGTGAGTTCACCCAGGCATGAGTTCACCCGATTCCAGGCAGCCCTGGGCAAGCAGTTCCAGGCGCCGTTGGCGGACGACTTCGTCATGCAGGTGTACCAACGATTTCGCCACGAACTGCTGCAAGTGGCCGATGGCGACTGGCAGCAGCGCGACTTTTGCGGAAAGGAGAGCTATCTCTCCGACGCGTCGAGCATGCTGTCCCTCGCGTACTCCCGCCCCAACACCAACACGCTGTGGTCGGGCCTGAAGTGCGGCGGCGCGTACCTGACCGGCGACGAGTACAACTACCTCGAGCGCTTGTTGCATCACGCAAATATCAGGACCGCCCTCGAGACGGGCGCCGGCGAGACCTCGCTCCTGCTGCGCCGCAATGACATCGATGCCGTCGCGCTGGAGGCCAACCAGGGGCCTTGGCTGGACCGGGCGCTGGCGGCGGGGTGCAAGGCGTTTCACGTGCCGTTCTCGAACGAAAGCGGTTTCGACGCCGAGGGCCTCAAGGCCGCGCTACAAGACATGCCGAAGCAGGTCGACCTGGTTTTCATCGACTCGCCCATCGGAAGCGTCGCACGGCGCCGCGCCGCCTCCCAGATCCTCAGAGAGGTCTCCGCGAGGTTCGTGCTATTTCATGATGCCTGTCGCGATGCGGACAACCTCTTCAGGGTTCAAGCCGAGCATGGCCTGCGTTTGGTCGACTACTACCCGTCCGCACGCGGAATGGTGCTGTTCGCCTTCGACGGGATTGTGCAGGCACCTGTGCCTGCCGAAGCGCTGGAGGTTGTGTTGCGTGACGCGACGTGCGCGATCTCGATCCTGGCGTGCCCCGACAGGGCGGCCGTCGGCGCAGGCATCTCGCTCACGGTCGAGCTTCGCAACCTGTCTTCACAAGTCTTTTCCAGCCAAGCCCCGCGCCCACGCGCATTGCCTATCACTGGATGGACGAGAACGGCGCAGCCGTCGTCTGGGATGGCGACAGAACCCCGCTCCCCTTCACCCTCTACCCAGGCCACATGGCCACGTTCTCGATGACCGCCATCGCGCCAGCATCCGCGGGTGTGTTCAAGCTCCAGGCTGCGCTGGTGCAAGAGGGCGTGATGTGGGTTCCATCGGTCGATGAAAGCTCGACGACACGCGTCGTCACGATCGAGGATAGAGACATCACAACGGGCTGACAGACTTGGACGCGAGGCTCGTGTCTCCACAAAGCGCGCAGCCCCCTCAAGCCAAAGCCCGCGCCATCCCATACCCCTGCGCCGCACCCGCCCCATAGCCATACAGCGCCAGCTTGCGGCACCCCGCAAAGATCGACTTGGGCGTGAGCCCGTAGACCTGCCGCACCGAGTGGCTGAAGTGCGTTGAATCGGGGTAGCCCACGTCCAGCGCGATGTTGGCCAGGTTGGCGCTCTGGGTCACGAAGTACAAGACGCTGCGCGCGCGCTGCCAGGTGCGGAAGCTGCGGAACGGCGCGCCGACCTCGGCACGGAATAGATGCAGGAAGCGCGAAACCGACAGGTGACAGGCGACGGCGCAGTCCTCGGCCGAGGTGTGGCTGTTGGGGTCGCGCTTGATGCGGTCGAGCACCGCGCGGATGCGGCGGTCGATGGGGCGCGTGGGCAATTCAAGGCCGAAGAAGTGGCGGTCGAAATCCTCGGTGCGGTCGAACTGGCGGCGTGGCGCGGCCTTGAAGCGATCGAGCGCATCGCGCAAAGTTGCAAGCGTGGACGCATCGTCCACCGCACCGCGACCGTCGCGAATCCACGCGGGCAAGGCCTGCATGTCGACCGCGTCGGATTCAATGAGGATGTTGTAGATCATGCGCTCGCCCGCCACGATGCTGTGAGGCATGCCGGCCGGCACCACCGACAGTTCCGTCGTCTCCCATTCGCCACCGTTCACGCTGATGCGGTGTGGCTGCGTCAAAGACACATAGACCGAGACGCATCCGAAGGTGCGCACCGAAGGCTCGCCCAGCAGGCCCACGTACAGCACGCGGTCCGCATTGAGCCACATCACGCGCTCGGGCCGGCGCGGGGCGAGGTCGATTCGAATCTGCTCATTCGGATGCATGGTTCTTGTCTCCTTGGGTTGTCGTCGTGTGGCGGTGGGCTCAACGGTACTTGGCCAGTTCCAGCTTGCCGATCTGGTTGCGATGCACCTCATCCGGCCCGTCGGCCAGGCGCAGCAGGCGCGCCGTGGCGTAGGCCGACGCGATGCCGACGTCGTTGTTGGTGCCGCCGCCGCCAAAGGCCTGGATGGTCCAGTCGATCACCTGGCAGGCCATCTGCGGCGCGGCCACCTTGATCATGGCGATGTCGGCCTTGGCGACCTTGTTGCCGACGGTGTCCATGCGGTGCGCCGCATTCAGCGTCAGCAGACGCGCCTGCTCGATGAGGATGCGCGACTGCGCGATGCGTTCCAGTGTCACGCCCTGCTGCGAGATCGGCTTGCCGAAGGCCGTGCGCGACTGGGTGCGCTTGCACATCAGCTCCAGCATCTTCTCGGCCAGGCCGACCAGGCGCATGCAGTGGTGGATGCGGCCCGGGCCGAGGCGCCCTTGCGCGATCTCGAAGCCCCTGCCCTCGCCCAGCAGCATGTTCGACGCCGGAACGCGCACATCCTTGAAGGTGACCTCGGAAGCACGGTCGGGCACGCCGTAGAAGCCGAACACCGCGATCGGGCGCACGACGGTGACGCCGGGTGTGTCCATCGGCACGAGGATCATCGACTGCTGCTTGTGGCGGTCGGCGTTGTCGGGGTCCGACTTGCCCATGAAGATCGCGATCTTGCAGCGCGGGTCGGTGGCGTTGGTCGTGTACCACTTGTGGCCGTTGATGACGTACTCGTCGCCGTCGCGCACGATGCTGGATTCGATGTTGGTGGCGTCGCTGGAGGCCACAGCCGGCTCGGTCATGGCAAAGCAGGACCGGATCTCGCCGGCCAGCAAGGGCTTGAGCCAACGCTCTTGATGTTCCGGCGTGCCGTAGCGCGCGAGCACTTCCATGTTGCCGGTGTCGGGCGCGGAGCAGTTGAAGACCTCGGGCGCGAGGTGCGAGCGGCCCATGATCTCGCAGAGCGGCGCGTATTCGAAGTTGCTGAGGCCGGCGCCATGCTCGGACTCGGGCAGGAACAGGTTCCACAGGCCGGCTTCGCGCGCCTTCGGCTTCAGCTCGTCGAGGATGGGCGCGACCTTCCATGGGCCCTGCTCCTCGGCCTCCTTGTAGTAGCGGGCCTCGTTGGGATAGATGTGCTCGTCCATGAAGGCGCCGAGGCGCTTCTGCAGATCCTGGACCTTGGGGGAGAACTCGTACACGCGAACCTTTCTGTGAGGGCGCTCAGCGTTGCGCGAGCGGGAAGTGGGCCTCGACCTGCCGCCATGCGGCCTCGGCGATCGGCCGCGCGCGGGCACCGGTCTCGGCCGCCTCCGCGCTCGATGCCGTGCCGTCGCGCGCGCGTTGCGAGATGCCGTGGAGGATGGCCGCCAGCCTGAACATGCTGTAGGCGAGATAGAACTCCCAATGCGCCGGGTCGATCGTCGCGCGGCCGACGCGTTGGCAGTACGCCTTCAGGTACGCGGCCTCGTCGGGAATGCCCAGCGCGGCGTAGTCGATGCCGGCCATGCCGCGGAACTGCGCGGACGTGAGCCGCCACGGCAGCGCGTGGTAGGCGAAGTCGGCCAGCGGATGGCCCAGCGTCGACAGCTCCCAGTCCAGCAGCGCGAGCACGCGCGGCTCGGTCGGGTGGAAGATCATGTTGTCGATGCGCAGGTCGCCGTGGAAGATGGTGGTCTGGTCGTCGGGCGGTACATGGGCAGGGAGCCACTCGATGAGGCGGTCCATGGCGGGGATCGGGTCTGCCGCGGCATTGGCCTGGTACTGGCGCGTCCAGCGGGCAATCTGACGGTCGAAGAAGTTGCCGCTGCGGCCGTAGTCACCGAGTCCTGCCGCTTGGTAGTCGACCTTGTGCAACGAGGCGACCGCCTGATTCATGCCGTCGTAGATCGCGCTGCGCTCCACCTTCGCGAGTCCGGGCAGGGCCGGGTCCCAGAAGATGCGGCCTTCGACGAAATCCATGACGTAGAACGGCGTGCCGATGACCGAGGCGTCCTCGCAATAGCCCCTGGCGCGCGCGACGGGCACTGGCGTGTTGCGCAGTGCGTCGATGACGCGGAATTCGCGGTCCACCGCATGGGCCGACGGCAGCAGTTCGCCGTCAGGCTTCTTGCGCAGCACATAGCGCGCGCCGGCGGCATCGGTGACGAGGTACGTGGGGTTCGACTGGCCGCCCTTGAAGCGCTCCAGCGTGAGCGGCGCGCGGCATCCGTCGATGTGTTGTCGCATCCAGTCCGCGAGGGCTTGCACGTTCTGCATGCATCGGATGGTACGAAGATATTGTCGGACAATCCATCAGGGTTTGTCCGACAGGTGACAGCGTGTTTCAGCGCGGCTTCGGAGCGAACACGGGAGCGCGCTTTTCGATGAAGGCGGTCACGCCCTCCGCGGCATCGGCCGTGGCGCCGGACTCGACCATGTAGCGACGCTCCAGCGCCAGGTGCTCTTCCAGCGAGCGTTGCGATGCGCCGTCGACAAGATCCTTGATGCGCCCGAGCGAGCCAGACGCGCCGCGCGCCAGTGACAGCACCAGGGCATGCGCCTTCGCCTCCAGTTCTGCGTCGGGATGAACCTGCGACACCACGCCGAGTTGCAGGCATTGCTGCGCCGACAGGGGCGTGTTGGTGAAGAAGATTTCCTTCGCGCGCGCGGCGCCGACACGGCGTGCTAGGAACCATGAACCGCCCACGTCGGGCGTGAGGCCGATCGCGGAATAGCCGCCGCGCAGCTTCATCGACTCGGCCGCGAGCACGATGTCGGCGCAGAGCGCCAGGCCGATGCCGCCGCCACCGATGGGGCCGTTCAATGCGCTGACCACCGGCACCGGCAGGGTCGCGAGGCGGTGGATCGCGCGGTGAATCGGCGGGATGTGCTGGTCGAGCATTTCGGACAGGCGATCGCGCGCGTCCACGAAGCCGCCGATGTCGCCGCCCGCGCAAAACTGTCGGCCGCGTGCCTGCAACAACACCGCGCGCACGCTGGCGTCGTTGGCGACCGCATCGACGACCGCGATGAGGGCATCGGCCATTTCGAAGTCGAGCACGTTGGCGCGCTCGGGGCGGTTCAGGGTGAGGAAGGCGACGCCGTCGCGGTGGTCGAGGAGGATGGGTGCGGTCATGTCAGGCAGGTCTACGGAATCAAGGGTTCGTGAATGGGTCCGCGCTCAAATGGGCGAGATGCCGTGCGGCTTGTCGGGCCAGGCGCGGTGCTTCTTGCGCGGCGCGCAGCGCTCGAGCGTGGCGAGGATCACCGAGCGCGTATCGCGCGGATCGATCACGTCGTCGATGCCGAAATGCTCGGCCGCATGCAGCGCGCCCAACTGTTCGCGGAAGCGGCCGATGAGTTCAGCGCGCTTGGCCGCAGGGTCGGCCGCCGCCCTCACCTGCTTCTGGTACGCGACATCGACGGCGCCTTCGATCGACATCGCGCAGATCTCTGCCGTGGGCCAGGCCACGCAGAGGTCGGCATCGAAGCTGCGGCCACCGCACATCGCGATGTAGCCGAGGCCATAGCCCTTGCGCAGCACGATCGACACGCGCGGCACCGTGGCCTGCCCGAGTTCGAACAGCAGCCTGGCACTGCGCCGCGCGAGGGCCGTGTCCTCGGCCTGGCTGCCGACCAGGAAGCCCGGCAGGTCGACGAGGTAGACCAGCGGCAGCCCGAAGCCGTCGCAGATCGAGACGAAATGCGCGCCCTTCTCGCAGGCCTTTGCATCGAGCGTACCGGCGAGGTGCAAGGGCTGGTTGGCCACGATGCCGACCGCGCGGCCGTGGATGAGCGCGAAGCCGGTCACAAGGTTGGGTGCGAAGCTCGGCTTGATCTGGAACAGCGAGTCTTCATCGACCACGCCGCGGATCACGTCGCAGATGTCGTAGGGCTTGCGCGGGTTGTCGGGCATCGCGTCGAGCAGGCGCTGTTCGAATTCGTGGGCAGGCTCGCGCGGGGTAGCAAACGCAGGCAGCAGCCCGGCATTGGATGGCAGGTAAGCAAGGTAGCGGCGGACGTACGCGAGGGCCTCGGCATCGTCGTCGGCCGCGATATCGGCGAGGCCATTGAGGTCCGCCTGCACTGCCGCGCCGCCCAGCGTGTCCTTGTCGGTCACCTCACCCGTGGCCGCCGCGACCAGGGCCGGACCGGCAATGCCCATGGTCGAAGTGCCGCGCACCATCACCACGAAGTCGCACAAGGCCGCGAAGTTGGACGGCCCCGCGAAGCCGGGCCCCATGATGACCGCCACGGTCGGCACCCATCCCGACAGCGCGACCGCGATCTGGAAGTAGCGCGAGCCCTGCGCGAAGTGACGGCTGTCCAGCCCCTCCTGGATGCGGTGGCCGCCGCCATCGAGCAGCAACAGCATCGGGCAGCCATGCTCCAGCGCATGCGTCGCCATGCGTTCGACTTTTGTCTCGCCGATGCGGCCGTTGGAGCCGCCGAGCACGGTGAAGTCGAAGGCGCACAGGCACACCGGCCGGCCGTCGATGCTGGCGTAGCCGGTGAGCACGCCGTCGGAGGGGGCTTGCAGCGATTCGGTGTCGAAGGTGTCGCGCTTCGGCTCGACCAGGCCGCCGACTTCATGGAAGCTGCCATGGTCGACCAGCAGTGCGATGCGTTCGCGCGCCGACAGCTTGCCGAGCGCATGCTGCCGCGCGATGGCCGCAGGACGCGCCGCATCGACCAGGCTGTCGCGCTTGGCGGTGAACTGCGCATAGGCCAGGCGCGTGGCGCCGAGAGTGGAGTCGTCGCTCATTTCTTCCTTGCGGGCGCGGCCGGATCGGCGGTGCGGTCGTAGGTGCCGGCGGTCACGCCTGCTTCGCGCAGCGCCTGCTTGCGGACTTTGGCGGTCGGCGTCTTCGGCAACTCCGCGAGGTACTCGACGTAGCGCGGCACCATGAAGTACGGCAGGCGGTCGTCGAGGAAGGCGAGCAATGCGGCCGGCTCGACGGACTCGCCTTCGCGCAGCACCACGCAGGCCTTGATGTCGTCTTCGCTCGCATCGCTGGCCACGGCGATGACGGCGCATTCCAGCACCGCCGGATGCTCGTTGATTTCCTTCTCGACCTCGAAGCTCGACACGTTCTCGCCACGCCGGCGCATCGCGTCCTTGATGCGGTCGAGGAAGACGAACTGCCCGTCGGGCTCGCGCCGGAACGCATCGCCGGTGTGCAGCCACTGGTTGCGCCAGGCGTTGACCGTGGCCTCGGGCATGTCGTGGTAGCCGTCCATCACCATCCAGGGCTCATGCGTGCGGATGACCAGCTCGCCGAGTTCGCCATCGAGCACGGGCTGGTCGTGCGCATCGACGAGGCGCACGTCGAAGTCCGGCCGCGGCCAGCCGACCTTGCCCGGCTCGGCGCGGCCGACCGGTGCGCGCAGCACGGTCGAGCCTTCGGTGAGCCCGTAGGCCGTGCACACCGCCTCGATGCCGAAGCGCGTGCGGAACGCATCGACCTCCGCCATCACCGGCACCATCATCACGCGCCGCAACGGGTGGCTGGCATCGTCGGCGCGTGGCGGCTGGCGGTACAGGAAGTTGGCCATCGCGCCGAGCAGCATCGTGTAGGTGCAGCCATGGCGACGCACGTCGTCCCAGAAGGTGGTGGCCGAGAAGCGCGGCAGCACGACGTTGCTGCCACCCGCGATGAGGTTGTTGTAGATGGCCGCCCATTGCCCGCCGATGTGGAACAGCGGCAGCGTGCAGAGCGAGACGTCGTTCGCGTCGGCCAGCCCCAGAACCTGCGGCGCCGAATAGCCGTAGGCATGCGCATGCGTGACCCGCACGCCCTTCGACGGGCCGGTGGTGCCCGAGGTGTACATGATGCCGATCAGGTCCCAGGGGTTGAGCTGCGCCGGTGCCTCGCGCGGGCCGCGCAGATCGTCCCAGGGCATGAAGCGCAGCCGGCCGACCGCCGGCATGCTGCCCATGGCGCCGCGCACCACGACGTGCTCCAGGTGCTGCAAGCGATCGGCCACGTCGAGCAACAGCGGCAGGTAGTGCGCCTCGATGACGATCACCTTCGCGCCGCAGTTGTTGATGACATGGACCAGGATCGAACCCTTGTAGGCCGTGTTCACCGGCACCTCGACGCGGGCCGTGAGCGACAGCGCCCACCAGGCGATGACGAAGTCGAGGTGGTTGTCGAGCATCAGCAACGCGAACTGCTGCGGACCGACGCCGAGGCGCGCGAAGCCAGCGGCGAAGGCCAGCGACTCCTCGTACAGCGCGGCGTAGCTCATGCCGCGCTCGACGTCGCGCACGGCGGGCTTGTCGGGCGCGGTGCGCAGATGGCCTTCGAGCACCGCGCCGAGCGTGCGCGCTTGCAGCGGCGGCAATGCGGCTGGCGGGTCGGTGGAAGGGCTCATGTGTCTCTCTTCTTGACGGGACGGTGAGGGTTTCATCCCATTGATTCCGGGTTGATTGTCAGCCACGATTGCCAGACAATCAAGACGAACATTCACTGGCTTTCCCCAAGGACCGCGCCGCGATTCGAGCCTCGACGGCGCAACGCCCTCTTCTAGAATCCGGACCGCCCAAGCCACACGCGCCTCACCCGAATGACCGTTGCCACCCAAGCCCCTGCCAGGAAGACCGCTGCCGCCGCAAAGAAGGCCGCAGCCGCCGAGGCGCCCGCCAAGCCGCGCAGCACGCCCGACCGCGTGGCCGACGCGATCAGCAAGGGCATCCTCACGCGCCGCTTCACGGTCGGCCAGCGCCTGGTCGAGGCCGACCTCACGCGCGACCTCGGCGTGAGCCGCAGCACGGTGCGGGAAGCCCTGCGCATCCTGGCATCGAGCGGCGTGGTCGACCTGACACCGCACCGCGGCGCCGTGATCCGTTCACTGAGCCGCGAGGATGCGGCCAGCCTGCTCGGCGTGCTGGAAGTGCTGACCGGCCTGGCCGCGCGCCTCGCGGCCACCAACATCCGCATCGGCAACAACGCCAAGCGCTTCGAGGCGGCGGCGCAGACGCTGATCTCGGCCAACACGCCCGAGGCGCTCGACCGCGTGCTCGACGGCCGCGCCAACTACTACCGCGTGATGTTCGAGATCGCCGACAGCAGCGAACTGAGCCGCGTGCTGCCGCAGGCCCGCGCGCACCTGTTCCGCGCGCAGTTCTACAACTTCCTCACGACGGCTGATTTGCGCTCGATGGTGGCGGAGTACCGCGGGATCACCGAGGCGATTCTCGAAGGGGACCCGGTGAAGGCGGAGGCGCGCACGCGCAAGCACTTGCAGAAGTCGGGGGAGCGGACCTTGCCGCGGATGTCGGGGTTTTCACTCGCTTGAGTTCGAAGACGGCAGGATTCGGTCATGACCAGACCTTCAGACCTCGCTCAGAATTTCGCTCCAAACCACCCTTTCTCCATGAGCCCTTGGTTATCGAATCCGGTTGTTCACACCGCTGTGGGCGATATGGCCGTTGAACTCCAGATGCCATCGGGCGGGCGACCCAGCGCGGAAATGCTTGAACTGGCATCGAGGCTCGCTGAGTATGCGAAGCAGCACGCCGAGCACATCCTGGACCTCATCTATGCGCACTATCGGTACGCCGAAGCCAATCAGTGGCTCGACTTTTGGGATGTTCCTGCAGGTCTGACCAGAGCCCAGGTCATGAGCGAGGTGGATTCAGTCGCCCTCGTGGTGGACCCCGAACTCGTCGCCAGCGTATACGTCAACCCCCACTGGGACCCAGAGCACAAGCTCGACCTGCTTTTTGAGGGGACGATTACCGCGGTGAACGGCGAAGCGTTCGACCTGGTCGACGGCACCTTGGTCCTGCGTTGAGCTCCGTTGCCGTGGGTCAGAATGCGGCCAAAGCGGGAGCTCGTGCTCGGCGCATCAATCGAACATGATCGGTCATCCAAATAAGCTCTACGCCCTCCTCTTCGCGACATTGATGCTGGCTGGCTGTTCAACACCTGTCGATCAAGTAAGGCGTGTTGAGATGCTCATACTGCCGAAGGTGTTTGTGGTTGACGGTGTGGGGTTCTCGACAGCAAACGAAGCCGTTGCCGCGGTTCTAGCAAAGCACCCGACTTCGGTGGCACTTACGGCTTGCGGCGCGATGGCAACACAGCGAGTTATTGACGCTATGGAGGTCCTGCGAGCCAAGTTCCACGGAACCTTCACGATGTCAGTCCTCGGGGCAGGAGAGCGTGGTTGTCCTGGCTACTCTTCGTAGTTCGATACGAACTCCGCAATCGGACACAACCCGACATTCGTGTCCGCCTTCCAGCTTGAGGGATAGAAAGTGATCAAACTTACCCGGCGATTGACAGTTCTCGCATGCTGCTCAGCTCTTCTCGCGATGCCTGCCGCTGCCGATCCGACCCCACCGTCTCCGCAGACTGCGAAGCAGGCCGCAAGGTGCTCGATCGTCGCGAGCATGGCTGCCGATGCAGCAAAGTCCACGGAGGCAGCAGCGGGTAGCAAGACGATGTCGCGCTTGATGCTGAAGCTTGCAGTGGTGGGGGCCGGACGGCAGCAGACCATGGCATGGCTGGACGAACTCGAGGCCGAATTTCGAGGGAGCGCAGACCTTTCGTTTCTACGCCAGGAAACGGACGCCTGCAGGACGTTGATTGCGGAGCAGTCAGAGTGGCTTGACATACTCCTGCACCAAGCGAACTGAAAGGCTCAACTGTGAACCGCTTGCCCCGGCCTAAGGCTGAGCCTCCGCCGCCCGGGACAAATCGGCCATGGGCGGTCCTATCCCAAAGTCCGTTGTGCGCGACCAAGCGGCCCCACGCGATGAAGAACCGAGGCGCCATCTTCAGCGCCCTATCCATACCGCCACGCGCTTCTCAGCAAACGCCGCTGCACCTTCCTGAGCATCCGACGAATCGGCGATCTTCCGCGTCGCGCAACGTTGACGCTCGAACATTTCGCCGTCCGCCCAGGTGCGCGAGTCCCGCAATATCTGCTTGCTCGTCGCCACGGCAAGCGGGGCGTTGGCGTCGATGCGCAAGGCCAGCGCCAAGGCCTCCTGCAACGCATTGCCGGGCTCAACTAGGCGGTTGACCAGGCCCCACGCCTGCGCCTGCGTCGCCGGGATCGAGTCGCCCAGCAACGCCATTTCCATCGCGAGGCTCATCGGGATGCGATGCGGGAGGCGCATCAAGCCGCCAGCCGCCGCGACAAGTCCCCGCTTGACCTCGGGCAACCCGAAGTTTGCGGTACGGCTCGCTACGACAAGGTCGCACGAAAGCACGATCTCGAAACCACCCGCCACGGCATGCCCCTCGACCGCGGCTATCAGCGGCTTCTTCGGCGGCGCCTCGCACAGTCCAGCGAAGCCCCTGCCCTCGATGGTCGGCTCGATGCCCGCGAAAGCAAAAGCCTTGAGGTCCATGCCCGCGCAGAAGTTGCCGCCGGCGCCCGTGATGATGCCGACGTGCAATGCCGGATTGCCATCGAGTTCGTCCATCGCCGCCGCGATGCCCTGCGCCACGGCCATATTGATCGCGTTGCGCACCTGCGGCCGGTTGATCGTGACGACCAGCACATGGCCTTCTGTGTGCAGAAGAACGGATTCGCTCACAACGCATCCTTGTGGGTCGAGCGCAACTTGCCCACGATGCCGCTCGGGAAGAAATACACCGACAGCACGAACACCGCGCCGAACCACAGCAGCCACCGATCCGGATGGAACAGCTTGGCCAGCAGCGGCACCGACTCCAGCGAGCCGCTGACACCGCCCATCAAGCTCTGCAGGTAGTTCTCGGCCACCACATACAGCGCCACGCCCACCACCGACCCATACACCGTGCCCAGCCCGCCGATCACCGCCATCAGCAGGATGTTGAGCATCACGTTGAAACCCACCGTCGTCTGCGGGCCGACATAGCGCAGCCACAGCGCCATCAGGATGCCGGCGCAAGTCGCGAGCGCGGCCGACAGGCAGTTGATGGCCACGCGATAGAACAGCGTGCGGTAGCCGATCGCCTCGGCGCGGAACTCGTTCTCGCGGATCGCCTCGAGCACGCGGCCGAAGCGCGAGTTGACCACGCGCAGCATCAGCAGGAAGAGCAGCACCGACGACACCAGAATCAGGTAGTAGGTCAGCACCTTGCCGTTGATGGTGGTGCCGAACACGTCGTTCTCGAAGGGGCTGAAGGCCGGCGTCAACAGCGCCGGCAGCTTGAAGGTGCGGCCGTCGTCGCCGCCGGTGAAGCTGCCGAGGCGCATCACCAGCGCACCGAAGGCCGAGGCCACGGCCAGCGTCATCATCGTGTAGAAGATCGCCTTCACGCGCAGCGACACCAGCGCGATGAGGAAGGACAGCAGCACGGACAGGCACAGGGCAGCCACGCTGCCGATGGCCATCGCGCCCCAGGTCGGCCCGAGCTTGAACATGGCGATGGCCACGCCGTACGCGCCGATACCGTAGAACATCGCATGCGCGAAGGACACCACGCCGCAGTAGCCCAGCAGCAGGTCGAAGGAGGCCACCAGCACGACGAACACGCAGATGGTGGCCGCCACGTTGAGCGAGCGCGCGCCGGAGAACAGGAAGGGCGCGGTCGCGAGGTACAGCAGGATCAGCACCAGCAGCCCCGTCAGGATGCGGCTGCGCGGATAGTCGCCGGAGAGGATTGTTGTCAGCATGGCGTGCTCCGCGTCAGTGCTTGTTCACGGGGTACAGGCCCTGGGGCCGCCACAGCAGCACCGCCATCATCACCAGGATGTTCGACACCAGCGCCAGGTCCGGCAGCACGAAGCTCACGTAGTTGGTGCTCAGCGCGATCAGCATCCCGCCGGCGAAGCAGCCGGTCACCGAGCCGAGGCCGCCGATGATCACGATGATGAGCATCTGCACCAGCACCTCGGCG
The DNA here is from genome assembly GCF_037889955.1 of Variovorax robiniae. Lineage (NCBI taxonomy): Bacteria > Pseudomonadati > Pseudomonadota > Betaproteobacteria > Burkholderiales > Comamonadaceae > Variovorax > Variovorax robiniae. The sequence continues at coordinate 154,944 of NZ_JBBKZS010000010.1, forward strand.
CCGATGGCCACGGTGAACTGCTCGCGGTAGAAGCCCCACATCACGCCGCCCAATCCCGCCAACGCGGAGCCGCCGACGAACACCGCGACGAAGATGCCGCGCACGCGATAGCCCAGTGCCTCGACCATCGAGCGGTTCTCCACGCCGGCGCGGATCAGCAAGCCGACGCGCGTGCGGTTCAGCAGCAAGGTGAGCCCGATGTAGACCACCAGCCCGATCGCGACGGCCACCAGCCGGTAGCGCTCGATGGCCACGTCGCCGACCACGAAGGAACCACGCACCGTCTCCGGCAGCGGCAGCAGCATCTGGTTGGCGCCGAACAGCACCAGCACCAGTTGCTCGATGATGATCATCGCGCCGATGGTGATGAGGATCTGCTTCAGGTGGTCGCCATACACCGGCTTGACGAAGAGCCGCTCGTAGACCCAGCCGAGCGCGGCCGTGACCGCCATCGCGACTGCGATGATCGCGACGATGGCGATGAGGCTCGCCGCCACCTGGTTCGATTCCAGCAGGCCCTTGAGCGGCGCGACCATCAGCGTCGCGGTGTAGGCGCCGACCGCGACGAAGGCGGCATGGCCGAGGTTCATCACGTCCATCAGGCCGAACACCAGCGTGAGCCCGCTGGCCATGATGAACAGCATCATGCCCATCGCGAGCGCGGCGATGGTGAGCGTGATCCAGGTCGGCACGCTGCCGACCACCGGCAGTGCGAGCGCGATGAAAGCGAGGATGAGGATACCCGGCACCAGGTCGCGCTTGCGGCCCGGCAGGGCTTCGAGCATGGCGGGCTCGGTGGGCGCGGGGTCGGGCAATACGGCGTTCACGGGGATGGTTTCTGTAGCGGCCATGTCGTTCCTCAGTGAACCGCGCCGGCATGCAGGCCCAGCAGGCGCGCCTGCATCGCCTCGTCATTCGACAGCGCCTGCATGCTGCCCGCATGCACGATGCGCCCGTCGTCCATCACGGCCACGTGGTCGCCGAGCGCGCGCACGAAATGAAAGTTCTGCTCGACCAGCAGGATCGTGGTGTCGTGCGCCTTCAGTTCGAGGAAGGCCTGCGACAGGTTGTCGACGATGGCGGGCGCGAGCCCCTTGGTCGGCTCGTCGATGAGCAGCAGCTTGCGCGGCTCGATGATGGCCCGCGCAATCGCGACCATCTGCTTCTGCCCGCCCGAGAGCGTGCCGCCCGGCCGCAGCCAGAAGCGCTTGAGCGCGGGGAACAGGCCGAAGATCCAGTCCAGCCGCTTGTCGTCGAAGCGCCCACCGATGGCCGCGAGGCGCAAGTTCTCCTGCACCGTCAGGCCCGAGAAGATGCCCATGTCTTCCGGCACGAAGGCGATGCCGCGGCGCGAGATGTCGGGCGTCTGTTCCTTCGTGATGTCGTGCCCGTCGAAGCGCAGTGCGCCGGCGCTCGCATGCCAAAGACCCATGATCGTGCGCAGCGTGGTGCTCTTGCCGGCGCCATTGCGGCCCAGCAGCACGGTGAGCCCGGCGCGTGGCACGACGAGGTCGACGCCTTGCAGGATGTGGTACTCGCCGATGTGCGTGTGCACGCCTTGCAGCGTGAGCAGCGGCGCGTTGTTGTCTGGTGCCTCAGGCATGTGCGGCCTCCGCGCGCTTCGGGGCCGGCCGCTTCACGCCGAGATACGCCTCCTGCACAATGGCCGACGCCATCACCTCGGCTGGCATTCCGTCGGCCACCAGGCGGCCGTTGTGCAGCACCACGATGCGGTCGGCCAGCGAATGGATCACGTCCATCTTGTGCTCCACCAGCAGGATGGTCTTGTCGCCGCGCGCCTTGAGCTTGCGGATGAGTTCAAGGATCACCGGCACCTCGTCGACGCTCATGCCGGCGGTCGGCTCGTCGAACATCAGGATCTCCGGCTCCAGCGCCATGAGGATCGCGACCTCCAGCTTGCGCTTGTCGCCATGTGGCAGCTTGGAGGACACGTCGGCGCGGCGGTGCGCGAGGCCGACCTCTTGCAAATAATGCTCGGCCTGCTCGATCAGGTCGCGCCGGCCCCGCCACATCGCGAGCATGTTGAAGCCGGCGCTGTGGCGGCTCTGCACGGCCAGGCGCACGTTCTCGGCGACGGTCAGGCGCGGGAACAGGTTGGTGAGCTGGAAGGCGCGGCCGATGCCGCGGCTGGTGCGCTGAGCGGCGCTCAGGCGCGTGATGTCCTCGCCCTTCAAGTGCACCGCACCGGCACTCGCGCGCAGCTGGCCGGAGAGCAGGTTGAAGTAAGTCGTCTTGCCCGCGCCGTTGGGGCCGACGATGGCGGTGAGCGTGCCCGCGCCGAACGCGGCCGTCACGCCATCGACGGCCGCGTGGCCGCCGAAGCGGATGCCCAGGCCGGTGCTCGACAGCGCATCGGTCATGTGGCCCCCACGCTCGGCTCTGTCGTGTCCTCGCTGCCCCCCGAGGGGGCGCGAGCTTGCTTGGGGCGGCCCGGCGCTGCGCTCATCGCTTCACTGCTTGACCGTCACAGGCACCGGCATCTCCGACGCCGGAATCTCTCGCACCAGTTCCAGCAGATCCCATTCGCTCGCGGGGTTCTTCTTCATCTTGAACTGGTACTGCGACTGCATAGCCTGGTGGTCTTCCTTGCGGAAGGTCATCTTGCCCTTGGGCGTGTCGAACTCCATGCCTTCCATCGCGGCGATGAGCTTGGGCGTGGCGACCGAGTTGGCCTTCTTCACGCCGGCCACGATCGCCGCGGCGGTGACGAAGCCGCCGGCGGTGAACAGGTCGGGCGGCATGTTGTAGCGCTTCTGGTGCTCGGCCACGAGCCAGTCGTTCATCGCGTTCTTCGGGAAGCCGTAGTAGTAGAAGGTGCCGCCGGTGACGTCCAGGCCCTTCCACGGCTTGGTGTTCTCGAGGTTGGCGCCGCCGATGGAGAGAAACTCGATGCCGTAGCGGCCCGGGTTCAGCTCGGAGATCTTGCGGATCGGGTTCGGCGCGCCCCAGATCACGACCAGGTACTTCTTGCCGGTGACGTTCTTCATGCCGTCGAAGATGCGTTGCATGGGCGCGGTGAAGTCGGTGGTGGCAAGCGGGATGAATTCCTCCTGCACGACCTTGGCCTTGCTCTTGGTCAGTGCGAGCGCTTCCTTGAAGGCTTTCACGCCATCGCGGCCGTAGACGTAGTCGGGCGCGAGGAAGGCGATGTTGTCGCCGTCCTTCAGGCTGGCCGCGCTGGCCAGTGCGTCCTGGAAGGAGTTGCGGCTGGCGCGGAACAGGTTCTTGTTCCAGGCGGAGCCGGTCAGTGAATCGGCAATGGCCGGCTCGATCATCAGCAGCTTGCCGTACTCCTCCGCCACCGGTGCCATGGCCAGTGCGCCACCCGACCAGGAGGTGCCGATGGCGATGTCGGCCTTGTCGTCTGACAGCGCCTCTGTCAGCATGGCCTTCGACAGCTCCGGCTTCATCTGGTCATCCTTGACCACGATGTCGACCTTGCGGCCGATCAACGTCATGGTGCCGCCGGTGAGGTATTCCATGCCCAGGCGGAAGCCGCGCTCGGTGTCGCGCGCGTAGGCCTCCGACGGGCCGGTCTTGCTCGCGATCAGCGCGATCTTGATCGGCTTGTTGTCCTGCGCAACGGCGGGCAGTGCCAGGTATGCGGCGAGTGCCATCGCGGCGCTCGCCATCAGTCTCTTCGTCAGCATCATTGGGTTGTCTCCTTGGGATTGGGGTGTATCAAGCGACTGCCCGCTGCCGGCCTTGCCAATAGGGCGCGCGCAGGATGCGCTTCAGGATCTTTCCGCTCGGGTTGCGCGGCAGTTCGTCGACGACGTCGACGCTCTTCGGGCACTTGTAGTGCGCGAGGTTGGCGCGCATGAAGTCGATGATGTCGCGCGGCTCGACCTCGACGCCGGGGCGCAGCACCACGCAGGCCTTGACTGCCTCGCCCCAGGTGTCGTCGGGCACGCCAATGACGGCCCCGTCGGCCACGGCCGGGTGGCGCATCAGCACGTTCTCAACCTCGGCCGGATAGATGTTCTCGCCGCCCGAGACGATCATGTCCTTGATGCGGTCGTTGATGTAGAGATACCCGTTCCTCACGTAGCCGCCGTCGCCCGAGCGCAGCCAGCCACCGTTGCCATTGCGGCCCTCGGGGTAAGCCTGCGCGGTCGCTTCGGGGTTGCGCCAGTATTCCTTGAGGTTGCGATCCGACTCGATCCAGATCTCACCGACCTCGCCGTCCGGCAGGTCCTGCATCGTGATCGGGTCGACGATGCGCAGCTTGCCGCCGCCGATGGGGCGACCGGCCGAGCGCAGCAATTCCGCATCGCCGGAGCGATGGTCTTCCGGGAGCAGAAAGGTCGCGGGGCCCGACACCTCGGTGAGCCCGTAGACCTGAAGGAAGTCGCAGCCGAACAGGTCGACGGCCTGCTTCAGCGTGGTCTCGCTGATCGGCGAGCCGCCGTAGGCTATGAGCTTGACGCCCGAATAGTCGTTGGCCTTGGCACCCGGCACTTGCAGCATGAACAGCAGCATGGCCGGCACGACGAAGGAATGCGTGATGCCGTGCGCGGAGAAGGCCTTGAGGTACTGCTCCGGATCGAAGTCCGCGAACACGGTCGTCAGGCCGCCGTTCTGCAACGGCATCAGCAGCATCGTCATGCCCGCGACGTGGAACACCGGCAGCGGATTGCCGAGGATGCTCGACTGCTCGAACTTCCATTCGCGCTCGACCACGCGGCTGGTCGACAGCAGGCCGGCATGCGAGAGCACGATGCCCTTGGGCAGGCCGGTGGTGCCGGAGGAATAGAGCTGCAAGGCGGCATCGTGCGTGTCCAGCGCTACGGGCGTCAGGTTGGGGCTGGCGTCGGCGTACCACTGCGCGAACGAGGGAACATCGCCGTGCGGCACTTCGGTGCAAACAAGCTGCCTCACCAGCGGCAACCTGGCGGCCTGCTGCACCGTCGGCATGAAGGCCGCATCGGCCATGAGGAACGGCGCCTCGCCGTTGTTGACGATGTATTCGACTTCGTGCGGCGCGAGGCGCCAGTTCACCGGCATGCACACGGCGCCGAGCTTGCACGCGGCCAGCGTGAGGAGGATGCATTCGATGTGCAGCTTGGTCAGCACGGCCACGCGCGAACCGCGACCCACGCCCATCGCGGCGAGTGCATTGGCGATGCGGTTGGTGTGGATGTCGACGTCGCGGAAGCTGAGCCAGCGATCGCCGTTGCGATACGCCGGCGCGTCGGGGCGGATCGCGGCCTGGCGTTGCAGGCTCTGGACGAGGGTGAGGTCTTGCATGTCGGTTTCTTGAAGAGGGATCACGCGGGATGCCAGTCGGAGATGCGCTCGCCGCGCTTCGCCAGGTCGGCGAGCAGTGGCGAGACTGTCCAGTAGCCGAACGCGTTGCCGCGCACCTGGCCGTAGTGCTTCAGCCGCTCGGCAATCACGGGCAGCCCGATGGCGTCGGCCATGAACATCGGGCCGCCCTTGTGGTCGGGGAAGCCATAGCCAGCGGTCCACACGATGTCGATGTCGCTGGGTCGGTAGGCAATGCCCTCCTCGAGGATCTTCGCCCCCTCGTTGATGAGCGGGTACAGCAGGCGCTCGACGATCTCCTGCTGGCTGATGTCAATGCGCTGCGCGATGCCGTGCGCGATGGCCAGTTCCTTCGCGAGGCGCGCAGTCTCGAGGTCGCCGAGCGGCTTGCGGCCGTCATAGCGGTAGTAGCCTGCGCCGGTCTTCTGGCCGAAGCGGCCCAGCTCGAACATCGTACGCACCATCGCACGGTAGCTGTCGTCAGGCGGCAGGCCGCCCGCCTTGCCGTATTCGATGACCGTCTTGGCGCCCACGTCGATGCCGGCCATGTCGAGCATGCGGCACGGGCCCATCGCCATGCCGAGCGCCTCGACGGCGCCGTCGATCTCGGCCGGCGTCGCACCTTCCATCATGAGGAACTCGGCCTCGCGCATGTAGACCTCGGCCATGCGGTTGCCGATGAAGCCATAGCAGACGCCTGACACCACCGCGACCTTGCCGATCTTGCGGGCGAGTTGCATGACGGTGGCCAGCACCTCGGGCGCGGTCTTTGCGCCGCGCACCACTTCCAGCAGGCGCATCACGTTGGCCGGGCTGAAGAAGTGCATGCCGACCACGTCGGCCGGGCGGCCGGTGGCGTCGGCGAGCACGTCGACATCGAGCGTGGAGGTGTTGGTGGCGATGATGGCGCCGGGCTTGCAGACGGCGCCGAGCCTGGCGCAGACCTGCTTCTTCAGGTCCATGTTCTCGAACACGGCTTCGATGACGAGGTCGCAGCTTGTCAACGCTTCGTAGTCAAGCGTGCCGCGCAGCAGGGCCATGCGCTGCGCGACCTGTTCGCTGGTGAGGCGGCCCTTGGCCGCGCTGGCCTCGTAGTTGGCGCGCACGATGCCCAGGCCCCGGTCCAGCGCGGCCTGCGTGGTCTCGACCAGCACCGTGGGAATGCCGGCATTGGCGAAGTTCATCGCGATGCCGCCGCCCATCGTGCCTGCGCCGACGATGCCGACCGATGCGACCGAGCGCAGTTGCACGTCCTTCGGCAGGCCGGGGATCTTGCCGGCCTGGCGCTCGGCGAAGAACAGGTGGCGCTGCGCCTTCGATTCTGGCGAGGTGCGCAGTTCCTCGAACAGGCGCGCCTCCACCGCCTCGCCCTCGACGAAGGGCAGCGTCGACGCCTGCACCGCCAGCACGATGTTGCGGGCGGAGGGGTAGAACGCCTTCTTGCGCTTCGCCTCGTCGAGGGCGCGCTCGAAGTAATCGGCTGGCAGGCCGACCTGCGACACCTTGATCTCGCTGATGCGGCGGGCGCCGGCGCCGCGTGCGACCAGCGCCTGCGCAAAGGCCAAGCCGATATCGAGCGGCGCGCCCTCCTTCACCTCGTCGACGATGCCGGCCCTCTGCGCGGCCGCCGCCTTGATGCTGCGGCCGGTGGAGATCATGTCCAGCGCGAGCTCGATGCCCGCCACGCGAGGCAGGCGTTGTGTGCCGAGCGAGCCGGGCAGCAGACCGAGCTTGACCTCCGGCAGGCCCACCTGCGTACTTGGCAGGGCCACGCGGTAATGGCAGGCCAGGGCCAATTCCAGGCCGCCGCCAAGCACCGTGCCGTGCAGGGCAGCGACCACCGGCCGGTCTTGCGACTCCAGCCGCATCAAGGTGCCGTTGTAGACGGTGGCTGTGAAGTCGGCCGCGTCGAAGGAGGAGATGTCGCCACCCGCGACAAATGTGCGGCCCTCGCAATGGACCAGCAGGGCCGCGTAGCTGCGGTCGGCCTCGAAGGCATCGAGCGCCGCGACCATGCCGGCCACCACGCCGGGCGAGATCGCGTTGACGGGCGGGTTGGCGATGCGCAGGACGGCGATGTCGCCATGGCGCTCCAGATTCACGGGATCAGTCATTGAGGCAGGCTAGCAAAGGGGGGTTCATGTCTCTTGCGTCCACACGCTGTCCACGTTGGGGTCAGACCCGACCCGCCGGCAGGACCAGCAGCTTGATCTGCGTGGTGGGCTTGCGCAGCGCCTCGAAGGCGGCAGGCAACTCGTCCAAAGTAACGGTGTCGGTGACCATCGGCGCCGGATCGACCCGGCCCGCATCGAGCAGGTCCAGCACGCGCCGCCAGTCGGGCTTGCCGTAGCCCATCACGAACTGCAGGCTCAGTTCCTTGGCCATCGCGCGCTGCGGGAGCACGCGGTCCTCGGTCGGGCAGACGCCCACCACGACGACACGGCCGCGCGGCTTGGACAGGTCGACGCACTGCTGGATCAGGCCCGGCGCGCCGACGCATTCGAAGATCACGTCGGGCGGGGTGCCGGTGCTGCGGAAGAAGGCTTCGGCGATCGGTTCCGAGCGAGGATCGATGGCCGCGGTGGCACCGAAGCGTGCCGCCGTCTCGCGCCGGCCCTGGGCGTATTCGCTCACCACGACGTGCGTGGCGCCGGCCTGGCGCGAGAACGCCGTGACGGCGAGCCCGATCGGCCCGGCGCCGATCACCAGCACACGATCGCCGAGGCCGACCCTGCCCGCCTCCACCGCATGCAGCCCCACGGCCAGCGGCTCGATCATCGCGCCCTCGCGCTCGCCCACCGCATCGGGCAGGTGCAGCGCCTGGCCGGCGGGCACCTTGACGTATTCGGCGAGCGCGCCGGGCCGGTTCGGGCTGAACCCGGTCAGGCGGTTGTTCGGGCAGATCATGCCCAGGCCCTCCTTGCATTCCTTGTGGCCCTCTGACGTGCAGGTGCTGCAGGCGTTGTTGGGCAAGGCGGTCACGCGCTGGCCCACCTTCCAGCCACTGGCGCCGCTTTCGACGATCTCGCCGGAGAACTCGTGGCCGAGCACGGTACCCGCCTTGACGGTGAACAGGCCAGGGTGCGTGGAATGCAGGTCGGAGCCGCAGACGCCGCAGCAGAACACGCGCAGCACCAGCTCGCCTTCGCCGGCCTGCGGCAGGGGGATGTCCTCGATCGACAGCAAGCGGTCGACGCCGCGGAAAACAGCAGCCTTCATGGCTCGCAAGGCTAGAGGCGCGGGCCTTGGCTGGCTTGCGTGCAGGCGCTGCGTTGCGGTCACGTGCAATCAGCCAGTGCGCGCAAGATCGGGCCGCACCGCCGCCCTACGATCGATGGCATGAACCTGCAGGACAAGGTCGTCGTCATCACCGGCGGCGCGAGCGGCATCGGCGCTGCGATGGCGCGGCGCTTCGTCGCGGAAGGGGCCAGGACCGTGGTTGTGGCGGACCGGGATGGCGCGCGGGCTCGCGAGTTCGTGAACCGACTTCGTAGTGAAGGCGCGAGCATCGCGGTCGCCGCCATGGTCGACGTGTCGAGCGAGGCGGCGATCACCGCACTGGTCGATGAAGTCGAAGCCGCGCACGGCCCGATCGACCTCTTCTGCAGCAATGCCGGCACCACCATCCCCGGCGGCCCCGAGTTGCCCGACGCCGACTGGCGACATGTGCTCGACATCAACCTCATGGCCCACGTCCACGCCGCCCGTGCCCTGTTGCCGCGCATGCTGGCGCGTGGCGGCGGCTACCTGCTGCAGACCGCGTCGGCCGCCGGCCTGCTGTCGCAGTTCGACGCGCCCTATGCGGTCAGCAAGCATGCGGCGGTGGCCTTCGCCGAATGGCTGTCGATCACATACGGCGACCGAGGCATCCGCGTGAGCTGTCTCTGCCCCGGCGCGGTCGACACGCCGCTACTGCAAGCCGAGAGCGAGACGCGCCGTGCGCTGATGTCACAAGGCGCGATCGACGCCGATGCGGTGGCCGGCATCGTGGTTCAGGCGTTGGCGGAGGAGCGCTTCCTGATCCTCACGCATGGCTTCCTGCAGGCGCAGATCGAGCGCAAGGCGATGGACCGGGAGCGATGGATTCGGGGCATGCGGCGATTGCACGCGCAGGCTTGATCGAAGCAGCGCGAGGGGTTGGACGTGAGCGAACGTATCGCCCTTGATGGCAAGGCCCGCGCCGCACAGGAACCGCTACCAGCGCGCCAGGTCCGCCAGCAAGCGCGCTTTCACATCCGCATTCGCAAAGCTCGCCGCGATCGAATCGCGCGCCAGATCGCGCAGCACATCCTCCGACCAACCGAAGGTCTCGCCGCACAACGCGTACTCCCCCACCAGGCTCGCGCCGAGCAGCACCGGATCGTCCGTGTTGAGCGATACCACGACACCGGCCCGCCGCAACCGATCCACCGGATGTGCCTCGATCGACGGATACACGCCGAGCACGAGGTTCGAAGTCGGGCACACGCCCAGCGGAATGCGCCGCTCGGCCAGCAGTTCCACCAGCGCCGGGTCGTCGATGGCGCGCACGCCATGGTCGATGCGATCCGCGCCGAGCAATTCGATGGCATCGCGAACGCCTTCGGGGCCGCTCGATTCGCCGGCATGCACGGTGCGCCGCAGTCCCGCTGCGCCCGCACGGCGGAAGGCATCGGCAAAGCGCGGCCCGGTGCGGCCGGCTGCCGCCTCGTTGCCGTCGATGGACAACGCCACCACGCGCGGATGCCTCAGTGCGATCAGCGCATCGGCCAGTTCCGTCGCCTCATCCGCCGTCTGCGTGCGCAGCAGGCTCACGCACAGGCCCACCGGCGGCAGTCCATCCTGCTCCGCCGCTGCGAAGCCGGCATCCATCGCATCGAGCATCGCGGGCAGTCGGCCGTGCCAGGCCTTCCAGTGCGTCGGGTTGAAGATCACGTCCGCATAGCCGGCGCCGTTGTCGGCCAGGCGCTTCGCATAGCCATAGCTCAGTTCGGCCAGCCGGTCGCGCGTGGAAGCCAGGCCGCAGGCCCAGTCGAGGAAATGCAGGAAGTCGGCGAGGCCTTCGAACTGGAACAGGCGCTCGACCGGACGCGGCATCGCGACACCGGCCTGCGCGGCCCAGGCTTCGAGCACGGCGGGTTCGAAGCAGCCTTCGAGATGGGCATGGACCTCGGCCTTGGGAAGGGCACGCAGGCGGGCGAGATCAGGGGTGTCAGGCATCGTGGCAAATCGGGGAGAAATGAGGAACGCCGGCATTCGCCAACGCGATCCTCGATTCTCCGCCACGCCCTACACCCAGCGCCGCACCGCCTCCGCCGTATCGCTCGGCTTGGTGTTGAAGCAGATCTTCGCCGCGGGCGCATGCGCATGCACGATGTTGACCAGCCGCTCGAACAGAAGGAAGTGCACCGGCAGCGTGCGCACCCCCGCGCCGATCACGACGCAGTCGAAGGGCTCGCCCGACAGCGCATCGGTCACCACCTGCCCCGCCGTCTCGCCCAGGTCCGTGAGGCACAGGTGGGCGTCGTAGCCGAGGCCGTTCAGCGTGGCCTGGTCGGCGGCCAGCCCGGTGCGCACCTTGTCGGCATTCATGTCCGGCATTGCGGTGAAATTGACCAGGCTGGGTTCCAGGCCGATGACCAACACACGCTTCCTTTTCGCATCCATGCATCGCTCCTGTTCGGTTTGGAGGGACCCGCATTGAATCACGGCGTCGAAGGACCGCGGGATTCGTCTGATTCGACGATCCCTGCATGCCGCTTGCATGCCACCATGCGCATGACGTAACTCATCCCGCAAATGTGAGGCCTGACCAGGAATGCAATACGAACACCTCGAAGTCAATGCCGATGGCGCGATCGCGTGGGTCACGCTGAACCGGCCTGAGAGGCTCAACGCGCTCAACCCGCGGATGATTGCCGAGCTTGGCGCTTTCTTCGGTGGGCTCCGGGCAAGTTCGCCGGTGCGCGTGGTGATCCTGCGCGGCGCGGGCCGAGCCTTCTGCGCCGGGCTCGACCTCAAGGAATTCCAGTCCGAAGGCGCGAGCAAGAAAAGCGTGGGCGAGATGCTGGAGTTCCAGCGCAAGGTGCGCGACATCATGATCGCGATGCGCCGTTGCCCGCAGCCGGTGATCAGCATCGTCAACGGTTCGGCCAGTGGTGGCGGCTTTGCGCTGGCACTGGCCTCCGACATCCGCCTGGCCACCGCCGACGCGCGCATGAACGCATCGTTCATCCGGCTTGGGCTCAGCGGTTGCGACGTCGGCGTGAGCTACTTCCTGCCCCGCATGGTCGGTGCATCGGTGGCGGCGGAGTTGATGCTGACCGGGCGCTTCCTCGATGCGCAACGCGCGCTGGCACTGGGATTGCTCAGCCGCATCGGGACACCCGAGGAACTGGAGGCCGAAGCCGCCGCGCTCGCCGGCGAGATGCTGCGCGCCACGCCGCTGGGCCTGCAACTGACCAAGGACGCACTCGGCATCGCGATCGATGCCAACTCGCTCGAAGCGGTCATCGCGCTGGAAGACCGCAACCAGGTGCTCTGCACACAAGGCGAGGACTTCGGCGAAGGCGTTGCCGCCTTCCTGGAAAAGCGCGCACCGAGGTACCAAACCCCATGACGAACGACACGCCCGCACTCGTCACGGTCGACCGGCCCATGGCTGGCTGCGCCGTGGTCACGCTCAATCGTCCGCGCGCGATGAACGCCCTGTCGCGCGAACTGCGCCGCGAACTGACATCGACCTTCGAAGCCCTGCGCTCCGACGGCGACGCAAGAGTCATCGTGCTGACCGGCGCCGGCAACGCGTTCTGCGCGGGGCTCGACCTCAAGGAACTCGGCGCCGCCGCGCAGCCCGGTGCGGCCGTGGCGCCCACCGCCGACGAAGACCCCATGCAGGCCATGCTGCGCCTGCAAGCTCCGGTGATCGGCGCGATCAACGGCCCGGCCATCACCGGTGGCTTTGAACTTGCGCTCGCCTGCGACCTGATGATCGCCTCGACACGCGCCAGCTTCGCCGACACGCATGCTCGGGTGGGCGTGATGCCGGGCTGGGGACTGTCGCAACGCTTGTCGCGCCTGATCGGCCCAGGCCGCGCGAAGGAGTTGTCGCTGACCGGCAACTTCCTCGACGCGCATCAAGCCGCGACATGGGGGCTGGTCAACCGCGTCGTCGAACCCGAAGACCTGCTGCCCGCGGCGCTGAAGCTGGCGAGCGACATGCTGTCGGTGCTGCCGGAGATGCTGGTCGCGTACAAGCGGATGATCGACGATGGCCTGGACGGCACGCTGGCCGACGGACTGGCGCTGGAGCGCGAACGCTCGCGCGCATGGGCCGCCGAATTGCACGGCGCCGACATCGAGGCGAGGCGTCGGGAGATCGCGGAACGCGGCCGCGCGCAAGGCAAGCCGGCGCACTGAGCGCCGGCCCGCCGCTGCATCTCCATCCCTCACGGCTGCATGTAGTCGGTCACCGGCACCCACTTGCCATTCACGATCTTCGAGATCCGCACCGCCTCCGAGCCCAGCCGCTTGGTCTTCGCGAAGCTCATCGTGTCGAAGCCCAGCTTGTCACGTGGAAAGGTCGACGTCTCCATCGTCTGCACGAAGCGATCGGTGGTCAGGTCGGGGCCGACCTTGTCCAGCGTCTTGATGACCCAGTCCATCGAGGCATAGCCCATCACCGCGTACTGGCCCGGGTCTTCGTTGTACTTGGTCTTGTAGGCCGCGAACCAGTCGCGCAGGGCCTTGGAGGCATCGTCGGCATAGGGCTGCGAGCTGGCGTGGGAGGACAGGAAGCCGTCCATCGTCGGGCCGCCCAGTTTGGGCACCAGGTGCGAGTAGGAGGCGGAGGTGCCGATGAACTCCGGCGCAAAGCCACTCTTCTTCGCCTCGCTGATGGTGCCGATGGTCTCGCGCAGCGTGGTGCCCAGCACGACGGTGTCGCAACCCGCGCTCTTGAGCCGCGCCACCTGAGAGGAGAAGTCGGTCGCGCCGCGCTTGTAGCTGGTTTTCTCGATGACCTTCAGCTTCATCTCCGCGGCCTGCGCCTCCACGCCCTTCATCAGCTCCGAGCCCAGGTCGTCGTCCTGCGTCAGCGAGCACCACTTGCGGTCGGCCTTCATCTGGGTCAGCGCCTTCACGATCACCTTGCCCTGCTGGTAGTAGGGCACAGTGAAGCTGAAGGCCAGCGGCGTCGGCGGGTCGTACAGGCCGCGTGCCGATGCCAGCGGGAACGCATGGATCACGCCGGCATTGGTGAAGATCGGCATCGTCGTCAACGCCAGCGAGGTGCCGATGTTCCCGACGGTGATGAAGATCTTGTCGTTCTGCACCAGCTTCTGCGCGGCGAGCACGGCCTTCTTGGTGTCGTAACTGGAGTCCTCGACGATCAGCTTGATCTTGCGCCCGCCGGCCCCGCCCGCGGCATTGGCCTCCTCGATGCGCATGTTCATGCCGTTGAGCGTTTCCTTGCCGAAGTTGGCGATCGGGCCGGAGAGGTCCTGGATCGTGCCGACCAGCACCTCGGTCTTCGTCACGCCCTGCGTCGCGTGGGCCAGCAGGGGCAGCGCGGCGCATGCGCTGGCGATCCACCAGCGCATCGACGGGCTGGTGGCATGCTTCTTCGTCATCTTGCTTCACTCCTTGGGTCGGCTGCCGGCCGGGATCGGCCAGCGATGCATCGGAGTGTGGCGAGCGGACGCGACAGCCGTCTTGCGCCGAGACGCTGCGCGCGCGGCGGGAAATCCCTGATCAGTCGCCCCGACCGAGCGACGTGGTCAACATGATCTTGCCCGTCGCGCGCCGGTCGGCCACCACGCGCAGCGCCTCGGCCGCGCGCTCCAGCGGATAGCGCGCGGTGATGGTCGGGCGCAGGCTGCCGTCCGCAAGCCAGCCGACCAACTCCTGCATGAAGGCGTCATAGCGCGCCGGCTCGGCCTTCGAGAAGCCGCCATAGAACACGCCGACGATGCTGCAACCCTTGAGCAGCACCAGGTTGAGCGGCAGCTTCGGGATCTCGCCCGCGGTGAAGCCGATGACCAGGTAGCGCCCGCGCCAGGCCATGCTGCGCAGCGCCGGCTCGGCATAGTGCCCGCCGACCGGGTCATACACCACGTCCACGCCGCGCCCGCCCGTCAGCGCCTTGACGCGCTCGCGCAGGTCCTCCGTCGCGTAGTTGATGGTCTCGTCGGCGCCGCTGGCACGGCACAGCGCGAGCTTCTCGTCGGTGGAGGCGGCGGCGATCACGCGTGCGCCCATGAGCTTGCCGAGTTCGATCGCGGAGATGCCGGTGCCGCCGGCCGCACCCAGCACCAGCAGCGTCTCGCCGGGCTGGATGGCGGCGCGGTCCTTCAGCGCGTAGTGCGAGGTGCCGTAGGTGATGACGAGCGCCGCGGCAGCTTCCATGTCGATGCCCTCGGGCAGGCGCACGAGCTTGTCGACCGTGGTCAACACCTCCTCCGCATAGCCGCCCCAGCCACACACGGCGATCACGCGATCGCCCGCCGCAAAGCCTGTCACGCCCTCGCCCACCGCCTTGATCGTGCCGGCGACCTCGCCGCCCGGCGAGAACGGCAACTCGGGCTTGAACTGGTACTTGTTCTCGATGATCAGCGTGTCGGGGAAGTTGACGGCGCTGGCATGCACCGACACCAGCACCTCGCCCTTGCCCGGCACCTGCGAAGGCACCTCTTCGAAGACCAGGCTCTCGGGCGGCCCGTGGCGGTGGATGCGTGCGGCTTTCATGCGTTTCAATCCTCAGATCATCGAAATGGACATGCCGCCGTCGACGGCCAGGCTCGCGCCCGACACGAAAGCGCCGGCCGGCGAACTCAGGTACAGCACCGCATAGCCGACCTCCTCGGGCTGGCCGACGCGGTGCAGCGGCGTCTTGTCGAGGATGCGCCCGGTCGCGGCGGCATCGAAGGCCTCGGCCAGCTTGGTCTCGATCACGCCCGGCAGCACGGTGTTGGCACGAATGCCGAACTCGCCATACTCCAGCGCAAAGGCGCGGCTCATGCCGATCAGCGCGGTCTTCAGCGTCGCATAAAGACCCAGCATCTTCTCCGGATGCCAGGCCGACAGCGACGAGATGTTGACGATGCTGCCGCCGCCACGCGGCTTCATGAGCTTGACCGCTTCGACCGAGAGGAACCAGTAGCCGCGCAAGTTGACGTCCACCGTCTTGGCGAACAGCCCCGCGTCGATGTCCTCGATGCGCCGCCACGGGCTCAGCACCGCGTTGTTGACGAGGATGTCGAGCCCGCCGTGCGTCGCTTGCAGGTACTCGGCCATTGCAGTGATGTCGTCCAGCTTGCCGATGTGGCAGGTGCGCGCCTCTGCGGACAGGCCTTCTTTGCGCAGCGATTCGGCCACGCGCTCGCAGTCGTCGAGCTTGCGGCTGCTGACGATGACATGTGCGCCGGCCTGCGCCAGCACGCGGGCCGTGGCGGCGCCGATGCCCTGCGAGGAGCCCGTGACGAGCGCGACCTTGCCGGCGAGACTGAAGGGATGAGGGTTCATGCGAGTGGTTCTGGCGATGCGAGGATGTCGAGGCCGGTTTGCGCGAAGACATCCATGGTGTTGCCGAAGTACAGGGCACTCTCCGCGACCGCCGTGCCTTGTGCCGCTCGGCGCCGCAGGCCCGCCGACATGGCCGCTTGGCGGAACATCGCAAAGGCCATGAAGAAACGCAGGTCGGTTGCCGGGTCCATGCACATCGCGTCGAAGTAACGACGCGCAAGCTGTGACTTGGTCGGCAAACCTTCGGCCACGCGATCGACTCCGCGCAGTCCGGGCAGCAGGTAGTCCGCCGGCAACTCTTGTACCGCCAAGAACTGCCCCAGGTCCGCCAACGGATGGCCCAGCGTCGACAGTTCCCAGTCCAGCACCGCGATCACACGCTCGCCGTGCGCATCGAACATGAGGTTGTCGATGCGCGAGTCGCCATGCAACAGCGTCACCGGATGCTCGCCGTGCGGCAGCATGGCTTCCAGGCGGGCGGTCAGCGCATCCATCGGGCTGCTGCCTTCGGGCATCGCCGTTCGGTACTGCTGCGACCAGCGATGCAATTGCCGCTCGAAATAGTTGCCAGGCCGCCCGAAGTCGCGCAGGCCGAGCGCGTCGAGGTCGGTGCGATGGATCGCCACGAGGCTGTCGATGGCCGCCGCATACACGGCGCCGCGCTTGTCACGCGGCACATCGGGCAGCCCGACCGAGCGATGCACGACACCCTCCAGGAAATCCATCAGGTAGAACTGCACGCCGACCACGTCGAGGTCGTTGCACAGCACGCGCAGGCGCGGCACCGGCACCGGGCTGCCGTGCAGCGCCGTGAGCACCCGTGCCTCGCGATCCAGCGCATGCGCGGACTTGAGCAGTTCTCCGGCCGGTTGCGTGCGCAGGATGTAGCGCCCGCTGTCGGCCTCGACTCGCCAGATCGGGTTGGAGTTGCCGCCCACGAAACGCTTCGCTCCGCGCAGTCCACGAAAGCCTTCCGCATGCGCCTCCAGCCAGGCGCCGAGACGCGCCAGGTCGAGCGGTGGCGCGCTGACCACCGGGCGGGCGACCACGTCAGCCGGAAAATTCATCGGGCCTCAGGATGAGAACCGCTTGAGCAGTTGCTTTCCAACTGCCGACAAGTGCACCTGGTCCGGCCCATCCCCGATGCGAATGAACCGGGCATAGACATAGGCCCGCGGCAGGAAGGTGTCCTGCGACACGCCCGCGCCGCCGTGCACCTGAATCGCCCGGTCGATCACGCGCGCCGCCATCGCCGGCACCACGATCTTGGCAGCGGCGATCAGGTCGCGCGCGGCCTTGTTGCCTTCGCGGTCCATCTTGTCGGCCGCGCGCAGCGTCAGCAACCGTGCCTGCTCGATCTCGCAGAACGAATGCGCCACGTCCTCGCGCAGCGACCCCTGCTCCGACAGTCGCTTGCCAAAAGCGACGCGCGAATTGGCCCGCTTGCACATCAACTCCAGCGCCCGCTGCGCACAGCCGATGAGCCGCATGCAGTGATGAATGCGCCCCGGCCCGAGCCGCCCCTGTGCGATCTCGAAGCCCCGCCCTTCCCCCAGCAACATGTTCGACGCCGGCACGCGCACGTTGTCGTACACGATCTCCGGATGCCCGACCGGCGCATCGTCATAACCGAAGGTGGTGAGGTCGCGCACGATGCGCACGCCGGGCGTGTCCTTGGGCACGAGGATCATGGACTGCTGCCGATGCAGTTCGGCGTGGTTCGGATCGCTCTTGCCCATCACGATGAGCAGCTTGCAGTCCTCGTTCAGCGCGCCGGAGGTCCACCACTTGCGGCCATTGATGACGTACTCGTCGCCGTCGCGGCGGATCTCGCACTGGATGTTGGTCGCGTCGCTCGAAGCCACGGCCGGTTCCGTCATCGAGAAGGCCGAGCGGATGGTGCCGTCCATCAGCGGCGCCAGCCACTGCGCCTTCTGCGCCTCGGTGCCGTAGTTGGCCAGCACCTCCATGTTGCCGGTGTCGGGTGCGGAGCAATTGAAGATCTCGGGCGCCCACAGCACGCGGCCCATGATCTCCTTGACCGGCGCGTATTCCAGGTTGCTGAGGCCGCTGCCGTGCTCACCGGAAAGAAACAGGTTCCACAACCCCTGCGACTTCGCAAGCGCCTTCAGGTCCTGAAGTACCTTGGGCGTGCGGTACGGATGGCCGGTCTCGCGACCTTCCTCGTGGTAGCGGTCCTCGACCGGGTAGACATGCGTGTCCATGAACTCGGCCACGAGTTGCTGCAGTTCGAGCGACTTCTGGGAATGGGTGAAATCCATCGAAAGATCCTATGCAAGCGATGGCCGATGGGCTTGCGTCCACGCGCTGAATTCAGACGCGTGGCTATGCAGCGGCGCGCGTCAGCACAACAGCCAGTTCGTAGGCCATGCTGGGATGCGCAACGCGCTCATACGGCGGCTTGGGCCAATGCCACAGCGGCGAGGGAAACAACGCCCGCATCGCATGGATGTCGCAGTGATACGGCGGCCCGGTCACCGCGCCATCGGCGGACGAAGGATCGGGCCGCTGCATGAACAGCGCGAACAGCGTGCCGCCCGGACGCACCCAGGTTGCGAGTTGCGCGGCATAGGCCGTCCAATGGTCCGGATGCAGCGCGCAGAGGCAGGTCTGCTCATAGACCGCATCGACCGGCTGCGGCGGATTCCAGGCCAGCACGTCGGCCTGGACCACCTCTGCCTCCAGCGAGCGGTCTGCGAGGCGATGGCGCGTGCGCGTGACCGCGCCTTCCACGTAGTCGATGCCCGTGACAGCCATCCCGGCCTCGGCCAGCGCCGCGACGTCCCAGCCACTGCCGCAGCCTGGCACCAGCACTCGCTGGCCCGGCGCGATCACGCCCTCGGCAATCCAGCGTTCCAATTGCGGCCCGGGCGCGCCGCGGTCCCATGGCGTCGTCGCGGTGTCGAAGCGCTCTTGCCAGAAGGCGGGGGTCGGGCCAGCCATGTCCCTGCCTCAAGCGTTTGTCGCCGCAGCGGGCACGTTGTGCTCGCGCAGCTTCGCCTTCAGCACCTTGCCGGTCGGATTGCGCGGCAGCGCCTCGACGATGCGCAGTTCCTTCGGCAGCTTGTAGCGCGCCAGCTTGGCGCCGGCAAAGGCATTCAGCGCCTCCAACGTCATCGTCTTGCCCGGCTTGGGCGCGACCACGGCAACGACCCGCTCGCCCCAGCGCTCGTCAGGTGCGCCGATCACCGCGACCTCGGCAATGTCCGGATGGTCGTAGAGCACGCTCTCGACCTCGGCCGGGTAGACGTTCTCGCCGCCGCTGATGACCATGTCCTTCAACCGGTCGCACAAGAAGAGGAACCCGTCGGCATCGCGGTAGCCGATGTCGCCGCTGCGGAACCAGCCATCGGACGTGAAGATCGAGGCGTTGACCTCGGGCCGGTTCCAATAGCCTGGCATCACGTTGCTGCCGCGCACGCAGATCTCGCCGGGTACGCCGGCTTCGTCGATCTCCTGGTCGTTCGCGTCGAGCAGCCTGATCTCCGTCATCATCGGCGGCGTGCCGCTGGAGCCCAGCTTGTCGGCCGTGCGGTCCGGATGCAGGAAGGTGATCATCGACGCCGTCTCGGTCATGCCATAGCCCTGCTGCACCGGGATCTTGCGCGCTTCATACAAGCGCAACAGCGGCTCGGGCATCGGCGCGCCGCCCACGGCGATCGACCGCAACGAAGACAGGTCGGCCGTCTCGAAGGACGGATGCTGGCTGATGAACAGCAGCATCGCCGGCACGCCGAAGGTGATGGTCACGCGGTATTCCACGATCGCGTCGAGCACCGCCTGTACCTCGAAGGCGCGCTGCAACACCACGTGGCCACCGGCCAGCAGCGTGCTCATGGTGCCGCACAGCAGGCCGCCGACATGGAACATCGGCGCGAAGTTCAGCGTGACGTCGGTGGAACCCAGGTCCCACAGGAAGATCTCGTTGAGGTTGTTGGCCCAGAAGTTGCCATTCGTGAGCATCGCGCCCTTGGGATGGCCGGTGGTGCCCGAGGTGTACATGATCAACGCAACGTCGTCCGCGCCCGTGGGCACGGCGGCGGGCATCGGCAGCGATGGGGCGCCGGCCATCAGTGCATCGGCCGCCTCCCAGCCTTCGGCGCCGCCCGCGCGGTGGATGTAGCGCGTGCTGTTCAAGCCGCCGCGCACCTCGTCGATGATGGCGATGTGCGACTCGCCCACCACCAGGGAGTGGATGCCCGCGTCATTGATGATGAAGGCCAGTTCGGGCCCCGTGAGCCGGAAGTTGAGCGGCACGAAGATGGCGCCGATGCGCGATGCCGCGAACATCACGACGAGGAACATCGGGTCGTTGAAACCCAGGTAGCCCACGCGGGCGCCGGGAGTCACGCCGCCGGCCGCGAGCACCGTCGACATGCGCTCCACGCGGTCGATCAGTTCGCCATAGCTCCAGGTCACGCCATCGCAGGTCAACGCAGGCTTGTGGGGTGCGCGCACCCCGCGGCGCTTGAGCCATTCGGCCAGGCCGACTGCGTGTGCACTGTTGCGGGTGGTGGGACTCAGCGTCCGGTCCATTGGGGCCTCCTCTTTTCGTTGAATGAGGCCAGTCCTTCCTTCGCGTCTTCGGTGGTCGCGAGCAGGGCGATCTGGCCCTCGGTGAATGCGATGCCCTCGTCGAAGGACATCGACGACAGCGCACGCATCGCATACTTGCCGCGCCGGATCGCGGTCGGCGACTTGCCGGCGATGCGATCGATGAGCCACTGCGTCTTCGCGTCGAGTTCCTCGGCCGGCACCACATGGTTGAGCAGGCCGGCTTCCTTCGCCTCGCTCGCATTGAAGGGCTCGCCGGTCAGGCACCACTCGCGCAGCACGCGGCGCGGCACGATGTCCTGCAGCAGGCTCAGCACCTGCATCGGGAACAGGCCGATCTTCACTTCGGGCAGGCCGAACAGCACGTTGTCCGCGGCGATGGCCATGTCCGTCATGCAGAGCAGTCCCATGCCGCCGGCCATGCACACGCCATTGATGCGCGCGATGCTCGGCAGCGTGCTGTTCTGCGCCTCGCGCAACAGGTCGGCATAGTCGATGGTGGGCTTCGAGAGGTCGAAGGCGAAGCCCGCGCCCGGCTGCAGGTCGCCGCCGGCGCAGAAGGCCTTGTCGCCCGCCGCCGTCAGCACGATCACGCGCACCTCCGGGTCGGCATGCGCGGCGCGCCAGCCGGCGCGGATGCCGGCGACCACGTCCTTGTTGATCGCATTGCGCTTGTCGGGCCGGTTGATGGTGATCCACATCGCGTGGCCGCGCTTCTCGTGGAGCACCGCCGGTGCTGCGTTGGTGCTTGTCTCGCTCATTTGCTCATCTGCCTCCTGGTTTGTCTTTCTTGCCGCGTGTCGCCGCGTCAGCTTCCCGACACGCCACCGCCGGCGCTTTCGGGGGTGGGCTTCACTTCAAGCCGGTGCGGCTTCCTTCACCGCCGGCTCGATCTCCACCACGATGCGGCTGGCCGCCACCTGGTCGCCAGTCTTCACATGCAGCGCCGTCACCTTGCCGGCCACCGGCGCCGCGTGGATGTGCTCCATCTTCATCGCCTCCAGCGTGACCATGGGTTGGCCCGCTTCGACCATGTCGCCGACCACCGCCATCACCGCCACCACGCGGCCGTTCATCGAGGCGCGCAGCTTGCCATCGCCACCTGCCTCGCCCTTCTTCGCCGAGGCGGCGCGGGTCTTGTCCTCGATGCGCACCGGCACGCCGCGGTAGTGCAGGTGCAGCATGCCGTCGGCGCGGTGGAAGGCCACGCTTTCCAGCAGGCCGTCGCAGACGAGACGCGCCGCATGCTCGGTGAGGTCGCGCAACTCGATCACAAAGGTCTGCTCGCCGATCGTCACGTCGAAGTGATGCTGGCCGGAAAGCACCAGCCCCGCCGTCACCAGCGCGCCATGGGCCTCGAAGCGCAGCGAGATCGGCAGGCTGTGCGTCATGCGCCGGCCCGGTGCGCGGGCTCGTCGATCGCCAGCGGTTTCATGGAGCACCACCGCGGCGATCGCGGCGGCGCGCGCCTGCAGCGCCGAATCGGTCGCCAGCAGCGCATCCTGGTTCTGCGCGATGAAGGCCGTGGTCGCGCCGCCCTCGGCAAATACGGCGTGCCCCAGGCAGCGATGCAGGAAGGCCTGGTTGGTCGTCACGCCCAGCGCGACCGCATCCTCCAGCCCCGACATCAGCTTGCGCCGCGCTGCCTCGCGGTTCTCGCCGAAGCTGATCATCTTCGCGATCATCGAGTCGTAGTAAGGCGGGATCTGCGCGCCCGAACGCATCGCATGCTCCACGCGCAGGTGCTGCGGCATGTGCCACAGCGCCATCGTCCCGCTCTGCGGCATGAAGCCCTTGTCGGCATCCTCGGCGCACAGCCGTACCTCTATCGCATGGCCCTTGAAGTGCACGTCCTCCTGCGTGATCGGAAGGGGCTCGCCGGCCGCCACGCGCAATTGCAGCGCGACCAGGTCCAGTCCGGTGATGGCCTCGGTCACCGGATGCTCGACCTGCAGGCGCGTGTTCATCTCCATGAAGTAGTAGTTGCCTTCGCTGTCGAGCAGGAACTCCAGCGTGCCCGCGCCTTCGTAGCGGATCGCCTTCACCGCCGCCACCGCGGTCGCGCCCATGCGTGCGCGCAGGTCGGCGTTCACGGCCGGCGATGGTGCTTCCTCGATGAGCTTCTGGTGCCGCCGCTGCACCGAGCAATCGCGCTCGCCCAGGTGGATCGCATTGCCGTGACGGTCGGCGAAGACCTGGATCTCGATGTGGCGCGGCTCGACGATCGCGCGCTCCAGGATCACTTCCGGATTGCCGAAGGCGCTCTGCGCTTCCGAGCGCGCGCTGCGCAGCATCTCGACGAACTCCTTCGCCGATGGCACCAGCCGCATCCCGCGCCCGCCACCGCCGGCGGTCGCCTTGATCATCACCGGGAAGCCGACGCGCTCCGCTTCCTGCGCGAGCCGCTCTTCATTCTGGTCCTCGCCCTGATAGCCGGGGATGCAAGGCACGCCAGCAGCCATCATCAGCGTCTTGGCGCCGGCCTTGTTCCCCATCGAGATGATGGCTTCGGCCGACGGCCCGATGAACACCAACCCCGCATCCTTGCAGGCCTGCGCGAAGTCCTCGTTCTCTGCCAGGAAGCCATAGCCCGGATGCACCGCATCCGCGCCGCTGAGCTTCGCCGCATCGACGATGGCCGGGATGCGCAGGTACGACTGGGCAGGAAGCGGCTCGCCGATGCACACGGCCTGGTCGGCCTCGCGCACATGGCGCGCGTCGGCATCGGCCGTGGAATACACCGCCACGGTGCGGTAGCCCAGCGCACGCGCGCTGCGGATGATGCGCAGCGCGATCTCGCCACGGTTGGCGATCAAGATCTTGCGGAACGGGGTCAGGGTGGAAGTCGTTGCGGTCATGGAGCTTGCGTCCGGTTGCGTCGTCGATCAGGGCCGTGCCACGGAGAACTGCATCTTCTGCGGCTCGCGCAGTTCCGCATCGCGGCAGATCGACAGCACCTTGCTCAGCACCTCGCGCGTGTCGCGCGGGTCGATCACACCGTCGTCGAGCAGGCGCGCGCTGGTGGTGAACACGCTCATCTGGCTGTCGAAGTGGTCGACGATGCGCTTCTCCATCGCTTCCAGCTTGGCATGGTCGACCTCGCCCTTCCGCTTCATCGCGGCCTCGGTCACGATGGACATGGTCTTGGCCGCCTGCTCGCCGCCCATCACCGCCGTCTTCGCGTTCGGCCAGGAGAAGCAGAAGCGCGGATGAAAGCCGCGCCCGCACATGCCGTAGTTGCCCGCGCCGAAGGACGCGCCGCAATAGATCGTGATCTGCGGCACTGTCGCGTTGGTCACGGCCTGGATCATCTTGGAGCCGTGCTTGATCATGCCGGCCTCCTCGTAGTCCTTGCCCACCATGAAGCCCGTCGTGTTGTTGAGGTAGAGCAGCGGCGTCTTCGACTGGCAGCAGGCCTGGATGAAGTGCGTCGCCTTGGTCGCGCCGGCCACGTCGATCGGGCCGTTGTTGGTGACAACACCGAGCGGCATGCCCTCGATCTTGATGTGGCCCACCACCGTGGCGCTGCCGTAGTTCTCGCCGAACTCCAGGAACTCGGAATCGTCGGCGATGCGCGCAATCACCTGCTTCATGTCGACCGGGCGCTTGTGGTCCATCGGCATGATGCCGAGCAGTTCCTCCGCGTCGTAGCGCGGCGGCTTGAAGTTGCGCACGGGCGCGGCCGGCATGTCGCGGTTCCAGTCGATGTTGGCCAGGATCTCGCGTGCGATGCGGATCGCGTCGCGGTCGTCCTCGGCCAGGTAGTCGCCGAGGCCCGAGATCGAGGTGTGCATCACCGCACCGCCCAGTTCCTCCTCGGTCGCGATCTCGCCCGTGGCCGCCTTCAGCAAGGGCGGCCCGGCCAGGAAGGCCCGCGACCGGTCGCGCACCATCACGATGTAGTCCGACAGGCCCGTCTGGTACGCGCCACCCGCCGTCGACGATCCATGCGTCACCGTCAACACCGGCAGACCCGCCGCCGAGATGCGCGCCAGGTTGCGGAACAGCCCGCCGCCGATGATGAACTCCTCGACCTTGTAGGTCATGAGGTTGGCGCCCGCGCTCTCGACCAGTTGCACCAACGGCAGCTTGTTCTCCAACGCCAGCTCATGGATGCGCATCTGCTTGGGAATGCCCATCGGCTGCAGCGCGCCGGCATCGATGCCCGAATCCGACGCGTTGACCATCACGCGAATGCCCGACACCCAGCCGATGCCCGCGATCACGCCGCCGCCCGGCACGCTCTTCTCCAAGTCGGGGTTGTCCAGCCCCAAGCCCGCAAGCGAGGAGATCTCCAGGAAGGGCGTGCCCGGATCGAGCAGCAGCGACAAGCGTTCGCGCGGCAACAGCTGCCCGCGCTTCTCGAAGCGCTCGCGCGACTTGCCCGAGGTGGCGATGCTGCGCCGCTCGAAGGTGCGCACGCGCTCGATCAATGCCAGCATGCCGCTGCGATTCGCCTCGAAGGCCTCGCTGCCGGGGGAAACGGTCGACTCGATGATTGCCATGTGTGTGCTGATGCCTTGCCGTCGAGCGGCACGATAGGGATGGCGCAGCTTAGGCTTGTCGGGTGGGGGCGGTCTTGTGCGAAGTGGCTGCTTCGCACGGGGCGGCGGAAGGGGCTGGAGGCGCAGCTAGACGCGAGCGAGATCCATGGCGCGCATCACCTGCTCGATGGACGGATCGAGCGATGTGACGACCCGCAGGAGGCCACCGCGGTCCACGACGAACACGCGATTCAGGTGCTCCGCCGCGTTGATCGCGCGGGAGTCGACGCTGAACTCGGCCAGGAGCCGATCCGTCTCCTGCACCGACGGAACACCCGCGCTCCACAATCCGCCCTGCGCGCCGAAGCGGCCCAGCCACCCCGCCAGCACCTTGGGGTCATCGCCCAAGGCATCGATGCTGATCGAGAGCAGGCGGCGGTCGCGGCGCTGACCTGCCAGCTTCTCCTGCAAGGCCGCGAAGAGCGCGCCCTGCGTGAGACAGGTCGTGCCGCAGCCGGTGAACATGAGTTGCACGGCAGTCACCTGGCCGTCGACCAGGGTACGCAACTCGGAGGTGCCTCCGCCGGCCATGCGCAACCGCAGCCGGGAAACGGGGCGCGCGGGTTGCAGCAGTGTCTGCGACGACGGCGCGTTGGACGGCGTCGGATGCGTGGCATGCGCCAGAGCCAGCGTCGGAGAGGCCGCGGCCACGGCCATGCCGGACATCGCTGCCAGGAAGCAGCGCCGCCCTGTACCGCTCGAGTTGCCTGACCGAATCATCGCGCCGCGCTCCTTCTGGTTCATGGAATATCCGCGAAGGTAAGCCTGCGGCGGGAGCATGCGGTAGCCGGATTTGGCAAGCGCGGCCACGCATTCCTGAGCACTCGGCGGGGCGGAACAACGGTGCCCGTGCCCACGGCCAGCCCTCAAATCGCCAGAGCGCAATTCATCTTGTACGGAATTTTGTGAATTCAGTGGTCGCGAATATATGGGATGCCTTTATTTTGACGCCAGGGTATCAATAACGACGCCATCAAATATTTTCTCCGCACCCTCGCGCCCGTGGTAGGCTGATTCGATTACCCGTCGAAAAGGATTGTCCATGGCCGCGGATCCCGATCTCGAATTCATCAAGGAACAAATTGCACTGATTGGCCTGCACGCCCAGGCCGACATGGACCAGGACCAGGCAAGAGCGTTTGCCATTGCGACATGGGAAATGCAGGACAAATACGAAAAAGCGCAGGCCATCTTAAAAGACAAGAACGCGACCGCGGCCGATCAGAAATACGCCAAGGACGTCACGGATTCCATCAACAAGAACCTTCCCAATCTGGTCAAGGGTGTTCTCTCAGCGGCTTCCGCTTTCAAATCCGGCGACTACATCAATGGCAGTGCCGCGATCATGGACATCTGCGCCTCGGGCGTGCAGATGCTTGCCAGCCTGTCTGCCGGCGCCGGCCCCTATGGCGCGGTATTTGGTGCGATCTTCACCATCATCGGCCAGCTCCTGACGTATTTCGGTCCCAAGCAGCCCTCCCTCAAAGACCAGATCATCGATGCAATCAAAGGCTTGAATGCGGAAGAAAAACTCCGCAACACCAAGGCAGACGGCGATGCGGTGCAGGAATACACGACCACCATCTACAGGATCCGGTCCCTCCTGCCCAAGCATCTCCAGAACCCCATCACGACGAGCGAGGAATTGTGGAATTTCCGCACGCTTCTCGAGGCCGACATTCTTGCCATCAAATTGGCTTTCCAGAAGGTGTCCAGCTTGTACCGAAAATGGGAGACCGCGGAATGGCTCAGGGACGAGAAGACCCAGGATCTCGAGAAATGGCCTGAAATTCTCGGCGTATTCTGCCGGACCTACTCCGACTCGCTTCTTGCCAACCTGGCGCTGGCCTCCATGGCAAATCAGACTCTGGTGGACCAGCGGCTGAAAGAAGTCTCCAGCACCAATCCGAACTATGCCCAGTTCCAGCATGACTTCGACGAGGTCAACAACCTGCTGATCAAGCTGCGAGCCATCGTTCTCGCGCTTCCGGAAACCTGGAACGACGGCAACAATCTGATGCGCCAATTTGTGAAGGATGTCGAGCCGGTCGCTCGTAGCCGGGGGCTGTATCTCCACCTCGGCACCGACAAATATCTCTACGCAGCCACCGGCAAAAAATCCATTGAATCCAGCGCGTGGAAAAATCTGCCAATCGGATATGGTGCGCGCGGTCACAGGTTCTCCGTCACCGTCCCCAAGTCGGATGCGGGCTCGCTCAAGCCCGTCTATCACGTTTTTTTCGCAGAGCACTGGCTGGCGTCGGACAGCGGCGATCTCGAGCACGGGCGAATTGAACCGGCCACGGTTGCAATTTCTGGCCAGCAAATGATCTCCCCCGACAAGTTCCATGACATCTGGGCGCTGCCGTCCCCCGAGGATCCCAGGAAATCCTTTGTTTATGCCGCACACAATGCGGGCGAGCACGGTTCTGTCAAACTATTCGAGCTAGATACGGAAAACAATTTCAAGACCATCAACTGGAATCCGTCGGCAAATTCCAGGATCGTCAACATTCGCGCCATCACCCACCCGCCCATGCCGCTGCCCGATGATCCCGACAAGGGCGCATTGCCGCCCGGCTCTCTGCTCGTGCGTGGTACCGATCATTACAATTCCATCGTCTACGGAGCACTTGCCTCTACCGGCAGTATCTACGTCGACCAATCGAATACGCGCTGCGCCGTTCCGTCGCCCTGGGATAGCTACAGCGGAATCGATGCCGACCCCTACTATCTGTGGGTTTTCAGGCCACAGGGTTTTGCGTGCGCCACGCATGCCTCTGTCATCAATTGCATACAGGGCAAGATCAAATCTCCCCGATGGATGGAATGTTCCGCCAACGACCTCATAGGCGATCAAAGTCGGCATGACGGAAACAAGTGGCTGGTCGATTTTCAAGGCATGTTGGAGACAAAAACCTATCCTCCATTGAAAGGATTGATTTCGCTTTCTCCGTGCAGGGATGGGACGCTTTTTGCCAGCGCATTCCAGCGGACAGTGAAGAAAGTCCAGTCTGGCGACCACTGGCTGTTCATTGCGAACGACTCTCTCGCCAGTTATACGGCGCCCTACACGCTGAAACCAGGAAGCCTCCAGGCCGGCCCCTGGACCAAGTGCTCCGGCGCAGCGCTGCAGGTCCAGAAGATGCCCATTCCATGCTGGTCCTTGTTCGAAGGCTTGAAAGCGGACATCCAAACCAAGGGCATCCTGCGGCAAGCAAGCTGAGAATTCCGTGCTTGGCGATCCCGGGAAGACCGGGATGAAGCGGCTTGCAGCGGCGACTACTTCGCAGCCACGGTGCAGCGGTCTTCCAGGATGACCACCTTTTCCTCCGCGCTGGTCGCCTTGAGCACGGCGGCACAAATGGCAGCGGTCCGCGAGCGCACCACAAACGCAGAGGTCGGCAAGACCTGATCGGCCCCCACGGACTTCGTGTTGCGGGCGCTGAACATGTAGGGAAGCGACTCCCGCGACGGCTCGACCGCGCATCTCACCCGGCCAGACAGGGTGGGTTCGCTTCGCATCGCTTCATAGGCCGAATTCGGGCAATTCTGGAAGCCCTTCTTCGGCGCGTCGGACTCGGAGATCACGGAGCCGGCCTTGTCCAGCACCTGGAAGTACTGGCCGTTCCCCACGCCTTGCCCATCCATCGCGGCGCAGCCGGCCAGCACACATGGCGCGGCGACGATCCATCCGCGCGCAAGAACACCCAAACTGTTCATAGGCTCCTCCCTGATTCATTGGAAGGGCCAGTATCGGAGCGTCCGGCACCGCGCTCAAGCCCCCGAAGGGACCGATCTACACCTGCCGCACCACCGGATCGAAATAGTCGAACACGTTGTTGTTCGGCAGCCCGATGTTCGAGTACGAGAAGGACAGGCTCACGTCCAGCGCCCTCACCTGGTGCCACCAGCCCAGCGGCAGGTAGATCGTCTCGCCGGGCTCGATCACCACTTCGAGGATCTTCACGCCGCGCAGCAGCGGATAGCGGTCATAGTCCGGCGCATCCAGGTCGATCGGGCTGAACACGGCGTTGGTGTTGTAGAGCCGCGGCGTCTGCAGCGGAGAGATCAGGCGCCAGCGCTTGCGGCCGACCACCTGGGTATGGAACAGCATCAGCTTGTCGTGGTGCAGGCTGGTCACCGTGCCCGCCGGGCCGAACCAGAAGGACGAACGCGCCGACAACTGCGACCGGTCGCAGCCCGGCGGCAGCGTGCCGATGTCGTCCAGCAAGGGCGCGAAGCCGGGCTGCCGCAAGGCCTCGTTGTTGGCCGTCAGGTAGTAGTCGTTGCTCGCGCCGCCACTCACCACCTGGTCGACGAAATCGGCCACCCGCACATGACGCCGATGCGAGAGCTTGTCTTGCTCGTAGCGCGGGTTCGCATGCCGCTCCGCCTGGATCTCGATGTCGAGATGGCCGAAGCGCTGCTTCAGGTCCTGCGGCGACCAGCGCCGCATCGCGGGCCAGTCGGCGGTGTGCCCGGTCAGCACCAGCGGCCGGCAACCCTCGACATAGCGGGACGCGAACTCCGCCACCGAAACATCCGCGCGCTTCTCGATGGTCTGGTAATCGGGGTTGAGTTCCCAGAGTTGTTGCAGGTTGGCCATGCTCGATTCGAGCTTGCGCAGCAACTGCACCTGCTGCTCGCCAGCCACGCAGATCGGGTTGCTGACCATCCCTTCGATGATCACCGAGGCCACGACATCGTCGATGCCCGCGTTCACCATCACCTCCAGCATCGAGACCGGCGTGCATCCGCGCATCACCTGCTCGGCCACCCAGCGCACCCATTCGCGGGTGATGGGGGTCGAGGCCGCGGGCGGCAGCACAGGCGCGGGACGCGGCGGGGCAGGCGGCTTCGAGAGGATCGTGCTGGGCATGGTGCGTACTCACGTCACGGCGGAAGGCGAGGATACCAAGGGCACCCCGCTGCCGCCACCCTGCACCAAGGTGCCGGCTACTCGCTCGGCGGCAAGACGATGCGACGCTTCTTCTTCACCGTCACCACCACCGCTGGCGACGGCGCGCGGGGGATGTTGACGATCGGCTCGCCCGGCTTGGTGCCGGTGGCGGCGCGCAGCGCGAACTCGACGCGGCTGCGGTTCAGCGTCTCGACGATGTCGCCGTTGACCTGCGCATAGTCACCGTCGGGCATCTTCGCCAGCGCACCGATCTGCATGCCGCGCTGCACGGTGCCGATCAGTTGAAAGCCCTCACGCTGGTAGGTGAAAAGCTGCCATCGCGGGCCGACGGTGATACGGAGAGGTTCCTGGCTCATGGAGAAATCAATTCGGGTCGGCGGTATTCAGCCATCTTCCGGGTTGTAGGTCGCGTCGGGGCTCGCCAGCACTTTGTCGATTCGCCGGCCATCGAGGGCCGCCACCTCGAAGGTCCACCCCGCACAATCGATGCGCTCGCCCACCGCCGGCAACTGGCCCGACACCGACATCAGCAACCCGGCCACCGTGTTGTAGCGGCCGCGCTCCTCGTCAGGCAATTCCTTGATGGCAAGTCGAGCCCTCAATTCTGACACGGGCATCAATCCATCGAGTTCCCAGGTGCCATCTTCGCGCTCCGTCGCCCACGCATCGGTCTGCATCCCAGGCTGCAATTCGCCGGTGATCGCCTCCAGCAGGTCGCGTGGCGTCATCAAGCCCTGCACCTCGCCATACTCGTCCACCACGAACACCAGCCGGCCCGCCCGCTCCCGGAACTGCTCCAGCAATTCCATGCCCGTCAATGTCTCCGGCACGAAGGACGCCGGTTGCGCCGCCGATTCGATCACGCCCTCATGTTGCGGCCCCAGATGCAACAAGCGCGCCACGCTGATCACGCCAACCACGTCGTCGAGCGAATTGCGGCAGACCGGGTACCAGGAATGCACGATGTTCAGCGCGCCGGCCTCGGCCACCTTGCGCAAGGCTTGCGCTACCGAATCGCTGGCCTCTAGCCATTCGATGTCGGCGCGCGGAATCATCAGCGAGGACAGGCGCCGGTCGTCCAGGTGAAACACGTTGCGCACCATCTGGTGCTCATGCTGCTCGATCACGCCCGCATCCACGCCCTCTTCCAGGCTCGCCGAGATTTCCTCTTCGGTGACCACGCGCGCCGCATTGGCATCGATACGCAGCAGGCGCAGGATCATCGCGGTCGCGCCCGACAGCAGCAGCACGAAAGGCTTGGCGCCCGTCGCGATCGCGCGCATCGGCCGCGAGACCCAACGCGCCACCGGCTCCGGATACAACTGCCCGATGCGCTTGGGCACCAGTTCGCCCACCAGGATGGTGACGAAGGTGATGATCGTCACCACGATGCCCGTCGACACCACGCTGGCCGCGCCCTTGCCCATGCCCAGCGTCTCGAACCAGTCCGCCAGGGGCGCCGCAAACGCCGCCTCGCCCACGATGCCGCTCAGCATGCCGATCGACGTGATGCCGATCTGCACGGTGGAGAGGAATTGCGTCGGATCCTCCATCAGGCGCAGCGCCGCCACGGCACCGGCATCGCCCGTTTCGGCCATGGCCGCGAGCCTCGCACGACGACTGGTCGAGAGGGCCATTTCGGACATGGAGAACAACGCGTTGAGCGTCGTCAGCATGGCCAGGAGAAAAACATCCATGGACGCGGGAGAGAATGGGAAGCATGGCACTTTACTTGATAGGCGACGTGCAGGGCTGCGACGAGCCGCTGGGTCGACTTCTGGACAAGATCGATTTCTCGCCCAGCCGAGACCGCATCGTGCTGCTGGGCGACCTGGTCAACCGCGGCCCCGGGTCGGCGACCGTGCTGCGGCGCGTTCAGGGCTATGGCGCATCGGCCCACAGCCTACTGGGCAACCACGACCTGCACTTGCTGGCGGTCGCATCCGGCGCGCACAAGGCGGGCCGGCGCGACACGCTGGCCGGCGTGCTCGAAGCGCCCGATCGCGATGCGCTGCTCGCCTGGCTGCGCCATCAGCACCTCGCGCTCCATGAAGAGATCGGCGGGTCGGACCTGCTGATGGTCCATGCCGGCGTGCTGCCACAGTGGAGCGTGGGCGATGTGCTGGCCTGCGCAGCGGAAGTCGAATCCGTGCTGCAAGGCCCGGCCTTCGGCGAGTTCCTGCATGCCATGTACGGCAATGAGCCAGCGCAATGGCGCGACACATTGAAGGGCGACAAGCGCCTGCGCGTCATCGTCAACGCGCTGACGCGCCTGCGTTTCTGCAATGCCGACGGCGTGATGGAGTTCGAGGCCAAGGACGATGCCGCCTCGGCCCCGCCCGGATTCATGCCCTGGTTCGATGTGCCCGGCCGGCGCACGGCCACGGCCACGGTGGCGTTCGGCCATTGGTCCACGCTGGGCTGGCTGTCGCGGCCCGACCTGCTCTCGACCGACACCGGCTGCGTCTGGGGCGGCTGCCTGAGCGCGGCGCGCATCGGCGCCACGCTGGCCGAGCGCGAGCACATCGAGGTGCGCTGCGCCCAAAGTCAAAAGCCAGGCTGAACCTGGCTTTCTGTCCTCGCTTGCCGAGCTTGCGCGTCAGTTGCTCGGCACGGGCGTCTTGAACAGGGCGGCGACCTTGCGCTTGCTCTTGATGTTGGCCGAGATTCCGCGCACCGCAGGCGCGCTCTTCGCAGCCGCTTCCCATGCCGGCGCGGCTTCGCGCTGCCCCGCCTCGTAGGGTTGATCGAAGAACGGATCGCGCGGTGCGGCAGGCGCGCGGTGCGGACGCCCTCCGCTACGCAATCCGCCACGCTCGCGCGGCGCGTCCAGCACATCGCGTGCATCGCCGGCCTCGCCCTCTTCGCGCCAATGGCGGCGGCCGTCGTTGATGCGGCCGCGCGGACGGTCCTCGTCGAACTCCAGTGCTTCCAGCTCGATCTTGTTCTTGATGAGCTTTTCGATGTCGGCCACCAGGCGACCGTCGTTGCCGCCGCTGGCAAAGCTCACGGCCAGGCCAGAAGCCCCGGCGCGGCCGGTACGGCCGATGCGGTGGACGTAGTCCTCGGCGTTGAACGGGATGTCGAAATTGAACACCGCCGGCACGTCCTTGATGTCCAGGCCGCGCGCCGCGACGTCGGTGCACACCAGCAGATCGACCTCGCCCTTCTTGAACGCGTCCAGCGCCTTCAGGCGCTCGTCCTGGCTCTTGTCGCCATGCAACGCGGTGGTCTTGAGGCCCTCGCGCTCCAGCGAACGCGCGAGCCGGGCGCAACCAAGCTTGCTGTTGACGAACACGAACGCCTGCGTGATGCCGCGCTGCCGCACGATCTGCTTGAGCGCGCGGCGCTTGTCGTCGTCGCTCACGCTGTAGAAATGCTGTTCGACGGTAGAGGCCGTTTCGTTCGGCCGGGCCACCTCGATCGTGATCGGGTTCTGCAGGTAGCTGCTCGCCAGGCGCTTGATTTCCGGCGAGAAGGTCGCGGAGAACAGCAGCGTGGTGCGGCTCTTGGGCAGGTAGCTGAGGATGCGCTGCAGGTCTGGCAGGAAGCCGATGTCGAGCATGCGGTCCGCCTCGTCGAGCACCACGTACTCGACCTGGTTGAGCACCGCGTTCTTGGCCTCGATGTGGTCGAGCAGGCGGCCGGGCGTAGCGACCAGCACCTCGACGCCCTTCTTCAGCTCCAGCGTCTGCGGCTTCATGTCCATGCCGCCGAAGACGACCGCGCTGCGCAGGTTGGTGTACTTGGCGTACAACTCGACCTGCTGGGCGACCTGAACGGCGAGTTCGCGCGTGGGCAGCAACACCAGGGCGCGCACCGGGTGGCGCGCCGGCGAGGTGGAGGCGTTTTCGTGCTTGAGCATCCGCTGCAGCAAAGGCAGCGCGAAAGCTGCCGTCTTGCCGGTCCCGGTCTGGGCCGCGCCCATCACGTCCTGACCCGCGAGCACCACTGGAATGGCTTGCTCCTGGATCGGGGTCATGGTCTCGTAGCCCATTTCGGCCACGGCGCGCGCCAGCGGCTCAGCCAGCGAAAGATTTGAAAAAGAACTGGTCATGAACCCCCGATTGTCGCACTGCCGCAAAAATCAGCAAAAAACCCGGGGAAAACCACCTATTCCCGACTCGCCGGTTCAGCGCCGAACGGTTCCAAACAGGGCCAGCAACGCGAGCAGGATCACGCCGGAGCCAAACTCGTAGGCCGTGCTGGCGATACTGCCTTGATGCGCGACGCCATAGCCCGCAGCCATCGCCGGCAGCCCCATCGCCAGGTACGAGATGACGAACAGCACCGCCAGCACCGCCGCCCGTTCGTGCGCCTGGATCAGCCCGATGATGGTCCGCAGCGCGCCCTGGAATCCGGTGCCGAAGCCAATGCCCGCCACTGCCGTGCCCAGCAGGAACAAGCCGGGCTCACGCAGAGCCACCGCGGCCATTGCCGTGGCCATGCCGACCAGCAAGGCGCCAGCACCCAGCCGCAACAGCGCATGTGGCTCCAGGTTCCGAGTGACGAGCACCGCCAGCGCGCCGCTGCCCGCCAGCACGAACAGCGCGCTGCTGCCCAGGATCACCGAGCCGGCGCCGCCCGAGAGGCCGTTCAGCAAGGTCGGCCCCAGCGATGCATAGAAACCGGCCATCGTCCATACGGAAACCAGTGCCGGCGCGACGCGCAGCAAAGGCCCGCGCACGCCCGCCGGCACCGCCAGGCGCGGCTTCAACGAAGCCAGCGCGCCACCCTTCACAGCGGCAGTTTCCGCCATGAAGTACACGAGCACCGCCTGCATCACGAACACCACGCCAAGCACCGCATAGACCAGGTGCATCGGCGCCGGCAGGTAACGGATCATCGTTCCCGCGAGCAAGCCGCCGACGGCGGTGCCCATCATCGGCGCGAGCGAATTGGCCAGCGCCCCGCGGCCCTTGTCGATGTCCAGCAAGCCCGCACCGGCCGCGGCAATCGCCACGCCGGCTGAAACGCCCTGCACCACGCGCGCCAGCAGCAAGTCTTGCAAGCCATCGGCACTGGCAAAGATCAGCATGCTGGCCGCCTGAGCCAACGCCGCGCCGATCAGGACCGGCCGGCGCCCGACGTGGTCGGACAGCCGGCCACCGAACAGCAGCGCCAGCAGCACGGCGATCGCGTAGACCCCGAAAGCCACCGTCAGCATCGTCGACGAAAAGCCCCAGGCGCGCTGGTAGATCGCATAGAACGGCGTCGGCGCGCTCGACCCGGCCAGGAAGCCCAGGGTCATCGAGGCTTGCAGCAGGAAGGCCGCGTTGGGCGACAGGCGCCACGGCACGTGGCGAGTGGCAGCAGCGGGGCGGGCGGTCGCGGATGGGGTTACGGTGGTGCAGGCAGTCGTCATGGTGGTTTCGCACTCCTGGAATCGGAATTTTTCGAACAGACAGGTCTGTCTGCTACTTGCAGTGTACAGACCGGTCTGGTAATGTCAATCCCATGGAAATGAAAAAATCTTCGGCGGTGCCGCGCACCTCTGCTCGCGAACGGCTGCTGGCGGCGGCCGACGAGTTGTTCTACGAAGGTGGGATCAACACGGTCGGCATCGAGCGGGTGATCGAGCGCGCGGGCGTGGCCAAGGCCTCGCTCTACGACTGCTTCGGCAGCAAAGAAGAACTCATTCGCGCCTACCTGCAATCCCGGCACGAGGCGCGCAAGCTGCGCATCACCGCCAGACTCGCGACCTATGACACGCCGCGGGAACGCCTGCTCGGCGTGTTCGATGCGATGGAAGAGTTGATGGCGTCGGGCAATTTCCGCGGCTGCGCCTTCAACCGCGCCGCCAGCGAATCAAAGGCAGGGGGCAGCATCCAGACCACCTGCGACGAGGCGCGGGGCTGGATGCGGGAACTCTTCACCGGGCTGGCCAGGGACGCCGGGGCTGGCGACCCGGAGGCATTGGCGCGCCAGTTGGTGCTGCTCTACGACGGCGCGGCGGTTTCGGGCCAGCTTGAATTGGGCAGCGCTGCGGCGGCAACTGCACGGGCCATCGCGGCCCACATGCTGGACGCTGCTGCGCCAAAGACCGGCAAGCCGGTCCCGGCGTGAACGCCTCAACGACTTGGCAGGCTGTTGCAATGCGTTTCGGGGTCGCGCGGTGTCTACAGCCTGCTAGAGCGAACGCGCAGCGAAGGTATCGCAAGACTGGATCTGTCCGCTCTTGAAGCCAGCCCCGAACCAGCGTTGACGCTGTTCGCTGGTGCCATGCGTGAAGCTGTCCGGCACCACCGCGCGCCCGGCCGAGCGCTGCAAGGCATCGTCGCCAATCTTCTGGGCCGCGTTCATGGCCGCCTCGATGTCACCCGGGTCCAGCCATTGTTTCGATTCCTGCGAACGGTTCGCCCATACGCCGGCAAAGCAATCGGCCTGCAACTCGACGCGCACGCTCAGCGCGTTGTTCTGGGACTCGCTCAGGCGTCCGCGCATGGAGTCGACCTTGCCGGTCACACCCAGTTCATCCTGCACGTGATGGCCCACCTCGTGCGCAATCACGTAGGCCTGCGCGAACTCGCCCGGCGCGCCCAGCCGGTTCTTCAGCGTATCGAAGAAGCCCAGGTCGATGTAGACCTTCTTGTCGCCCGGGCAATAGAACGGTCCCATGGCTGATTGGCCCGTGCCGCAGGCGGTAGGCGTGGCGTTGCGAAACAGCACCAGGCGCGGCGGCGTGTAGGTCTTGCCGTTCTGCTGGAAGATGGCAGTCCACACCACCTCCGTGTTCCTCAGCACGGTGGAGACGAAAGCCGCCTCGCGGTCGTTCGCCGGCGGCTTCTGTGCCGGACCTTGTTGCTGCTGCACTTGCGGGGAACTGCCTCCGCTGAGCAGGCCCAGGATGGTGAGAGGGTTGACGCCGAGGACCCAGCCGCCGATCAAGGCCACTGCGATCGTGCCGATGCCGATGCTGCGGCCGCCGATGAAACCGCCTCCTCCGCCACCGCCAACACTTCTTCTGTCCTCGACGTTGTCGGACTGTTCGTTGCCTTCCCACCTCATGGCTGTCTCCTCACCGGCATGCGCCGGATAGCGCTCAGATAGTACCGGCTCAGCGAGCCGGCGTGTAACCGACAGTCATGACCCCTTCACGCTCGGCCGGGCGCGACTGGCGTTGGGCCACCTGGCTGCGCTGCTGCGCCTCCGCCACCTCGCGCCATTCGGCCTTGCGCACTTGGGAATGGGCAATCATCGCCATGGCCACGATCTGTGCCAGCACGATCGCCAGAAGCAGCGCCACCAGCAACTTGCGCATCGGCGACAGTTCGCGCAGTTCGTTGAGTGAATACAGCATGGGAGTCTCCGTAACGCCGCGCCCGGTGCGCGACGGCAGCGCCATGCTGGATGACCGCGCGCCCTCGCACTGGGAGCGCTATTCGCAACAAGATGTAGGAACTCAGGCTTTGGGGAGCGTCACGCCGCGCTGACCCTGGTACTTGCCGCCGCGGTCCTTGTAGCTGGTCTCGCAGACCTCGTCGCTCTCGAAGAACAGCACCTGCGCGCAGCCTTCGCCCGCGTAGATCTTGGCTGGCAGCGGCGTGGTGTTGCTGAATTCCAGGGTCACGTAGCCCTCCCATTCCGGCTCGAAGGGCGTGACGTTGACGATGATGCCGCAGCGCGCATAGGTGCTCTTGCCGAGGCAGATGGTCAGCACGTTGCGCGGGATGCGGAAGTACTCGACCGTACGCGCCAGCGCGAAGCTGTTGGGCGGGATGATGCAGCAGTCCTCGTTGAAGTCGACGAAGCTCTTCTCGTCGAAGTTCTTCGGGTCGACCACGGTGCTGTGGATGTTGGTGAACACCTTGAATTCAGGCGCGCAGCGGATGTCGTAGCCGTAGCTCGAGGTGCCGTAGCTGATGATCTTGTGACCCTCGCGCTCGCGGATCTGGCCCGGCTCGAAGGGCTCGATCATGCCGTGCTGCTCGGCCATGCGCCGGATCCATTTGTCGCTCTTGATGCTCATGTGAAGTCGGGGCTGCGGGAAGTGGGCGTGGATTTTGGCACGCCGCCCGCCTCGGGCATCGCCTGCGAGATCACCGACCGCTCGATCACCCGGTCGTCGCCGAGCACGATCAGCGAGAACAGCAGCTCTTCCAGGTTGGCAGCCCGCCCGGTCTTGCGCGCCAGCAGCGGCGTCGCCTTGGGGTTCAGCACCAGGAAATCGGCCTCGCAGCCGGGTTGCAGGTTGCCGACCACGCCCTCCAGCCCCAATGCGCGCGCCGCGCCGGCGGTGTGGCGCCACCACAGTTGCGAGGGCGCGATGCTGAGGCCGGGCTTGGTCCGGCCTTCGCGACCCACGTAATACGCGGCAAGCATGGTGTGGAAGGGGCTGAAGCTGGTGCCGCCGCCGACGTCGCTGGCCAGTCCGTAGTGATAGCCGATTCGGTCGGCCCCCTCGAAATCGAAGAAGCCGCTGCCCAGGAACAGGTTGCTGGTCGGACTGACGGCGGCGGCGGCACCTGTCTCACGCATGAGACGGCGGTCGTCGTCGTCGAAGTGGATGCAATGCGCGTAGACCGAGCGCTCGCGCATCAGGTCGAAGCCGAGGTAGACGTCCAGATAGGAGCGTGCCTTGGGAAACAGCTTCATCACCCACTTGACCTCGTCCTCGTTCTCGGCGACGTGGGTGTGGATCCAGGTGTCCCGGTAGCGCGCGGCCAGTTCGCCGGCGCCGCGCAGTTGCTCGTCCGTGCAGGTCGGCGCAAAGCGGGGGGTGATGGCATAGCCGAGGCGGTCCACGTTGTGCCAGCGCTGGATCAAGGCTTCCGTATCGATCAGGCTCTGTTCAGTTTCGTCCCTTACACCGTCCGGCGAATGACGATCCTGCAGCACCTTGCCCGCCACCATGCGCAGCTTGCGCCGCTGCGCCGCCGAGAAGATGGCATCGACGGAGGTCGGGTGCGAAGTGGCGAAGGCGAGCGCAGTGGTCACGCCGTTGCGCATCAGCTCGTCGAGGAAGACCTCCGCCACCTGGGTCGCGTGTTCCGGGTCGGAAAACTGGCTTTCGGCCGGGAAGGTGTAGTTCTCCAGCCACGGAAGCAGCCCATCCGCAGGCGCACCGATGATGTCGGTCTGCGGGAAGTGGATGTGCATGTCGATGAATCCGGGCGCCAGGATGCGCCCGGGCAAGGTTGTTGCATCCAGGCCGGCATGGCGCGGGCCAACCTGGTGCCAGGGCCCGGCGTCCAGCACGACCTGCCGGCCACGGGAATCCGGGCCGACGACCAGCAGCCCATCTTCATCGAACAGGGCTGCGCCATTGAAATCAAATCGCAAAAGTGAGGCACGGTACGCTTTCATGGGGGTAGCTTACGCAGAATCGCTGAGTCAATGATGCTTGCGTACCGATAATTAGTATCCGCAACCGTACACAATCGTCGTGAATTCCAGGGAGGGTTACTTTCCTTGAGGACGCGACCCCATTCCCCGGATCTGGATCTCTGTAATCAATGAAAGTGCTCCTGATAGGAAACCTGCCTGCGGACGGGCAGACGAGCATGCTGCTCTTCCAGGCGGTCATCGAACGCGAAATGACGCGGCTCGGCCATGACGTGCGCCTGGTGACGCCCACCCCGTGGGTGCAGCGGCTGCCATGGCCCCAGCGGCTCCAGAAATGGGTGGGCTACATCGACAAGTTCGTGCTGTTCCCGCTCACCCTGGCGCGGCATGTGCGCTGGGCCGACGTGGTGCATGTCACGGACCATTCCAATGCGATGTACGTGCCCCGCGTAACCGCCAAGCCGAACATCGTCACCTGCCACGACGTCATCGCGATCCAGGCCGGGCTCGGGATGATTCCCGGCTGGAACGTGGGCTGGACCGGGCGCGTCTTCCAGCGGCTGATCTCGAAGGGGCTGGACCGCACCGACGAGGTCGCCTGCGTTTCCCACCTGACGCGGCGCCACCTGCTGGAACTGCGCCTGGCCGAGGAGCGGCGCGTGGGCGTGGTACTGAACGGCCTCAATGCGGCCTTCGCGCCTGTGGCGCCCGAAATCGCCGCGCCGGTGATCCGCAGGGTTGGCCTGGGTCCGCAAGACCGCTACGTGATGCACATCGGCGCCGACATGCCGCGCAAGAACCGCATCACCATCCTCAAGGCGTTCATCGAACTGCAGCGTCGCAGTGCCGAAAGCGGGCGTCCCCCGGTGGCCGACAAGCTGCTGATCGTGGGCGCGCCGCTGGCCCCGCCCCTGGAGGAGTTGGCCCGCTCCAGCGGCGTCGCCGACAAGATCATCATGGCCAAGAACGTTTCGCATGAAGACCTGTGTGCGCTCTACTCACAGGCCACGGCGCTGCTGTTCCCTTCGCTGCAGGAGGGCTTCGGCTGGCCGATCATCGAGGCGCAGGCCTGCGGCTGTCCGGTGTTCACCTCCGATGTGGCGCCGATGAACGAGATCGGCGGCAAGGCCGCGGTCTATGTCCAGCCGGAGGACGCCGATGGCCTCGCGACCGCGATCGAACAAGCCGTACCGCGCCTGGACGAAATGCGCAGGCTGGGCATCGAGAACGCCGCCTTCTATACCTCCGAGCGCATGGCGCAGGGCTACATCGACACCTACCGCAAGGCGATCGACGCCCGGCAGGGCGCCGCATGAAGAAGCTGCTGTCGCTCCTCGTCGTGGCCCTGCCCTGGCCCCTGAAGCGCTGGCTGCTGCGCAAGGTGTGGGGCTATCGCATCGCGGACAGCGCGCGCATCGGGCTGTCGTACATCTTTCCGGGTGAACTGGAGATGGGCGAGCATGCCTACATCGGGCATTTCAACGTCGCGATTCACCTGGGACGCGTGGTGTGCGGGGAGCATTCGCGCATCGAGCGGGGCAACTGGATCACCGGCCATCCGCCTGCCGGCGCGCATTTCACGCACCGCACCGGGCGTGACCCCTCGCTGTTGCTCGGCGCCCATGCCGCCGTCACCAAGTCGCACATCATCGATTGCACCGATCGGGTGCAGATCGGCGCCTTCACGACCGTGGCCGGCTACCACTCGCAGCTCATCACGCATGGCATCGATGCGGTGACGGCGCGCCAGGACTGCAAGCCGATCTCGATTGGCGCCTACTGCCTCGTGGGCACGCGCATCACCGCCATTGGCGGGGCGGTGCTGCCGGACCGGTGCATCCTGGGGGCGGGCTCGGTGCTGAACAAGGCGCACAGCGAAGAGTGCGTGCTGTATGCGGGACAGCCGGCGGTGCGCATCAAGTCGATTCCGGAAGACGCGGCCTACTTCAAACGCACGCGCGGCTTCATTGACTGAGGCTTGAGCGCCCCGCGCGCGCCATCCCGCTGCGGCCGTCACGCGCCGTGGCGAGTCACCTTGCCTTGCACGCCCTCGACCAGCCAGTTCATCTGCAGGATCTGGGCGTCGGTGAGCGAACTGCCCTTCGGGATCACGACGCGGCCCTGGTTGTCGCGCACGTCGGCCGTTGCGGCAAAGGGCTGCAGCTTGCCGCTGCCGATGTCGCGTTGGCGGGCCATCACCTCGTCCTGCACGCTCTTGGGCACCTTGGAGCCGAAGTCGCCGACACGGATCATCCCTTCCTTCACGCCGCCCCAGATCGAGCCGCTCTTCCAGCTGCCGCCGAGCACGGCGCGGGCGCGTTGCGTGTAGTAGCCGCCCCACTCATGGGTAACGGCGACGATCTGCGCGTCGGGAGCGACCTTGCGCATGTCGGAGTGGTAGGCGACGGCCATCTTGCCGCGCTCCTGGGCGGCGGTCATGACGGCAGTGGAGCCGGTGTGGAAGGCGATGACATCGACGTCCTGGTTGAACAGGGACATCGCGGCATCGCGTTCCTTCGGCGGATTGAACCATTCGTCGAGCCACACGACCTTGACCTGCGCCTTCGGGTCGACCGAGCGCATGCCAAGGGTGAAGGCATTGATGCCCTGCAGCACCTCGGGGATCGGGAAGCCCGCGACATAGCCGGCCACATGGGTCTTGGTCATGCGGCCCGCGGCCACGCCGGCCAGGTAGCGGCCCTCGTAGTAGCGGGCGTTGGAGGTGGCGACGTTGTCGGCCGTCTTGAGTCCGGTGACCGACTCGAACTTGACGTCGGGGAAGTCGCGCGCCACCTTCAGCGTCGGCTCCATGTAGCCGAAGCTGGGCGTGAAGATCAGCTTGTGGCCCGACTGGGCCAGGTCGCGGATCACGCGCTCGGCGTCAGCGCCTTCGGAGACGTTCTCGACGTAGGTGGTCTTGACCTTGCCGGGCAGGGCAGCCTCGACGGCCTTGCGGCCGAGTTCGTGCTGGTGCACCCAGCCGGCATCGGTCAGCGGCGTGACGTAGACGAAGCCGACCTTGAGCGGCGGGGTCACCGGTGCGGCGGTCTGGGAAAAGGCGGGGGAAGAAAAAGCACAGGCAGCCGCGATCGCGGCCACGAGGTTTTTGTACATGGTAGTCCTCTACATGGCCCCGGATGGTTGAACGGAATGCGGCACCTCGGAGCAGCGGCGCGGGCTGTATTTTAGGCGCTGCGCCTTGGGCCGCCGATTTGCGACGGCGTTGGCAGTGCCGCGACCCATGTGACTTGGCCGCTGGCGACCCCACGCGGGCGCATCGAGGCGCGATGGCCCGCGCCGTCAATCAGCAGGGCCCCGAAGCGCAGGCGCGCCGCAGAATCAAGGGATGGCCGAAGCATCCTCGCACCCGCATTGGCGGCGCAATCTCATCGTCTGCATGTTCGGTTCGTTCACGACCATCGTGGCGATGACACTGCTGCTGCCCTTCCTGCCGCTGTACGTGGAGCAACTGGGCGTGACGGACCCTGCGGCCATCGTGCAATGGTCGGGCGTGGCCTTCGGCGCGACCTTCTTCAGCGCGGCGTTGTGCGCGCCGCTGTGGGGGAAGCTGGCGGATCTCTACGGCCGCAAACTGATGCTGATCCGGGCCAGCCTGGGCATGGCGGTGGCGATGGCGTTGATCGGCGTGGCGGACAACGTGTGGCATCTGGTCGGCCTGCGCTTGCTGGCGGGCCTGCTTGGCGGCTATGCCTCGGGCTCGATGGTGCTGGTGGCCACGCAAACGCCGAAGGATCGCACCGGCTGGGCGCTCGGCACGATGTCGTCGGCCATCATGGCGGGCAACCTGGTCGGGCCGCTGATCGGGGGAGCGCTGCCGCCGTTGATCGGCATCCGCAACACTTTCTTTGCGGCGGGCGCGGTGATCTTCGTGGCCTTCCTGGCGACCGTGACGCTGATCCGAGAGGAAAAGCGGCCGCCCGTCGCCAAGGGTGCGCAGGCGAAGGTGGGCTGGGCATCGATCGAGGACAAGGGGCCGATCGTCGCGATGTTCATCACCGGCACGCTGCTGATGCTGGCCAACATGTCGATCGAGCCGATCATCACCGTCTACGTCGCGCAACTCGTGGCCGACCCGGTGCATGTGACCATGATGGCCGGCCTCGTGATGTCGGCGGCCGCGCTGGGCAGCATCCTGTCTTCCGCGCGGCTCGGCAAGCTGGCGGACCGTGTCGGGCACTGGAACGTGATCGTCGGATGCCTGGCCATCTCCGCCGTGCTGCTGGTGCCGCAGGCCTTCGTGACTTCAGGGTGGCAACTGGTGGTGCTGCGCTTCCTGATGGGGCTGTCGCTGGGCGGACTGCTGCCGTGCATCGCCAGCGTGATCCGCCACAACGCGCCGGAGCGCGCGGCGGGGCAGATGCTGGGATGGTCGGTGTCGGCGCGGTACACCGGACAGGTGCTCGGGCCGTTGCTGGGCGGCTTCGTCGGCGGGCACTACGGGATGCGCGCGGTGTTCCTTG
The DNA here is from genome assembly GCF_037889955.1 of Variovorax robiniae. Lineage (NCBI taxonomy): Bacteria > Pseudomonadati > Pseudomonadota > Betaproteobacteria > Burkholderiales > Comamonadaceae > Variovorax > Variovorax robiniae. Next base: position 198,542 of record NZ_JBBKZS010000010.1, read on the forward strand.
GCACCTGCGTGCTGATGGCGGGTGGGGCGTTGTGGAACTGGCGGGTGAAGCGGTAGTGCCGCACTCCGTAGTCGTTCACCACATTTAGGAAGCGCCCTCGCATCAAGCTCACTCATGACGATCTCCCGGACTTGCAACGCCGCGGCCTCTGCGGGATCCAACATCAGCACAGCCTGCCTCTTTCACATCAGTTCTTGCCGGGCTAGGTGAAACCAAGTTCATATGCATGAATCGCGGACAGCACTCGCTTCCGCCGCTTTCTCGGACCTGAGTCCGGCAGCAGCAAGCACCGCTTGAGAGGCGACAAGGCGACAAGAGCGCGCACGCTTATCACTCGAGTTTGGCGCGCAAAGAGTCATCGTCAAGTGAGTTTCAATCGATGTCTTGGCATGGCCGCCGAGGACATCGGCGTCGAGCAGCTACGCAAACGAAGCTACAAGATTTGATGCCGAGGCAAGCGCAATAGATACTGCTGTCAGCAAGGCTGCCCGCTGGTTCAATTCCGCACCCTCGCACGCGGCAGCATCCACCTTCTTAAGCCAATCGTGAAAGACCTCCATGGTCATCACTTCATCCGACTCTCTGCGGGGCAATGGGGTCGTTGACTTGCTTGCCTTGAACCATAGGCACGCCGCGACTACACCCGTTGCGACGCCCGCGCCCGTCAGCACAGAAACCAATCCCGTCAAAGACATCTTGTTCTCCCTCTGTTAGGCCCTATTTTGGCTGGTTGCCATGCTCGGCCACAGCGGCTCGATTGCTACTTTTTCCCTCGCACTCAAAATTCACTTGCGTCGAGCTTCATCAAACTCTGCGGTCCATGGGGCGCTGGCGACCGCGAAGGTTTAGCCCAATCGGATCTTGGTCTGGAATTCAATGGAACTGAGGGTGGCCTTGAAACCAGGTCTCGCAACGCTCAACACGGCCTTTAAGCAAAGGTCTCGAAAGCCGCGTTGAGCCGATCCACGTACGCCTTCTTCGCCGAAGCGTCGATGAAGCTGCCGTTGAAGCTGTTGGCCGCGAGCTGCCAGGCCTGCTGCGACGTCAGCCCGGTCGCGGCGAAGGTCTGCGTGAAGTTCTCGTTCATGTAGCCGCCGAAGTAGGCCGGGTCGTCGGAGTTGACCGTGGCGACGAGGCCCGCGTCGAGCAAGGCCCCGAGGTTGTGCTTCGACAGGTCCGGGAACACGCAGAGCTTCAGGTTGGACAGCGGGCAGACGGTCAGCGGGATCTTGTCCTGTGCCAGGCGCTTCATCAGCGCCGGGTCCTTGCTGCTCTGCACGCCATGGTCGATGCGCTCGACCTTGAGCACGTCCAACGCACTCCAGACATAAGCAGGCGGCCCCTCCTCGCCCGCGTGCGCGACGAGGTGGAAGCCCAGTTCACGGCAGCGCGCGAACACCTTGGCGAACTTCTCGGGTGGATGGCCGACCTCGCTCGAATCGAGGCCGATGCCGATGAACTTGTCGCGGTACGGCAGCGCCTGCTCCAGCGTCTCGAAGGCCTCCTGCTCGCTCAGGTGGCGCAGGAAGCAGAGGATCAGCGCGGCGCTCACGCCCAGCTTGGCCTTGGCATCGACACAGGCGCGGTGCAGGCCATCGATCACGACCTTGACGTCGACGCCGCGCGCCGTGTGCGTCTGCGGGTCGAAGAACATCTCGCAGTGGATGACGTTGTCGGCCGCCGCACGCTCCAGGTAGGCCCAGGCCATGTCGTAGAAGTCCTGCTCCTTCAGCAGCACGCTGGCGCCGGCGTAGTAGATGTCGAGGAAGCTCTGCAGGTTGGTGAAGGCATAGGCGCGCCGCAGATCCTCGACGCTCGCGTAGGGAATGCTCACCGCATTGCGCTGCGCCAGCGCGAAGATCAGTTCGGGCTCCAGCGAGCCCTCGATGTGCATGTGGAGCTCGGCCTTGGGCATGGCGCGCAGCAGCGCGGGCAGGCGGTCTTGGGCAATGGGGCGGACAGTGGTCATGGTGGGTGTTGGACGTTGGAAGGGCCGCGATTCGGGAGCGGGCAGCGAGTCGCAAAAGGAATGCCAAGATTTTCTTTGAATCCTTCTGCGACTTCCGCGTACTTTTGTCTTTCTTCTGCGTTCGGCTGTCCGCTTTCATGAGCCTCAAAAAGACAAAGGGCCGCTTGAAAGCGGCCCTTCATCAGCAAGGCGAGCGAGTTACTTGCCGCCGGGCACCTTGCCGTCCACGCCCTTGACGTAGAAGTTCACGCCCGACAGGAACTTGTCATCGGCCACGGCGCCGGCCGCAATGAGTTCCTTGCCGTCGTTGCCGGTGATCGGGCCCTTCCAGATCTGGTAGCTGCCGTCCTTCAGGCCCTTCTTGACTTCTTCGACCTTGGTCTTGATCTCGGCCGGCACGTCTTCGGCGATCGAGACGATGTCGATCGCGCCTTCCTTCACGCCCCACCAGGCCTGGCCGGTCGTCCACTTGTTGTCGAGCGCGTCCTGCGTGGCCTTGATGTAGTACGGGGTCCAGTTGATCACGGCCGATGCCAGGTGGGCCTTGGGGCCATAGGCAGTCATGTCCGAATCCCAGCCGAAGGCGCGCTTGCCCTTCTCTTGCGCCGTCTTCAGCACGGCGGGCGAGTCGGTGTTCTGGAACAGCACGTCGGCGCCGCCGTTGATGAGGGTGGTGGCGGCTTCGGTTTCCTTCGGCGGGCTGAACCATTCGTTGACCCACACCACCTTGGTCGTGATCTTCGGGTTGACCGACTGCGCGCCCATGGTGAAGCTGTTGATGTTGCGCAGCACTTCGGGAATCGGCACCGAGCCGACCACGCCGAGCTGGTTGGTCTTGGTCATGCCGCCCGCGATCACGCCGGCCATGTACGCGCCTTCATAGGTGCGGCTGTCGTAGGTGCGCATGTTCGGCGCGGTCTTGTAGCCGGTGGCATGCTCGAACTTCACGTCCGGGAAGTCCGGCGCGATCTTGAGCATGGGCTCCATGTAGCCGAAGGTGGTGCCGAAGATCAGCTTGTTGCCCGAGCTGGCCATTTCGCGGAACACGCGCTCGGCGTCGGCCGATTCCGGCACGCTTTCGACGAAGCTGGTCTTGATCTTGTCGCCGAATTCCTTCTCCAGCGCCTTGCGGGCGTTGTCGTGCGCGAAGGTCCAGCCGCCGTCGCCCACGGGGCCGACATAGGCGAAGGCGATGTTCAGCGGACCCGCGGCGGCCGGCGCCGGTGCAGGCGCGGCGGCGGTAGGTGCCGGAGCGGCCGGCGGTGCAGCGGGCGCCGCGGCCTCTTCCTTCTTGCCGCAGCCCACGAGCGCGGCCGAGGCCACAGCGGTCATGGCGGCCAACTTGAGCAGGGCACGCTTGTTCATCAGATCAGTCATTGTCGAAATCCTCAAAGGGGACGGGTTGGCAAACACAAAAACACAAATCCGGGCGGATTATGAACCGGGGTAGAACGGTTTCCCGATCGAGGCCGGCATGTTCACGCGAATGAACGCCGGGTTGCGGGAGATCAGCGCCAGCACCACGATGGTCGCGACGTACGGCATCATGTTCAGGAACTGGCTCGGCACGTCGACCCCCACGCTTTGCAGGTGGAAGCCCAGCATCGTGACCCCGCCGAACAGGTAGGCACCAAGCAAGACGCGGGCCGGCCGCCAGGTGGCGAAGGTGGTCAGCGCCAGCGCGATCCAGCCCTTGCCGGCCACCATGTTTTCCACCCACAGGCCCGTGTAGACCACGGACAAGTAGGCGCCCGCCAGCCCGCACAGCGCGCCGCCGGCGATCACGGCCAGCAGGCGGATGCGACGCACGGGATAGCCCAGCGCATGCGCCGATTCGGGTGACTCACCGACCGAGCGCAACACCAGGCCCGTGCGCGTGCGGAACAGGAACCAGATCAGCGCGAAGGTCAGGAACACCGCGAAGTAGACGATCGGGTGATGCTGGAACAGCGCCGGCCCAACCACCGGCAGGTCACCCAGCCCCGGGATGCTGAACTTCAGACTCTCCGGCAGCTTGGCCTGCACGTAGTCCTTGCCGGCAAAGGCCGAGAATCCGACCCCGAACAGGCTCAGCGCCAGCCCGGTTGCGTACTGGTTGGTGTTGAGCCAGATCACCAGGAAGCCGAACAGCATCGACAGGAAGCCACCAACGGCCATGCCTGCCAGGAAGCCAAGCCAACTGCTGCCGGTCTTCACGGTGACCGCGAAGCCCGCGATGGCGGCGCAGAGCATGAGCCCTTCGGCGCCGAGGTTGACGATGCCGGCCTTCTCGTTGATGAGCAGGCCGAGCGCGGCAATGGCCAGCACGGTGCCGGCGCTGAGCATCGAGCCCAGCAGGAGTGCGTACGAGTCCATGTTCAGAGCGCTCCTTCGGTGACGCGTGCAACGGGTTGCGCAGTGAGGGGGGTGCTGGCTTGCAGCGAGGCGGTGCCCACGGCCTGTGCCATGGGCCGGGGTGCCGCCTTGCGCCGGATGCGGTAGGCAATCAGCGTGTCGCAGGCCAGCAGCGTGAACAGCAACAGGCCCTGGAACACGCCGGTCAGCGACTTCGGCAGGCCCAGGCGCGACTGCGCGAGTTCACCGCCGATGTAGAACATGCTCATCAGGATGGCCGAGAACACCATCCCCACCGGATGCAGCCGCCCGACAAAGGCCACGATGATGGCCGCGAAGCCGTAGCCTACCGGCAGGTAGGGCGTGAGCTGGCCGATCGGGCCGGCGACTTCGAGCGCACCCGCCAGGCCGGCCGCAGCGCCAGAGGTCAGCAAGGCGATCCACACTGCGCGCCGGGCCGAGAAGCCCGCATAGCGCGAAGCCGCCGGCGCGAGGCCACCGACCTGCTGCGCAAAGCCGGCCCGGGTGCGGAACAGGAACACCCACAGCGCAGCGACACCCAGCAGCGCGATCACCAGCCCGATGCTCACGCGCGAGCCCTTCATGAGGCGCGGTATCTGCGTGATCACGTCGAAGGGCCGGCTCTGCGGGAAGTTGAAGCCCGCCGGATCCTTCAGCGGTCCGGCCACCACATAGCCCAGCACCAGGATGGCGATGTAGACCATCATCAGCGTGACGAGGATTTCGTTCGCATTGAACTTGTCCCGCAGCACCGCCGCGATCGCCGCCCAGGCCATGCCGCCCAGGATGCCCGCCAGGATGATGGCCGGCACGATCCACGGGCCCGTGCTCTTGTCCGCCGTCACGGCGACAAAGGACGAGCAGATCGCGCCAATCACGAACTGCCCTTCCGCGCCGATGTTCCACACGTTGGAGCGGAAGCAGACGGCCAGGCCCAGCGCGATGATGAGCAGCGGCGTCGCCTTGACCATCAACTCGCCGATGGCATAGCCGTTCTTGATCGGCTCGTAGAAGAACACCAGCAGGCCCTTGACCGGGTCCTTGCCGAGCGCCGCGAACAGCGCCATGCCGATCAGCACCGTGATCAGCAGCGCCAGGATGGGCGAACCGTAGCTCCAGAATTTGGAAAGCTGCGGACGGGCTTCAAGCTTGAGCATGTGCGGCCTCCCTTGCTGCGGCGGCGCCTTGCCAGAGTCCGCTCATCCATTCACCGATCTGCGGCACCGTGGCCGCGGCCCGATCCACCGAGGGCGACAACTGCCCCTTGGCGATCACATACAGGCGGTCGCTGATCTCGAACAGCTCGTCGAGCTCCTCGCTCACCACCAGCACCGCGCAGCCCGCATCGCGCAACGCGAGGATCTCGGCGCGGATCAGCGCCGCCGCACCCACGTCCACGCCCCAGGTCGGCTGCGCCACGATGAACAACTTGGGGTTGGCATCGATCTCGCGCCCGACGATGAACTTCTGCAGGTTGCCGCCCGACAGCGAACGTGCCGCCGAGCCCGGGCCTCCGGCCTTGACGTTGAAGCGCTTGATGATCTCGGCCGCGTGGCCCTGCAAGGCGCCGGTGCGGATCCAGCCGCTCTTGCTGATCGCGTTGTCGCGCGTCAGCAGCATGTTGTGAGCGAGGCTCAGCGTGGGCACCGCACCGCGGCCCAGGCGTTCCTCGGGCACGAAGTGCATGCCGAGCCTGCGTCGGCCTCGAGGTCGCATTCGCGCCGCCGCCTGGCCGAACATCTCGATCATGCCGGCCTCGGCGCGCGTGTCCTCACCGGAGAGCGCGTAGAGCAGTTCCTTCTGCCCGTTGCCCGAGACGCCAGCGATGCCGACCACCTCACCGCCACGCACTTCCATGTTCACGCCGTCCAGGTCGACGCCGAACTGGTCTTCGCGCGCCAGCGTGAGCCCCTTCACCCGCAGCGCCACTCCGCCGACCTTGACCTGGCGATGCTGCAACGGCGGCGGCTCGGCGCCGATCATCAGGCGCGACAGCGATTCATTGCTCTCCTGCTGCGGATTGCACACGCCCGTGACCTTGCCGCCGCGCAGCACCGTGCAGGCGCTGCACAGCTCGCGGATCTCATGCAGCTTGTGGCTGATGTAGAGGATGCTGCAACCCTCGGCCGTCAACTGCTTGAGCACCACGAACAGCTTTTGCACCGCCTGCGGCGTCAGCACCGAGGTCGGCTCGTCGAGGATCAGCAGCTTGGGATTGGTGAGCAGCGCGCGAATGATCTCGACGCGCTGCATCTCGCCGACCGACAACGTGTGGACCGGTCGCGTCGGGTCCATGTCGAGGCCGTATTCGCTGGCCTTGGCTTCGACGCGACGGGCCACCTCGGCCAGCGCCAGGCTCTTGTCGAGCCCGAGCCAGACGTTCTCGGCCACGGTGAGCGTGTCGAACAGGCTGAAGTGCTGGAACACCATGCTGATGCCCAGCGCCCGCGCCTCTTGCGGATTTCGGATGTTGACCGGTTGGCCGTTGAAACTGACGGTGCCTTCATCCGGCTTCACCGAGCCGTAGATGATCTTCATCAACGTCGACTTGCCGGCACCGTTCTCGCCGAGAACGGCATGGGCTTCACCGGGCTGGACGGTGAGGGAAACGTCGCTGTTCGCGACCACGGACGGATAGCGCTTCGTGATGTTCGAAAGCTGGAGTCTGTAGGGTGTCATGACCTTTGCGCGTTGTCATTTTTCATCTGGATCAGTCGCTGACCGTCCGTCCCGCGGAACGACGTCAGTCGCTGTCCTTTTTATCACCCCCTACTGGTGGACCGGCCTTAGGCCTTTTGTTTGATCGCCCCTCCGCTGCTGGACCGCAGCGATGCGGCGACGTTCTTGCTTCGCTCGCGCAACCATTGCGCGGAGATGGATGTGTGGGTTCGCTCGTGCCAGAGCTGGTAGTACATCAACTGCGGCAGCGCGACCGGGCATTCCATGATGGTGACGGGCAGGCGGCCCACCAGGCGCTCGCAGTACTGACGGCCCGTGGTCAGCACCAGCAAGCTCGATGCCACCATGTCCGGCATCAGGCTGAAGTGCGCGCAGCGCGCCGTGATGTTGCGCTGCAGGTTGAGCTCATCGAGCATCTGGTCGATGACGCCACGTGCGCCGGGGTGTGTCGGCGTCGGCGCGATGTGCTCGGCGGCAAGCCAGGTGCGTGCGTCCCAGCCGCGCCGCGCGGCCGGATGATCCTTCCAGACCAGCGACACCACCTCGTCGGCGAAGAGCTTCGCCATGTGCAGGTCTTCCGGCGGCTTGAGCCAGTTGCCGATCACCAGGTCGACATGGCCCAGCGACAGGTGGGCGTGGTAGTCGGAGTCGGGCGACAACGGATGGATCTCGATCTTGCAGAGCGGCGCCTGGCTCTTGATCTGCGCCACGAGCATCGGCAGGAAGAGCGGGTCCAGGTAGTCGCTGGCGGCGATGCGGAAGGTCGCGGTGGCAGTCTGTGGGTCGAAGCCGCGTGCATCGCTGAACAGCACCTCCGCCGCGCGCAGGATGCTGGCGCTGGGCTCGATCATGCGCAGGCCGGCATCGGTGGGCACCATGCCAGTGCCGGAGCGCACCAGCAGCGGGTCACCCGAGAGGTCACGCAGGCGCTTGAGTGCGGCCGAGACCGCCGGCTGGTACATGCCGAGCCGGATGGCCGCGCGCGACACGCTCCTGTCCGTCAAGACCGTGTACAGCACCCGGATGAGATGCAGGTCGATCTTGTCGAGAAGCGCGTTGTCTCTCATGACGCCTCGTCAAGCGGCCGACTGGACCGCCGTGATGGCGTCGAGGATGGCTTCGCTGGTCGCGGGCGCGCGCAGCGGCGGGTCGTTCTTGTGGTTGGCCACGGCCGACACCGCGTCCCGGATCGCATAGAACACCGAGAACGGGAGCAGCAGTGGCGGCTCGCCGACGGCCTTGCTGCGGTGGATCGAGTCCTTGAAGTTGTCGCCTTCGAACAGGCGAACGTTGAACACCGGCGGGCAATCGTTGGCGGTCGGGATCTTGTAGGTGCTCGGTGCGTGCGTGGTGAGCTTGCCGCTTTGCGGGTGCCAGACCAGTTCCTCGGTCGTGAGCCAGCCCATGCCCTGGATGAAGGCGCCCTCCACCTGGCCGATGTCGACCGCCGGATTGAGCGAGCGGCCCGCGTCGTGCAGGATGTCGGCGCGCAGCAGCTTCCACTCGCCGGTCAGCGTGTCGATGATGACCTCGCTCACCGCCGCGCCATAGGCGAAGTAGTAGAAGGGGTTGCCCTTCATCTTCTCGCGGTCCCAGCTCAGGCCGGGGGTGGCATAGAAGCCATCGGACCAGAGCTGCACGCGGTCGATGTAGGCCTCGCCGACGAGCGTGGCGAAGTCGATGGTGCGACCGTTGACTTCGACCTTGTCGTTGGCGAATCGGACGGCCGAGGCCTCCCCGCCATGGCGCGCAGCGGCGCAGGCGGCCAGGCGCTCGCGGATCTGGCGTGCCGCATCTTGCGCGGCCTTGCCGTTGAGGTCGGCGCCGGTGGACGCCGCGGTGGCCGAGGTGTTGGCGACCTTGGTGGTGTCCGTGGCGGTGGCGCGCACGGATTCAAAGCTCACGCCCAGTTCATGCGCCACGACCTGGGCCACCTTGGTGTTCAGGCCCTGGCCCATTTCAGTGCCGCCATGATTCACCAGGATGGAGCCGTCGGTGTAGACGTGGACGAGCGCGCCGGCCTGGTTGAAGTGCTTGACGTTGAAGGAGATGCCGAACTTCAGTGGCGCCAGCGCGATGCCGCGCTTGAGCACCGGGCTCGTCGCATTGAACGCCTCGACCGCGGCGCGGCGTGCGCGGTAGTCGCTGCTGTCTTCCAGTTGCGTGACCAGCTTGTCGATGATGTTGTCCGACACCACTTGGTCGTAAGGCGTGACGTTGCGCTCGGTCTTGCCGTAGAAGTTGGTGCGGCGCACGTCGAGTGGATCGCGCCCGAGCTTGCGGGCGATCGTGTCCATGATGTTCTCGATGGCAATCGCGCCCTGCGGGCCGCCGAAGCCACGGAAGGCCGTGTTGCTCTGCGTGTTGGTCTTGCCCGAATAGCCGTGCATCGACACGTCCGGCAGCCAGTAGGCATTGTCGAAGTGGCACATGGCGCGGGTCATCACCGGGCCCGACAAGTCGGCCGAATGGCCGGCGCGCGAAACCATCGTGATTTCCGCGCCGAGGATGTGGCCCTCGTCGTCGTAGCCGACTTCGTATTCGTACCAGAAGCAGTGACGGCGACCGGTGATCATGAAGTCGTCGTCACGGTCAAGACGCAGCTTGACCGGGCGCTTCACATGGTTGGCAGCGATGGCCGCGACGCAGGCGAACAACCCCGACTGCGATTCCTTGCCGCCGAAGCCACCACCCATGCGCCGGCATTCGACATGCACTTCATTGGCATGCAGGTGCAGTGCATGCGCGACCATGTGCTGCATCTCGCTGGGATGCTGGGTCGAGCAATAGACATGCATCGAGCCGGCCTCCTTGGGGATGGCGTAGCTGATCTGCCCTTCCAGGTAGAACTGCTCCTGGCCGCCGACATCGAAACTGCCCTTGAGCCGGTGCGGCGCCTTGGCGATGGCGGCCTTGGCGCCACCTTCGTTTGTGCTGCGCTCCAGGTGCATCGGCGGCAGCACGTACTGGCCCTTCTCGTGGGCCTGGCGTGGCGTCAGCACCGGCGGCTCGGCCTCGATGGTGAGCACCGACTTGGCCTTCGCGGCGGCGCGGCGGGCGATGTCGCGCGTTTCGGCAACGACCGCGAACACGGGTTGGCCGAGGTGGCGGATGTCGCCATGACAAAGGATGGGGTCGTCATGGATGATCGAGCCGCAATCGTTGGTACCGGGAATGTCCGAAGCGGAGAGCACGGCCACCACGCCGGGGATCGCGCGGATCTTGTCGAGGTCCATGCCGGTGAGCCGGCCGTTGGCCACGGGCGACAGGCCCAACGCGCAATGCAGCGTGCCGGCCAGTTCGGGGATGTCGTCGATGTAGGTGGCCTCGCCAGCCACGTGCAATTGCGCCGATTCGTGAGGCCGGCTGATGCCGACGCGGGCGCCGTCGCCATGGGCCTTGGCTTCGGCCGCCACGTCGATGCGGGCAGCCGCGTTCTTGAGGTAGTCCGCGAAAGCCTCCGCGGTTTGCAGCAGGCGGGCGTCGATGGGTTTGTTCACTTTCAGGCTCCTTCAGCAACGACGTGCGGCATCACACTCCAGACGCTGGTGGACTCCACCGGCAAGGCATCCGAGGCACGCGTTTCGAGCCAGAGACGCTGGATGAGATTCTGCGCCACCTGCAGCCGATAAGCGGCCGATGCACGCATGTCCGAGAGTGGCTTGAAGTCCTGCGCCAGCGCCAGCTTGGCGGCGTTCACGCTGGCCTGCGTGAAGGGCTTGCCGAGCAGAGCGGCCTCCGCGCCTGCGGCACGCTTGACGATCGCAGCCATGCCGCCGTAGGCCAGGCGCACTTCCTTGACCACGTCGCCTTCAAGCTCGATCGAGAAGCCGGCGCACAGGGCCGAGATGTCGCAGTCGAAGCGCTTGCTGATCTTGTAGGCGCGCACGCGCCGCGACGCGACCGACAGCGGCACCGAGACCGCCTGCACGAACTCGCCGGGCTCCATCTTGTTCTTCATGTAGTCGACATAGAAGTCGACCAGCGGCATGCGTCGAACCCGCGCGCCCTGGCGCAGTTCGATCTGCGCATCGAGCGCCATGAGGATCGGCGGTGAGTCTCCGATGGGCGAGCCATTGGCGACGTTGCCGCCCATGGTCCCGGCATTGCGGATGGGCGGCGAGGCAAAGCGCAGCCAGACATCGGTCAGGCCCTCGAAGCGCTGGGCCAGCGCGCGCCAGGCGTCTTCGAGCGAGGCGCCAGCGCCGATGTAGAGCTCGCCATTGCGCTCGTCGACCGTCTTCATCTCGGCCACGTCGCCGACGTAGATGATGTCGCCCAGGTCACGGAACTGCTTGTTGACCCACAGGCCGACGTCGGTCGAGCCCGCCAGCACCTGGGCGCCCGGCAGGCGCTCGCGCAGCGCGGCCAGTTCGGCAAGGGTCTTGGGCGCGTGGAAACGATCGATGCGCTCGCCCGCCGTGGCGCTGTATTCGAAGGTGCCTTCGCGCTGCAGCGCGCTCAGCGCCTGCACCACGGGCTGGGTGTCCAGGCGTACGGCCGGGAGGTCGAACATGCGCTGGCCGGCGTCGAGGAGCGGCCGGTAGCCGGTACAGCGGCAGAGGTTGCCGGACAGTTCATCGGCCAGTTGCTGGCGCGAGGGCTGGGTGCCCGCTGTCTGGTGATGCTCGTAGCTCGACCAGAGCGACATCACGAAACCCGGCGTGCAGAAGCCGCATTGCGAGCCGTGGCACTCGACCAGCGCCTGCTGCACCGGATGCAGGCATTGCACCGCATGCTTGCCGTGCTGCTCGGTGTCGACGGCCTTGCCGCACTGGCGCTTCAGGTCCTCGACGGTGAACAGGGCCTTGCCGTGCAGCGTCGGCAGGAACTGGATGCAGGCGTTGACCGTCTGGAGTTGCAACCCGCCGACGGCGCCGGCCGCCCCGGGAGCGGCCAGTTCGCCGATGACCACGGTGCAGGCGCCGCAATCCCCTTCATTGCAGCCCTCCTTGGTGCCGGTGCAGCGCGCGTCCTCGCGCAACCAGTCCAGAACCGTGCGGGTGGGGTGGACGCCGGAGACGTCGACAACGCGTCCCTGGTGGAAAAAACGGATGGGTTGAGTGCTCATGCTCGTGGGTGCTCGCAAGAAAGACGCCGCAAATGCGGACTATCGCGCTAAGTTAGTGGTTCTGGCGCCCAGTGGAATACGTTTGCGGCGATATGAAACATTCGTTGTGCGATATGTCGCTGGCCCAACATTTCAACAACGATCGGGGCTGGACTGCAGCCAGCCAATTCTGCGCCTCCGGCATCGCAGGGGCCGCAAATTCAACGCTTTGGTTGCATGTTGCGCGGATGCGATCATCGTGATTCACGTTTTCCCGAACGTTGCGCGAACTTGATTGCAAATAAAAATATATAGCGACAAGATTGCAGTCGTTAGGGAGGAATCACATGAAGCCTGTCACCATGGCCGCCCGCCTTGCCGGGCCGCGCCGCACCCGGCTGATCGCCAGTCCTGGCGATCTTGCGCCCATCGAAAGCTCACCACGTCCCGCTCCTCTCGGCAGCGACGCCTTCGGCTGAGTCCGCCGATCGAACTTCCCCACCCGCCGCTCGCACGTTCAAAAAACCAGCACAGAGAGGAATTCATCATGAGCCCATCCAGCTCCGCCGTCGGCGGCGCTTCGTCCAACGCGTCGTCACGGGCCTCGAAGGTTCATCCGGTCGACGAAGTACTACCCGTTCCCAAGCTCGCGGCCTATGGCTTGCAGCACGTGCTGGCCTTCTACGCGGGCGCGGTGCTCGTGCCCATCATCCTGGCCGGGGCGCTGGGCCTGAGCAAGGAACAGCTCATCCACCTGATCAACGCTGACCTGTTCACCTGCGGCATCGCCTCGATCATCCAGGCCTGGGGCTTCGGCAAGGTGGGCGTGCGCCTGCCGCTGCTGCAAGGTGTGACGTTCACCGCGGTGAGTCCGATGATCGCCATCGGCATGGGCGTGGGTGGCGGCACCGACGGCTTGCTGGCCATCTACGGGTCAGTGCTGTTCGCGGGCCTCTTCACCTTCTTCGCGGCGCCCTACTTCGCCAAGCTGGTGCGCTTCTTCCCGCCGATCGTGACGGGCTCCGTGATCCTGATCATCGGCATCGCGCTGCTGCCGGTGGCGGCCAACGACATCGTGGTGGGCAAGGGTCCGTTCGCGATCCAGGACCCGGTGCAGCTCAAGCACCTGGCCTACGCCTTCGGCACGCTGGCGCTGATCGTGGCCATCCAACGCATATTCCGCGGCTTCATGGCCACCATCGCGGTGCTGATCGGGTTGGTCATCGGCACACTCGTGGCATGGATGCTGGGCGACGCGCACTTCAACGACGTCGCCTCGGCCTCGATGTTCGGCTACACCTCGCCCTTCCACTTCGGCATGCCGACCTTCAGCTTCACGGCGATCCTGTCGATGATCATCGTGATGATGATCACCATGGTGGAGACCACGGGCGACGTGTACGCCACCGGCGAGATCGTCCAGAAGCGCATCCGCCCCGACGACATCGCCCGCGCCATCCGCGCCGACGGCCTGGCCACCTTCCTTGGTGGCGTGCTGAACTCCTTCCCCTACACCTGCTTCGCGGAAAACGTAGGCCTGGTGCGGCTGACGCAGATCAAGAGCCGCTGGGTGGTGGTGGCAGCCGGCGTCATCATGATCATCCTGGGCTCGCTGCCGAAGGCGGCCGCCATCGTGGCCGGCATCCCGCATCCCGTGCTGGGTGGCGCGGCGCTGGCGATGTTCGCGGCGGTGGCGGTGGTGGGCGTGCAGACGCTGTCGAAGTGCGACTTCAACGACCACCGCAACATCGTGATCCTGGGCACCAGCCTGGGCCTGGGCATGCTCGTGACGGCGCAGCCCTTCGTGGCCGGCGCCTTCCCCAAGTGGGCGGAAATCGTGTTCGGCAGCGGCATCACGCTGGGCGCCCTGTCGGCCATCATCCTGAACGTGATCTTCAACCACACCGGCGGCAGCCCGCACACGGCGGTGGCCGGCGTGCCGGGCAATCTCGTGGGGCTGGACCAAGTGAATGCGATGTCCCGCGCCGAGTTCACCAGGACCTTTGGCGGGCTGGTCGAGAACACGCCCTGGGTGCTGGACGCGGCCTATGCGCGCAAGCCTTTCGCAGACACGATCGCCCTGCGCTCGGCCTTCCAGGATGCCTTGCTGACCGGCACCAAGGAGGAGCAACTGCAACTCATGAACTCGTTCGCCGACCTGGGCAGCGAGGGTGATGCGCACAACGCCTACCTGCTGGACCACGCCGATGCCGGCATGGGCGTCCTGGAAGAAAAGCAACACGAGGAAGTGCTGGAACTCGCCATCGCCTATCGCAAGCACTTCGGCTTCCCGCTGATCGTGTGCGCGAAAGAGGTTGAGCGTTACGAACGGGTGCTTGCCAACGGCTGGCACCGGATGGCCAATTCAACGGGGGTGGAGCGATCGGCTGGTCTGATCGAAATTGCCAAGATCGCGAATTACCGTTTCAACGAGCTGGTGGCGAACGCCAACCCGATCGGAACGGCCCGTGCACAAGCGTTTGGAAAGGCGCACGCACACGGGCACTAGAAAAGTTCTTGGTTGAGCAGAGCCGCGTCACTGCGGCCTTGAAAGTGCATCGCGCAAGTGATGCACTTTTTTTTTGCCTGCGCAGCACGCGCGCAGCGTTCAGGGCGTGCCGTGCACCAGACGCTCGAAGACGTCCTCGCCGCCCATCTGCCCGCCCTTGAGCATGATCTCGCAGCCATCGAGGGCTGGATCGTCGCTGTGCAGCCGGCACAGCGAGGCGCCTGGCGAGAGCGCCGCGAGGTAGGACAGGCCCCAGGCGTCGAGCGCCTTCACGGCGTGGCTCGAGGTATCGCCGCCCGCGATGCCCACGCGGTGCAGCGTCGTAGCGGCCAACACGCGCGCTAGCAAGGCGCCGCCGGCTTCGGCCAGAGCCCTCGACGACACGATCGATGAAGGTGCGCCTTCAGCGGTGCAGGCCAGCACGTTGCGGCCTGCTGCCAGCTTTTCGCAGATCTGGCGCGCGATCGCATCGAGGTGGTGCGGTTGCGCGTCTGCCAGCGCGGCGGGATCGAGCCACGCGGTTTCGAAGGACCTGGCGGCGGCCACCTGGCGCGCTGTCACGGGCGAGAGACTGCCCGCCAGCACGAAGGCCGGCCCCTTCGCCGGCGCGACGGGCGCGGGCGCGGGCGCGGGTGGCTGCCGAGCGGGCGCGAGCGCTTGCAGGACGCTGCTGGGACCGACAGCCAGCAAGCTGCCGTTGGCGTGCGCGCTCGCATTCAGGGCCTGGCCGATCCGCGGCAGGTCGGCCTGCTGCGCCACGTCGAACAGCACGCCGGCGGGCGCGGACGCGACCAGCGCCTCCAGCGCCTCACTTACCGCCGACTCGGGAGGTGCGTACGTGGGGTACGGCAGCGAGCCCAGCCCCGTCAGGCCTTGCAGGGCCAGGTGACGCCGCAAGTCCGCCTCGTGCATCGGCGTGACGGGGTGGCGGCTCATGGTCGGATGGCGATCGATGCGATGGACTTCGCCGCCCTGCCCCGCCGCGGCGAACAGGTTGCCGAAGATGCAGTAGCGCCGCAGCTCCGGCTGCCCGCCAACCACCGCCACCCAGGATTGCTTCACCCCCGTGCGCAGCACGTCCACAGCCACGGCGATGTTGCCCACCTCCGGGGCACTGTCGAAGGTCGAGCAGCATTTGTAGTGCAGCACCTTGGCGCCGAGCCGGGTGAACAGCGCGGCCACCGGCGCCAGCTCCGCACGCATTTCATGGGGCGCCATCGATCGCGCGGCGCCGGCAATGCCGATGCAGTCGAGCACGCCGGCCCTGCGCAGTTGCCCGTCCTCCGGCACGCCAAGAAACAGCAGCGAGCGCATGCCGGCGCGAGCCGCAGTGCCGAGCGCATCGGTCGCGCCGGTGAAGTCGTCGCCGTAGAAGACGACCTGCGGCGACGCGACGCCCTCCATCACTTGCCGAAGAAGGCCAAGGCCTGCGCGAGTTCGGGCACGCCGCGCGCGGCCTCGGCCAGCGATGTGCCGCCACGCACCGCCTCCCATGCCTGGCGGATGCTGCGCACCCCAGCGGCCGCGCCACCCGGGTGCGCCAGGATGCCGCCGCCGGACATGAACAGCAGGTCGTCCCGTCCGATCGCGGCCCAGGTCGCCGGCACCGTACCGGCCCACTGGCCAGAGGAGAAGGCCGGCATCACCGCATCGTCCAGGCCCTGTGCCAACGGCGTGAAGCAGTCGTGCGCGGAACGGATCACCTCCTCGTCCGTCTGCGCGAACTTGCCCTGCAAGCCATGCACATGCATGTGATCCACACCGGCGAGGCGCCACAGCGTCTGGTAGGCCTGGAAACCGATGCCGAGCATCGGGTGCCGCGAGATCGCGCCGAAGCCGTTGCGGTGGCCGTGCACGGCCAGTCCGGTATGGCGGCGCAGGGTCTGGATGGCCGAGAAGCCGCACCAGTTGAGGCTGGCCATGACGCAGGAGCCGCCTTCGCGCTCGACGAGGTCCGCATGCCGCTTCATGGCATCCGTCTCGTCGGTGATGTTGAAGGCAACCATGACGTGCTTGCCGGTGCGTTGCTGGTGCGCACGGACCACGGCCATGACGGCCGGCACGCGTTCGGCCAGCGGGGCATGGTCGGGGTCGGCGCTGATCTCGTCGTCCTTGATGAAGTCGACGCCGGCCGTGCAGAGGCGGCCCACGAGTTCGGCCGTCTCGGCAGCCGAGAAGCCGACATTGGGCTTGATGATGGTCCCCACCAATGCGCCGGCGGCGACGCCCGTCACGCGCCGCGTGCCCGCGATGCCCAGGCGCGGCAGTTCGAAGCGCTGGCGGTAGCTGGCCGGCACATGCATCGACTCCAGCCGCAGCCCGGTGACTTCGCCCAGGTCGTACAGGTTGCCCGCCACCGTGGCGGCCAGCGTCGGCAGGTTCGCGCCGACGTTCGCCACCGGGAAGGACAGGTCGACGTGCGCCCTGCGCCACGGACCCCGAACGTTGCGGCGTTCGAACAAAGCGTTGGGCAGCGAGGGCACATCGGCCGGCGCCAGTTCCTCGATGGCTACCACCGTGGCGCGGGCGCGGGCGCGCAGCGCGTCGGTCTCGCCCTCCACGCGCGTGAAGGTGCCGCAGGACTGCTCGCCGGCCATGACCTCGGCCACGGCCTCGGGCGCCAGCGGCGTCTCGATCAGGTAGCGCGCATGGATGCGGCCATCGTCGCGCAGCGCCATCAGAGCTTGCTCAGGTCCGGGAAGGGGCGCACGGGATCGCTGCCGTCCCAGCCGACCGACGATTCGCGGATCAGGTCGAACATCTTGCCCTTGGGTCCGGCGACCTCGGACAGCTCGATGACGGTGCCGGGGTGGTATTCGGTGTCGAAGTAGATGAAGCGCCCGCGCTCGCCGACCTCGCCGCCCATCACCGGCTTGAAGCCCTGCGCCGTGAGGCGGGCCAGGTCGGCGTCGTAGTCGTCGGTCCAGTAGGCGACGTGTTGCAGGCCGGTGCGGCCGGCCTGGAGGAAGTCGCGGTACATCGAGGGCACGTCGTTGCGCGTCTGGATCAGCTCGACCTGCACGAAGCCCGAATTGGCCAACGCCACCGAGTTGTGCGGCTGGTGCGACTCGCCCTTGTAGGTGTAGTTGACGATGGGCACCTTCGGGTTGTAGTACCAGGGTCCGACGCCGAGCGTGCGGCTCCAGTAGTCCATGGCGGCCTCGATGTCGTGCACGACATAGCCCAGTTGGCGAATCTCGCCGAGGAATCGACTCATTGCTTGCTCCGTGAAGGAAAGTGGGGCTTCAGGTCTTGAGGAAGCCGATGGAAAACCAGGGAATGGCGGCGACCAGCACCAGGCCCACCAGCAGCGCCACGATGTAGCCGCCGATATGCCGGATGCCTTCGATCGGGTCGACCTTGCTGACCGCGCAGGCGCCGTAGTAGCCCACGCCGAAGGGCGGCGCGAACAGGCCGATGCCCATCGCGAAGATCACCACCATCGCGTAGTGCACCTCGTGCACGCCGGCCGCCTTGGCGATGGGGAACAGCAGCGGCCCGAACAGCACGATGGCCGGGATGCCTTCGAGCACGCTGCCCAGCACGATGAAGGCGACGATCGAGATCGCGAGGAAGCCGAGGCTGCCGCCCGGGATCGCGGCCATCCACTTCGCCAGGTCCTGCGAGAAGCCCGACTGCGTGAGGCCCCAGGCCATGGCCGTGGCGCAGCCGACGATGAAGATGATGGCGCCCGAGAGCGATGCGGTCTCGATCAGCATCGGGCGCAGCCGCTTCCAGTCGAACTGGCGGTAGATGACCAGGCCGACGACGGTCGAGTACGCGATGCCGATGGTAGACACCTCGGTCGCCGTGGCCACGCCCTCCACCACCGCCGCGCGGATCACGAAGGGCAGCAGCACCGCCGGCAAGGCGACGGCCAGCAGCTTGCCGATCTGGCCCATCGAATGGCGCTGCACGCCGCTCAGGTCTTCGTGCCGGTAGCGCCACCACACCACGGCGCAGAGGCATACGCCGAGCACGACGGCCGGCATCAGACCGCCGGTGAACAGGGCCGCGATCGAGATGCCGGTGACGGAGCCGATGGTGATCAGTACGATCGATGGCGGGATGGTCTCGGTCTGCGCGCCGGTGGCCGACAGCAGCGCCACCAGGTCGCCGGGCTTGGCGCCGCGCTTCTTCATCTCGGGAAACAGCACCGGCGCAATCGCCGCCATGTCCGCGACCTTGGAGCCCGAAATGCCCGACACCAGGTACATCGCACCGATCAGCACATAGGACAGCCCGCCGCGCACGCGGCCCAGCAGGCTCGCCAGGAACTGGATCATGGCGCGCGCCATGCCCGTCATCTCGATCAGCGCGCCGAGGAAGATGAACAGCGGCACCGCCAGCAGGATCAGGTGCGACATGCCTTCATCGAGCCGACCGACCATCACGAGCATCGGCGTACGCGTGGTCAACGCGAGATAGCCGAAGGTCGCCAGCGCGAAGGAGAAGGCGATCGGCACCGCCGCGAACACCGTGACCGCGACCACGCCGACGAAGAAGATCACGAGGTTGAGCTTGCCCAGCGGCGCCAGCAAGGGCCCCGCCAGCCAGAAGCCGCCCACCAGCACGGCGACGCCACCCAGTGCAGCCGCGACCTGCGGCCAGCTGCACACGCGCACCAGGCGCAGCGAAGCCACGACGATCATCAGCACGATGCCGATCGGCAAGGCCGCCGCGCGCCAGGCGTTGCTGATCTCCAGTGCCGGTGTGACGATGAAGGATTCCTCGTGCGCATAGTCGGCAGCGGGCCACGCCACCAGCGCCAGGAAGGCGATCGAGGCTGCGATGGCAAAGGCGTCGAGCATGGCGCGCCGCGACGGCGAGAGCTTGTCGGCCAGCGCCGTCATCCGCATGTGCTCGCCGCGGCGCAGCGCCACCACGGCACCCAGCATCGACAGCCACAGGAACAGGATCGACGCGAGCTCGTCCGACCACACCAGCGGCGCATGGAAGACATAGCGCGCCGTGACGCCTGCGAACAGCACGCAGATCTCGGCCAGCACCAGCACCGCGGCGATGCTCTCGACCGCGGTACCCAGCGCGGCATCGACGCGCGCGGCCATGCGAGCGGCACCGCCCGACGGCGCCGCGCTCGCGGGCAGGAGTTGCGCCACGGCGGACATCAGGCGAGCTTGCCGACGGCGCCTTCGAGCAGCGCCCAAGCCTCGGGGCCGAAGCGGCCTTTCCATTCGCCGTAGAAGCCGGACTCGCGCAGCTTGGCGCGGAAGCTGTCGGCGGTCGGCCGGTTGATGGTCAGGCCCTTGGCCTGCAGGTCGCCCACCACCGACTCGTTGAGCTTCCTGATGTCCTCGCGCTGCTGCATGCCGGCGTCGTTGATGGCGCGCGCCACGATGGTCTTCAGGTCGGCCGGCAGCGCCTCCCAGGTGCGGCCGTTGGCAATGAACCAGTAGCCGTCCCAGATGTGGTTGGTCATGGAGCAGAACTTCTGCACTTCGTAGAGCTTGGCGACCTGGATGATCGGCAGCGGGTTCTCCTGCGCGTCCACGATCTTCGTCTGCAGCGCGGAGTACACCTCGCTGAACTGCAGGCTGGCCGGCGCGGCGCCCAGGCCCTTGAACATCGAGATCGACAGCGGACTCACCGGCACGCGGATCTTCAGGCCGTCCATGTCCTTGGAACTGGACACCGGCGCCTTGCTGCTGGTGGTCTGGCGGAAGCCGTTGTCCCACATCTTTTCGAAGGCGTAGAGGCGCGACTTGGCGATGGCGTCGCGCACGTGCGCGCCGAGCTTGCCGTCCATCGCGCCCCAGACCTGGTTGTAGTCGGAGAAGGCGAAACCGACCGCGTTGATGGCTGCGACCGGCACCAGCGTGGCGATCACCAGGGCCGACGGCGTGAAGAAGTCGATGCCGCCGGAGCGGACCTGGGCCAGCATGTCGGTGTCGCCGCCGAGCTGGTTGTTCGGGAAGATCTTGATCTCGACGCGGCCGTTGGTCTCCTTGAGGATGCGGTCGGCCGCCTCCTGCGAGCGGATGTTCAGCGGGTGCGTGAGCGGCAGGTTGTTGCCGTACTTGTACGAGAACTCCGCAGCGCGCGCGACGCGTGGCAGGGCCGTCACGATGCCCGCGGCAGGGAGGGCGGAAAGCGCGCGCAAGGCGCTGCGGCGGGTGATCGTTTGCATGCGGTGTCTCCGTTGTGTTTCTGATGTGATTTGATGCATGATCGAATCAAACTCAGGCGAACGATAAGAGGAGCACGGTCATGCGTCAAACGATGTGTCTGATGGTTTTTGATGTATGAAGGTCGAAACTGAAGCTTCAGGCCGGGCCCGCGTGGCCGACATCGCGCGCGCGGCGCAGGTGTCGACGGCCACGGTCGACCGCGTGCTCAACCGCCGTCCGGGGGTGCGCGACGCCACGGCGCAGCGCGTCCTCAAGGCCGCGAAGGCGCTCGACTACCTGCCGGAGAGCAGCCTCCATGCGGCGCTCACGCGGCCGCCGCTGCGACTGTGCTTCCTGCTGCCCTCGGGCACCAACCGCTTCATCCGCATGCTCGGCGACATGGTCGGCTACTCGCAGGAGCACTGGGCGCCGTTCAACGTGAGTTGCCGCGCGGAGACCATCGAGAGCTTCAATCCGCAGGCGCTGGCCGCCGCGCTGCTGCGCCTGGGCAAGCGCAGCGACGGCATCGCGATGATGGCGCTGGAGCATCCTGCCGTGCGCGAGGCCGTCGCCACGCTGGCCGCGCAGGGCGTGCCGGTGGTCACGCTGATCTCCGACCTGTCGAACTCGGCGCGCGCGGCCTACATCGGGCTCGACAACCGCGCGGCCGGGCGCACGGCCGGCTACCTCATCGGCCGTTTCATCGGGCCGCGCGCATCGGCCAAGGTGGCGCTGATCGCCGGCAGCCTCAGCTACAAGGCGCACGAGGAGCGCGAGGCCGGCTTCCTGCACGTCATCGACGAGATGTTCAAGCGCCTCGAAGTGGTGGGCCTGCGTGAAGGCCAGGACGATGCCGAGAAGAACTACCGCCAGACCCGCGCCCTGCTCGACCAGCATCCGGAGCTGGGCGGCATCTACAACATCGGCGGGGCATCGGATGGGGTGGCGCGTGCGCTCAAGGAAGCGGGGCGCGCCCACAAGGTGGTGTTCGTCGGCCATGGCCTGACGCCCGACACGCGCGCGCTGCTCATCGACGGCAGCATGGATGCCGTGATCACCCAGAGCCCGCAGACCACGTTGATGAGTTGCGTGCGCATCTTCACCAACTTGCGGGATGGGCGTGAGGCGCTGATCGGCGTGGAGTCGACGCGCAGCCAGGTGATCTTTCGGGAGAACCTGCCGTGACCAAGGCATCCACCTGGCGCCGCTTCTGGCTACCGAACGCACAGCTGGAGCCGGTGCCGGATGCCGCGTCTGCGGAAGAGGCTGAAGCCGTCGCGAAGCGGAACAACCTCTGGCTCAAGACTTGGATGGACATGTACATCCTGCGATGGGGCGGACTCTGGGCGGCGTCGCTTGTGCTCGTCATCCTCGCCATGGACGCGCCGGGTATCGTGTTCCTGCTCGCGCTCGTCATCAACCTCGGGGCCCTGGCCGGGTTGATTGCCATGATCCTCATCTACCGTCGCGCGTCCCAGGCCGTCGAGGATCGTGTTCGCAAGGACGGCAGGTGACGGGATTCGTGACCGGTCCGCAAAACCGCTCCGTCGTCGCGCAGCGGAAAGGCGTGCAGCCGCACGCAATCGTCCACGCTCGGCAGGGAGTACGCCGGCCGCCCCCCGGGGAATCAGAACGAATGTCGAAGGCCGAAGTCGTAGCCTCTCGCACTTCGCGGCGCGATGCCTGAGGTGGCGGTGCCGCCCGACACGTTCGCCAGGCCGCCGGCGTAGATGCCCATGATGGCCGGGTTGTTCTGGCCATTCTTCACCCGGACATGCGCCACGGTCGCGTACAACGCGGTCCGCTTCGACAGGTTGTGAACGTAGCCCAGCGCCAGCTTGCTGACCGAAGCGTCGCGATCAGGCGTCCCCGGCAGGACGGGCCCGAGGTCGTTGTCGAAGTTCACGCGGGCGACCGAGGCCTTGAACATTCCCGGACCGACCGGGACTGTCATGCCGAGCATCGCGCCGTTGTACTTGTCGTTCTCCTTGACCGCAGGTCCGGCCACGCCGCGGACCGGGGTCACGGTGGATGTGCTGTCGCGCACCTGGGACAGTTCGCCCATCAGCTTCAGGATGCCGAAGTCCCAGGAGGCGCCGAGGTTGATGGTCTTCAACTTGTCGGAGAAGCGCGCGCCGGTCGCGATGCCTGCGGCGGTCAAGGTGGTGGTGTCGGCGGCCGTGCTTTCTCCGTAGGCGATGGCCACGTCGAGGGGACCGTTGGCATAGCCGAAGCGACCGCCGTAGTAGCGTCCCTTGCTGGACGGGCTGCCCGGCACATTGCTCGAATCCACGTTTTCGTGCAGCGAGTACATGACCTGTCCGTAGAAGCCGCCGAGGTTTCGCGGAAGGAAGTAGCCGATGCTGTTCGACGCGCGGATCGCGTTGTCGTTCGGCGCGATGAGCGAGCCCGGGCCGCGAACGGTGGCGATGCTGCCGCTGACGGTCTTGATCAGGTTCTCGCCGACGCCGACCGCGCCCATCGGATCGAACACGCTCTCGTTTCAGTAGGTCGGAACATAGTCGCGACCCAGCCGAAGCTCGCCGAAGCCGCCCGACAGGCTGACCGTGGAGCGCCTGCTGAAGGCCGCGATGGCGTTCGCGCCGGTGTCCTGGTTGAAGCCGGATTCGAGCCAGAAGCTGGCAGCCAGGCCGCCACCCAGGTCCTCCGTTCCGCGAAAGCCGACGCGGCTGGAGGCATTGCCGCCGCTGGACAGGGCCGTCAGCGAACGTCCCATCTCGATGGGCGTGGCGACCGGGGGCAGCGAGGCGACGGGCGAGTAGTAGTACACGCCCTTCGCGCTGTAGTAGCTGACGGCGGCGTCCGCGACGCCAAAGAGCGTGAGGGACGATTGCGCCATGGCGGCGCCGGAAGCGGCCAGGGCCGCGAGGGTGATCGAGGTTCTTTTCATGTCGTGTGTCTCCCGGTTGAAAAATGATGTGTGAAAGCGGGCGATCAATCCAGCGCAAGCACGCCAAGCTCCTGAGGCGCGAGCGCGCCCTCGGCAACCACGTCTTGCCATCGACCGAGGTCGTCATGAACGCGCTTGCGCAGCGCTGCCGGCGGCCCGGCCTCGACCTTGGCGCCTTGGCTCTCGAAGCGCGCGATCACCTGAGGATCGGCAAGCACTTCGTTGAGGGCACGGTTGATCTGTGCGACCACGGCCGCGGGTGTGCGTGCCGGCGCGAACAGCCCGTACCACTGCGAGACATCGACGCCCTCGATACCCGTCTCCGACAAGGTCGGCACCTCGGGCAATGCGTCGAGACGCGATGCAGACGCCACAGCCAGGGCGCGCAGTCGGCCATCGAGGATGAACGGATACGCCGTGAAGAGGCTCGGGAACATGACCTGCGTCCGCCCGTCCAGGGTGTCGAGGATCGCGGGGGCGGCGCCATCGGAGGTCCTTCCGTTCATCTTCGTACCCGTGTTCTGCTTGAACAGTTCGGCCGCGAAATGCGGCGGCGTTCCATCGCCGGCCGATGCGTAGCGGATGCTGCGGGGCGAGCCGGTCAAGCGCTGGACGAGGCTTCGCACGTCTGCAAGGCCGCTGTCGTTGTTCGCCACCATCAAGGTGGGCGAGGAGCCGACCAGCCCGATGGGCTCGAAGTCGGCGACGGGGTCGTACGCCAGCTTCTGCAACGCGGGATTCATCGCATGCGTTCCGACGTAGCCGAACATCAGTGTGTGGCCGTCCGGTTCAGCGCGCGCCACGTATTCGCTCGCGATGGCACCGTTGGCGCCGGCGCGGTTGTCGACGAGCACGTCCTGGCCCAGCAGCGGCTTCAGCCTGGCCGCGATGATCCTGGCCATCGTGTCGTTGCCGCCACCCGCTCGGGTCGGCACGATGATCGTGATGGGCTTGCGCGGGAAGCTCGCGGGCGGCTGCTCCACGGCTTCGGGCCGCGTGAAGACGTAGTCGGGCAACTGCATCTCGCCCTGCATGATCTTCCGGGCCGTGCGCACCAGGGCCGCGGCCGTCACCGCCGCCTGGTCGCCATGGCCTTCCAGTTCGACCTCAACATCGATCTGGCCTGCCGGGTGCAGCAGGACCAGCTGGTGCCGGCCCGGGCCGCGCGCCATCGCGCTGGCGACTGTGCCGGGCAGCGCGAATGCGCTCAGGACGCCAATGGCGCCGGTGACCGCATGCGAGGCATGGCAGCGACTCGGTGTGAAATAGCGCGAGGTGATGCTGTCTGGCGAGTCGCCCGGGCTGACCAGGACCGGCTTGGGAATGACGCTGGCGGACACGTCGCCGAGACCCATCAGGTATCCGGCCTGGAGGCGCAACTTTTCCAGTCGCTCCAGCAACGCGGGGTTCGCATCGAGCGCCGCCGGCTTCTCGCTTCCGGTGACGCCGAGGTCGCGTGCGCGGACGATCATCAAGGGCATCGCCGCGTCGATGCATGTCACCTCGATGCCATCGATCGTGTCGATGCGCTTGCCGGTCGGAAACACGCTGCCCGTCACCGCACCCCAGGCATCGAGGAAATTCAGCAGGATCGGCGCAGCCGTTCCTGCGACGCCGTCGATGCGCGCATCGCCGTCATAGGTGACGCGGCCGCCGGGCGTCCGCACGATCACATCGATGCGTGACCGGGTGTTGACGTTGAAGACGCGTACGCGGGTCGTGCCATCCTGCGGTTCGACCAGCCCCTGCTCGATCGCGAAGGGCGCGACGCCGGAGAGCATGTTGCCGCAGTTGGGGCGCGTATCGACAGAGCGATGGCCCACCCCCACTTGCGCGAACAGATAGTCCAGGTCGCAGCCCGGCTCCTGCGAGCGCGAAACGATCGCCACCTTGCTGTTGAGAGTGCTACCGCCGCCGACGCCGTCCAGTTGCAGTGGATCCGACGCGCCGATCGCGCCGATGAGGGCCTGGTCACGCTCTTCTTCGTTCGCGGGAAGCCACTCCTTCAGGAAGAAGGGCCCGCGCGAAGTGCCCGCGCGCATCAGCACGCAAGGAAGTGTCCTGCTCATCTCAGTCCGCCGTCAGCTTGGCGGCCTGCACGACCTTCTTCCACTTGACCTGCTCCTGCTGGACGAAGGTGCGCATCTGCTCTGTCGACATGGTTTCGACTTCGGCGCCGTGGTCCTCGAGCCTCTTGATGACCGTCTTGTCCGCCAGCGCCTCGTTGAGCGCCTTGTTGAGTTGCTCGACCACCGCCTTGGGCGTCTTCGCCGGCGCGAACATGGCGTACCACTGCGAGACGTCGACGTTGTCGATGCCCTGTTCCTTGAGCGTCGGGACATCGGGCATCAAGGGCGAGCGCTTGCTGCCCGCGACACCGATGGCTTTCAGCTTGCCGCCCTTGACGTAGGGCATGGCGGTGAAGAGGCTGGGGAACATCACCTGCGTCTGGCCGCCGATGGTGTCCGTGACCGCGGGTGCCGAACCTTTGTAGGGCACGTGGAGCATGCTGGTGCCGGTGGAGAGCTTGAACATCTCCGCAGCGAAATGCGGCGCGGTGCCGTTCCCGGCCGAGGCGTAGCTGACCTGGTTGGGGTGCGCCTTGATGTACGCGACCAGTTCCTTGGCGTTATGGGCCTTCACGGAAGGACTGACGACCATCAGGGTCGCGGAGGAGCCGACCATGCCCACCGGTTCGAAGTCCTTGACCGGGTCGTAACGCAGCTTCTGCAGCGCAGGGTTCATGGCGTGCGTGGCGATGTAGCCGAGCATGAGCGTGTAGCCATCGGCCGGCGCCCGCATGACGAACTCGCTGGCAATGGCACCGTTGGCGCCGGCCTTGTTGTCGACGATCACCGGCTGCTTCAGGGCGACCGACATGGCCTGGCCGATGACCCGCGCCATGGCGTCATTGGCGCCGCCAGCGGCTGTGGGCACGACGATGGTGATCGCCCTTTCCGGGAAGGCAGCGAGCGCGCTCCCGCAGGCAAGGATGGCCGCCGAGGCGAGGGCACCCAGGACGAGGTGTCGACGAAATTGCATGGATGTCTCCGATGGTTTGGATCTGTGTGCCAAGGTCTGTTCCTTGACGGTGACCCAATGGTCTTTGGATTGATCCATGCTGTGAATTGCATATTCAGGATTGATTGATGCAGACTGTCGATCAATAAGACTTCGCAAGGAGACGCGCATGGCCATCAACTTCAACCTCAATGACTTGCAGGCCTTTCGTGCCGTGGCCGAGCTCAGCAGCTTCCGAAAGGCAGCGGACGCGTTGCACGTGTCGCAGCCGGCGTTCAGCCGGCGCATCGAGAAACTGGAAGAGGCGCTGGGCGTGCGCCTGCTGGAACGCACGACGCGGCGCGTGAGCCTGACTTCCGTGGGCCGCGACTTCGACCGCAAGGTGCAACAGTTGCTCGACGACCTCGACCAGACGTTGCTGGGCATACGGGGCGTCGCGGGTACGCGCATGGGCGAAGTGACGATCGCCTGCGTGCCGTCCACCGTCTACTACTACCTGTCCCAGGTGATCTCGCGCTATCACGAGCGCTATCCGAAGATCCGGGTGAAGGTGTTCGACGCCAGCGCCAACGACGTGCTGTCGGTCGTCTCGCGCGGGGAGGCGGACTTCGGGCTGAACTTTGTCGGCAGCCAGGAGACGGACATCGACTTCACGCCGCTGCTGGAGGAGCGCTTCGTCGCGGCCTGCAGGCGGGACCATCCGCTGGCGAAGAAGCGTCGCGTCACATGGACCGAGTTGGCTGCCTACGACTACATCTCGGTCAGCAAGGTTTCAGGGAATCGCCTGTTGCTGGACCAGGCGCTGTCGAACCTGCCGGGCCGGCCGCAAAGCATCTACGAAACGCAACACGTGACGACAATGCTCGGG